>JAFTDN010000014.1 GCA_017454165.1 Bacteroidales bacterium | reverse complement strand
TATTTTGCGGGGGATGTCGGTGTTGTCGTAGCAGCCGCCGAAGCGCTCGGCCCCTGCGCCTATGGCCCTCACGGGGACGGCCACCCCTGTGTGGCTGAGCGAGGTCCAGCCGAAGCCGGCCTTCTCGCTCATCATCTTCACGCATAGCGAGGCGATGGTTTCGCCCTCGTGCATGTCGTAGGCCATCAGCATGTCCGATTTGTCGCGGTTCCGCTCTGCGAAGCGCACCCTATATATGAGGTCGATGCGGGCCGAGTCGCGGCGGTTGAGGGCGAGGAAGGGGGTGGGGCCGTTGAACCCGAAGCTGCGCTCGATGGTGCTGTATAGCTCCTGCCGGCTGGCGTTGCGCTGCGCCATCGCGTCCACCTGCTGGCTGAACGCATCCTCCGACATGCGTTGCCCATCGAGCAGGTCGGGGCGTATCTTGTAGCCCTTGATGCCCAGCCCCAGCCCGCCAGTCTCGTGGTCGGCGGTTACTATGATGAGCGTCTCATCGGGGTGCTCGCGGTAGAACTGTAGGGCTATGCCCAGGGCCTTGTCCATCTCCAGCACCTCGTGGAGGGTGGTGGCGGCATCGTTGCCATGGCACGACCAGTCTATTTTGCCACCCTCAATCATCATGAAGAACGGCTTGGGGCTGCTGCTCAGCAGGTTGATGCCCTTTTGCACGAAGTACGATAGGTGCATGTCGTGCTGTGGGGTGTCTATCACGTAGGGTATCTCGGCTTCGGCGAGCACCACGCTGCTCGATGCTATTAGTTTGCCATCGTTAAGGTTGTGGCTGTCGATTAGTTCTTTGTTGTTTAGCATGGTGTAGCCCGCAGCGCGGATGTCGTTGGCCACGGTGCTGTCCTTGAGCACCCCGCGCAGTGCCCCTCCGCCGAAGTACTCGAAGCCCGACAGGGCCAGCTGGCGCGAGATGTCCACGTAGTCGCGGCGGCTTTTGGCGTTGGCGTAGAAGGCGGCGGGAGTGGCGTGGTCGAGCGATACGGAGCTCACTATTCCGATGTTAAATCCTTGGTTGTGAAGCTTTTTGGCGATGGACTCGAGGGCTGAGGTGTCGGGCCTTACGCCCAGCATGCCGTTGTTGGTCTTGTGGCCGGTGGCCAGCGCCGTGCCCGCCGCCGAGGAGCAGGTGATGAGCTGGTTGGCCGAGTGGGTGGTGGACACGCCTATCTCTGGCAGCTGTAGCAGCGTGAGGTGGTTGGTGGCGGTGTCGGCGGCCTTCGCGTCGAGGTAGGTCTCGGCCATGACGGCCTGGGCCAGCCCGAAGCCATCGCCTATGACGAGAAATACGTATTTGGCCTGCTTGGGGCTGCTGCAGGCCGATAGGAGCGCGGCCAGGGCTATAGCGGCTATGGTGGCGTGTCGCTGCATGGCGGTGATTTTGATGGATTTGCGGCGTAAAGTTACAAAATTATCCGCCGCGGGCGCATGGGCTCATAAAAAATTGTACCTTTATGCCGTAAACACGACACCGCGACTGTTATGAGACGACTAACGCTAACCGTAGCCCTGCTGGCAGCTATATGCGCTGCTGGACGGGCGCAGAACGGTGGCATCGATGCCGCCACGTTCCAGAAAATCAGGGAGAGCTACAAGCCCTCCGCCTCCGACCGCGCCCTGCGCAATGCATTGGCCGGGCACGACATCAATAAGCTGGCCGCCAGCGCCGACAATGAGGCCCGCTTCAATGCCGATTTTAGCCACCGCGTCAAAACCAAGGGCATCACCAATCAGGAGAGCAGCGGGCGCTGCTGGCTCTTCACTGGCCTCAACGTGCTGCGCGCCCAGGCCATCGACCAGCACAACCTCGATGGGCTAATGCTTAGCCACAACTATTGTTTTTTCTACGACCAGCTCGAGAAGAGCAATCTCTTCCTGCAGGGTATCATCGACACGCGCACCCGTCCGCTCGACGATCGCACCGTGGAATGGCTGCTGCAGCACCCCATCAGCGATGGCGGCACCTACACTGGCGTGGCCGACTTGGTGTCGAAGTATGGCCTTGTGCCTCAGCAGGCCATGCCCGAGACCAAGGCCAGCAACAGCACCAGCCGTCTGAGCTCGCTCATCGCCCTCAAGCTGCGCGAGTTCGCCCTCGAGCTGCGCTCGATGCCCGCAAACGCTAAGTCTGTAGCTCTTGAAAATCGCAAGGTGGAGATGCTGAGCACCGTGTATCGCATGCTCGCCCTGAGCCTCGGTGAGCCCGTGCAGCGGTTCACCTGGACGCGTAAGAACAGCAAGGGCGAGGCCGTGAGCACCAAGGAATATACACCCAAAGAGTTCTATCAAGAATTGTTTGGCAACAATTTGGTTGACAACTACATAATGCTGATGAACGACCCCAGCCGCGACTATAATAAGGTGTATGAGATCGACTACGACCGTCACACCTACGATGGCCATAACTGGCTCTATATCAACCTGCCCATCGATGACATCAAGCAGATGGCCATAGCCAGCATCAAGGCCAACAGGGCCATGTATTTCAGCTGCGATGTGGGCAAGTACTACAACCGCGACAAGGGCACGCTCGACCTCGAGAATTTCGACTACGCCTCGCTGATGGGCACCACCTTCGGGATGGACAAGCGCCAGCGTGTGCAGACCCACGCCAGCGGCTCGAGCCACGCCATGACGCTGATTGCCGTTGATCTCGATGCCAGCGACAAGCCCCTGACGTGGATGGTGGAGAACAGCTGGGGCGCATCGGCGGGCTATCAGGGCAACCTGATTATGACCGATGAGTGGTTCAACGAGTACATGTTCCGCCTGGTGGTTGAGCGTCAGTTTGTGCCCGCTCGCATCCTCGACCTGCTAAAGCAGAAGCCCATAAAGCTGCCCGCCTGGGACCCCATGTTCGCGGGGGAGGAGTAGACAATTTAATTTTAGAAAATATCAGTGGTTGTACATTGTACAAATGCGCAGGTCTATGACTTTTGATCCGCAGAATGCAGGCGCAATGCTGCGTTGTGGGCGCAGTTTGGTGCAGGAATCGAGACCCGCACGATGGGGCCCATTTTCTGGGAACAATTGGGCGAGCATCTCGACTGCTTTCGCGTATGCGATGAATGTGGACGGCCAATGATTGAGGGCTATGTGGTTGATGGCGGCGCAGTCTATTGCTCGGAGATATGTTTGAATAAGCATATCTCCGAGTATGATTTTACTGACAATGGAGATACCTATTACACCGTGTGGTATGAGGATTCTATTACATACAAAGAAATGATAAACAGATGATAGCAAAACCGTTTGTAAAATGGGTGGGAGGCAAGGGACAGCTTATTCCGCAGCTTGAGGCCAATCTGCCCTTATCGCTTTATGATAGCGATTTTACCTATATTGAGCCTTTTGTAGGAGGTGGAGCCATGCTATTCTTCATGCTACAGAAGTTTGATAACATAAGGCGTGTAGTTATCAATGATATAAATAGAAACCTTACAGAGGCGTATCGGAATATTAAGGACAATGCTGGCGAACTTGTATGTAAGCTAAAGCAAATAGAGTGGGAGTATTTGCAAATTGCTGATTATGAAAAACAAAGAGCGTATTATCTTGAAAAGCGTCGCTGTTTCAACGATGATGCGCTATTGAGCATCGATAAAACTGCGCATCTCATATTTTTGAATCGCACGTGTTTCAATGGTTTGTATCGCGAGAACTCAAAGGGTAAGTTCAATGTTCCTTTTGGTCGCTATACCAATCCTACAATTTGCAACGAGGAGCTTATTCTTGCCGATAGCGAATTACTGAATAGGTTTGATGTGCAGATTATGAACGGCGATTTTAAGGAAACTGCAAAAGCAATAGATGCCAGGCATCTTAATTTCTTTTACTTTGATCCTCCATATCGGCCATTGAGCAGCACGTCGAGTTTTAATTCATACGTGAAGGACGACTTTAACGATGACAGTCAGCGCGATTTGGCCAACTTTTGTCAGAAGTTAGCGCATATAGATAATGTTTGTTGGATGCTGAGCAATTCCGATTGTTCATCTAAAAACCCTAACGATACATTTTTTGAGAACATTTATGATGGTTTTGATATTCAACGCGTTTGTGCATCTCGCATGGTAAATTCCAAAGCAGATAAAAGGGGGAAGCTGACCGAATTGCTTATTTCGAACTATGGAGAAGAAAAAAAAACAGAACAAGTAACAATGGCGTTATGAAAGTAGGAGGCAAAGGTGGCGGTAATACCATCACGGGGTTAATCTACGAGGCAAAAGTTGATTTGGCAACGTTCCTCAATAGGCAGAAGGAATACTTAGTACGTGGCAGCGAAGTTTATTACAAGGGTGAGTTGATCGCAAGGCTTTTCAAAAAGTACAAACTCTATAAATATCTCGAAGAATATGGAGTGGATTGGAGGAAGCATTTGTCGAGGCGACTTCTACCAGATGATTGCATCTATGTTATCATAAATAACACTGTATTCATCATTGAGGTTAAGCATCAGCAATCCACTGGAAGTGTTGATGAAAAACTTCAAACGTGTGATTTTAAGAAGAAGCAATATATCAAACTGTTCTCAGAATTGAACTATAAGGTGGAATATGTTTACATCCTTGATAGTTGGTTTAAGCAAGACAGATACAAAGATGTGCGTGATTATATTATTAGTGTTGGTTGTAGATACTACTATAATTATATTCCGTTACAGGAACTCGGATTACCAGTGCCGGAGGAATGCGAATGAACATTACCCCATTTTACCGATCTACTTCTCGTGATTTCACACTTCTTCACGGCGATTGCTTTGGGCTTCTTCCGCAGTTCAAATTTAAATTCGATATGATTTTTGCCGACCCTCCCTATTTCCTTTCCAACGGGGGAATATCGGTGCTGGCGGGCAAAATTGTTAGCGTGAATAAGGGTGAGCGGGACATGGGTGGAACGCCAGAGCATATTCGCGAATTCAATGACCGATGGATAGGGCTTTGTCGCGACAAACTCAAGGATGATGGTACGATATGGATTTCAGGAACTTACCACAATATCTTCTCTGTGGCAAATAGCCTTACAGAGTTGGGGTTCAAGATATTGAATGTGGTAACATGGGTTAAGACCAATCCGCCCCCCAATATCTCTTGCCGCTATTTCACCTACTCTACAGAGTTCATCATTTGGGCACGCAAGAGCGTAAAACGTCCGCACCGCTTCAACTACGAACTAATGAAGCATTTGAACGACGACAAGCAGATGGCTGATGTGTGGCGGCTGCCCGCCATTGCGCCGTGGGAAAAATCGTGCGGTAAACATCCAACGCAGAAGCCGCTTGCGCTGCTCACACGCATAATTTTGGCTAGCACCGGCAGAAATGCGTGGGTACTCGACCCGTTTGCGGGCAGCAGCACTACTGGCATCGCAGCCAACCTTATCGGTCGCCGTTACCTTGGTATCGAGAGCGAGTTGGAGTTTGCGCAGATGGGCCAGCGGCGGCGCATGGAAATCGATAGTAGTGATTGCTCTGCCACTTATCGCACAAAAATCAAAGACATAGCCAAGGCCGAGGCGTTTGAGCAGGAGCCCATGGTGTGCGAGCTGCCCGCGCCGTATGGTGGCGAATTGCCCTTCTAACGGCGCCGCCTACTCCCCAAAAAATCTTCTCACCTCCGAGGCGAAGGCGCGGTCCACCGCCTTGCCATCGCGGGTTTTGGCCAGCCCGCCGCCAGCGGTCTCCTTGAAGTCGTGGTGCAGCTTGTCGCCCACCTCCTTCATGGTGAGCACGACCTCATCGGGCGAGATGAACGAGCGCACACCGCTGCGCGCCATCATGGCTGCGCTGATGGCCACCGAGGTGTATATGCCGTTGCGCTTCACGCAGGGCACCTCCACCAAGCCCGCTACGGGGTCACATATCAGGCCCAACGAGTTCTTGAGGGCCAGCGTAAAGGCATGAATGATGTCGAGCGAGGAGCCGCGCTCCAGATGGGCCAGCGCGGCGGCAGCCATGGCTGCGCCCACGCCCACCTCGGCCTGACAGCCGTAGTCGGCCCCGGCGGTGGTAACATCGTTGAACAGAATCATGCCCATGAAGCCGGCCACCAGCATGGCCTCCAGCAGCCGATGGCGGGGCGGGTGGGCTAGCTCGGAGTAGGCCTGCAGCACGCCGGGCAGTATGCCGCACGAGCCTGCGGTGGGGCAGGCCACAATCACGCCGCACTTGGCGTTCACCTCGTTCACGGCCACGGCGTAGGCCGCTGCGCGTCCGTAAATGTTGTCGAACAGCGGGTTGCTGCGCACGTAGCGGTTCATGCGGGCCGCGTCCTTGCCGGTGAGCTTGAGCAGCGTCAGATCCTTGCTGCGTATGCCCTTCTTGACGGCGGCCTTCATGATGCGCCAGTACTCGGCGGCGCGGCGCAGCGCCTCATCGGGCGGTGTGCCCTGCATCTGGTGCTCCACATCGAGCACCACGTCGATTAGCCTGAGCTTGTTGCGGTGTATATATAGGTGTAGTTCCTCGAAGGTGTTGAACGGCATGGTGCTGCGGGCCCTTATCTGCTTGGCGGGGCCACCTGCCAGAGCGGGTATCAGCGCCGAGCCTTTGAGGTTGTGCCCCTCGGCCTCGGGCGTCAAGTGCCCATGGTAGTAGCGCAGGGCCTCCTTGCCCGTGATGGGCGAGGGTAGACGTTTGCCATCGATATAGCGTACCTCCACGTTGCCCCCGCCAATCGAAAATCCTGTTATTGTGTAGCTTACGCTGTCGGTTTGTACCTCAACTTCGGCTATGTTGTTGCTGTTCTCGTTGGCGTATTTCGATTCGTCGGCTGGGTTCCCGCGTTGGTAGCCAGCAAATTGTGCCTTGAATGGACCAAAATCGATGCCGTGCTGCGCTATGAATGCGGGATCGCCGTGCTGCAGCATCTGCGGGTGGTCGGGCGGCAGCCCCCACAGCCCGCCGCCGATGGCCGATGGCGTGTAGTGGCCAGGGCCGGTATCGCGAAACGAGGCGTAGAGCCGCACCAGCACCGACTTGGGTTTAAGCCCATCGGCCTGCGCTTTTGCTATTATGATGTTGCGGGCAATCTGCCCAATCTTGTTGGCCCCAGCGGTGTGCGAGCTCGATGGCCCCACCATCGATGGCCCCACGATGTCGAACACGCTCATGGGCTTGATGTAGCGGTGCAGGTAGCGCTCAAAATCATCGGCCAACGAGGTGTGCTCGTCTTGGTCTATGTCGCTCTGTATAAGTGCTTTTATTATATATATGGAGCGCAATTTGCGGTCGCGGCTGCGTATGTACCACAACTCGATGTAGGCAGGGAATAGGCTATGTTTCTGGAACGTTTCCACCACGTTGTTAATCACCGTGTCTTTCGACGAGTTTACGCTCCTGATGGTGAGCAGCGTTCCGCCTGGTGCGGTTTCGGCATCGAAGTGGAATCCGCGTGGGTTGGCCCGCATCTCATCGAGCAGCGTGTTGAGGTCGGGCGGGTTCAGATGCGCGTGCGCCGCGGAGGTTACATCGTTGTAGAACACCGTGAGCATGAAGTTGCGCTCGGCGCTGCTCACTATGCGGTAGAGCGTGTAGGGCTGGAATTTGAATGGCACCAGGCTCGACAGCATGCTCTTCAGCCTATCGTAGTCGAAGGCGTGCAGGATGCACTCCTCCTGCTCGTGCTGGTGGCGGAATGTCTTGGCGGTCAGCTGGTTGTCGATATGTTCGCGCACCTCGGGCAGGCAGTAGGCTATCTCGTTGGCCTCGAATAGGCCGGGGATGTTCAGGGGGGCATTGTCCATCGCGGCGTGGTGGTAAAATACGGCCGCTAATGTACGCAAAATGCCTCTTTTTTGTACCTTTGCGGCGGTCAAAAAAAGAGAGGCGAGCAATGGCAAAAATACTGGTGATCGATGATGAGCGGGCCATCCGCAATACGCTGAAGGAGATCCTCGAGTTTGAGCACCACGAGGTGGATGTGGCTGAGGATGGCCCCACGGGGCTGGCGGTGTTTGCGGCGGGCCACTACGACATCGTGCTGTGCGACATCAAGATGCCGCAGCAGGACGGCATCGAGGTGCTGCAGCAGCTCAACCAGCAGGCCCCCGATGTGCCCGTGGTGATGATTTCGGGCCACGGCAACATCGACACCGCCGTGGAGGCCATCAAGAAGGGCGCGTTCGACTTCATCGAGAAGCCGCTCGACCTCAACCGCCTGCTCATCACCATCCGCAACGCCACCGACAAGCAGCAGCTCATCCAGGAGACCAAGACGCTGAAGCGGCGTGTGGCCCGTGGGCTCGACATCGTGGGGCAGTCGGAGCCCATCAGCCGTGTGAAGGACATCATTGCCCGCGTGGCCCCCACCGAGGCCCGGGTGCTCATCACTGGCCCCAACGGCACGGGCAAAGAGCTGGTGGCCCATGGCCTGCACCGCCAGAGCGCGAGGGCGGCCATGCCCTTCGTGGAGGTGAACTGCGCCGCCATACCCTCGGAGCTCATCGAGAGCGAGCTGTTTGGGCACGAGAAGGGCGCGTTCACCTCGGCCGTCAAGCAGCGCAAGGGCAAGTTCGAGCAGGCCGATGGGGGCACGCTCTTCCTCGATGAGATTGGCGACATGAGCCTGAGCGCCCAGGCCAAGGTGCTCAGGGCCCTCCAGGAGAACAAGATCAGCCGCGTGGGCAGCGACAAGGACATCGGTGTGAATGTGCGCGTGATAGCCGCCACCAACAAGAACCTGCCCCAAGAGATCGAGCGCGGCAGCTTCCGCGAGGACCTGTTCCACCGCCTGAGCGTCATAGTGATACACGTACCGCCCCTGCGCGAGCGCCTCGATGACCTGCCCGCCCTGGTGGAGCACTTCAACGGTTTGATATGCGCCGACTACGGCATACCGCCCAAGACGTTCAGCCTCAAAGCCATAGAGGCTCTCCAAAAGCTGCCCTGGACGGGCAACGTGCGCGAGCTGCGCAACGTGGTGGAGCGGCTCATCATACTGGGGGGCAGCGAGATCGGCACCGACGACGTGAGAGCTTATGCCACCGCAGGATTCTAGGGCTAAGGAGATGGCAAACGCATCAACAGAAAAAGCCGCCCGTGGGGGCGGCTTGAACTTGGGGTGGAAGATGGGATTCGAACCCACGACACCTGGAACCACAATCCAGTGCTCTAACCAACTGAGCTACATCCACCGTCCTGCGAAATGCGGTGCAAAGATAGCGCATCGCCGCGACATGTGCAACAGCATCGCCATAAAAATTTCAATTTTATTTGCAATTTGCTTGTAATGTCAATGTAGTCAGTGTATTATGCATGATGCGTGGGGTGTATCGCAGGTTAATACATGTTAATTTGCTGCGCTGACAAATAAATAGTGCTATGCGCTTGTTTATAATGATTCTAAATAATATCTTTGCTGGGTGATGTCGATATGGAATGTGATTATGTTATACATTCATATTCAGTGTAATACACATCATTTCGTTGTAACATTCATGTATCATTAAACCTTATTTCGTTATGAGTAAGAAACGTATCCTATTGGCAGCCATGCTGCTATGCAACCTGCTCTCTGTGGCCTATGGCCAGCGCCCAGGCCCGAAGCGCTCCACCGATGCCAACATCATCGGGCACGTGGTGTCGGGCGATGAGCATCTCCCCTTCGCCTCTGTGGTGGTGGTGGGCACCACCATAGGCACCTCGACCGATGAGACGGGCCACTACCGCCTGTTCGACCTGCCCGAGGGCGAGCTCGTCGTGGAGGCCCGGACGCTGGGCTACCGGGCCCAGCGCAAGACCGTGGTGATGCGGGCCGGCCAGACCGTGGAGCTCAACTTCGAGCTAGAGCCCGATGCCCTGAACGTGGACGAGGTGGTGGTGTCGGCCAACCGCACAGAGCAGAAGCGCACCGAGGCCCCCACCATCGTGAACACCATATCGCCCAAGCTCTTCGCCACCGCGCAGTCGATCACCCTGGGCGAGGGGCTCAACTTCTCTCCGGGCCTGCGACTGGAGAACAACTGCCAGAACTGCGGCTTCTCGCAGGTACGCCTGAACGGCATGGAGGGACCTTATACCCAGATACTTATCAATAGCCGACCCATATTCAGCGGGCTGGCTGGGGTGTACGGCCTCGAGCTGATACCGGCCAACATGATTGAGCGCGTGGAGGTAATCCGCGGCGGCAGCTCGGCGCTGTTCGGCAGCAACGCCATCGCCGGCACGGTGAACATCATCCTGCGGGAGCCCCAGAGCAGCAGCTACGAGGTGGGCGGGACCTACTCGGCCATGGGCCTCGGTATGCCGGGGGGGGGAGGGCCCGCCTCGGACTACCAGCTCAACTTCAACACCTCCATCGTGTCGGCTGACAGCCGCACAGGCATGACGCTCTACGGGTTTTCGCGCAGCCGCAGCAAGCTCGACATCACGGGCGACTCGTTCTCCGAGATTCCGCCCATCATCAACCTCACGCTCGGCACACGTTTCTTCCACAGGGTGGGGGAGCGCGGGCGCCTATCGGTCGATTTCTTCAACATACGCGAGGAGCGCGATGGGGGCAACCGCCAGGACTACCCCGAGCACGAGCGCGACATCGCCGAGGTGCTCAAGCACGACATGAAGAGCTCCGCCATCACATTTGAGCAGATGCTGCGCCACAGCGACATGCTATCGGTGTACGCCTCGGGGCAGCTGCTCAGGCGCAACTCGTACTACGGTGCCAATCGGGCGCTCGATGCCTATGGGCGCTCGCACGACAACACCTATAACATAGGCGCACAGTATAAGTGGGGGCTGAGCCGGGGTACGCTGGTGGCCGGCGCCGAGACCACGGGCGACTTCCTTACCGACATCAAGCTGGGCTACCCCGAGTACGACAAGGCCGTCATCGAGGCCGACACCATTGCCTCGGTGCCCCACACCGAGAACACCACCATATCGGATCAGCGGTCGAGCACGATGGGGCTTTTCGTGCAGTACGATGTGGCCATCAGCAGGTTGAAGCTCTCCGTGGGTGGGCGCTTCGACCGCTACAACATCATCGATAAGCGCAACAGCGTGAACGACCGGGCGGGCAATGTGTTCAGCCCCAGGGTGGGTGTCATGTACGGTATCATCCCCGAGCTGCAGGCCCGCTTCAGCTATTCGCAGGGCTACAGGGCTCCGCAGCTGTTCGATGAGGATCTGCACGTGGAGATCTCAGGGGCACGCCATGTGGTGCACCAAAACGCCGCCAACCTGCGGCAGGAGACCAGCCACAGCGCTATGCTGTCCTTTGACTACAACGGCATGGTGGGCAACATGATGCTCGGATTGCTGCTGGAGGGCTTCTACACCCGCCTCAAGGATCCGTTTGTGAATGAAATAGGCAAGCCCGATGCCAACGGCACTGTGGTGTACACCCGGGTGAACTCCCCCGAGGGGGCCACGGTGCAGGGCCTGAACATGGAGCTCAAGCTGAGGCCCCTGAGGCTGCTGCAGTTCACCTCGGGCTTTACCCTGCAGCGTAGCCGCTACGATGCCCCGCAGGATTTCGATGAGCGTAACTTCTTCCGTACCCCTAACGCCTACGGATTCTTTGCAGCCGACTACGATGTGCTCCGGGCCCTATGCCTATCGGCCACGGGCACCTACACGGGGCCCATGCTGGTGCCCTATTTCGGCCCAACGGCCCCTGAGGGCGGCGAGCTGCGCCGTTCGGGCAGCTTTTTCGACTTGGGCCTCAAGCTGAAGTACACCGTGCGTCTGAACAGCGCCAACCTGCAGCTATTCGCCGGCGTTAAAAATGTGCTCAACTCATTCCAGCGCGACCACGATGCGGGCATCAACCGCGACCCCGCCTACGTTTACGGGCCCAGCTCGCCCCGCACGCTGTACTTCGGCATAAAGCTGGGCAACAACCTGAACTAGGTGCGAAGTCTAATCCTAACAACTTATGATACAGGTACTCAAGACAAAAAAATTTTGGACCGAGCTGGTCATCATGACCCTCGGAATGCTGGTAGCCGCCGCCGCCGTGTACTACTTCCTGGTGCCCAGCAAGCTCATCATCGGCACCATCTCGGGCCTCTCCATCGTGATAGCCGGCGTGTTCGATGCATTTTTGGGTGTGCAGGTGAAAATATCGGTGGTGGTGATGATTATCAACGCCATACTGCTGGTGCTGGCCTGGCTGCTCATAGGCAAGGAGTTTGGGGCCAAAACCGTGTACACGGCCATGATTCTGGGCCCGCTGATGGACTTCTGGGGCACGGTGCTGCCCTACGAGCAGCTGCTCGAGCCGGGCAAAACCTCGGTGATGGGCGACATCTGGTTCGACCTGATGTGCTTCGTGCTGCTGCTCAGCTTCTCACAGGCCCTGCTATTCCGCATCAACGCCTCGACCGGCGGGCTCGACATCCTGGCTAAAATTGTGAACAAGTACCTGCACTTCGACATCGGGGCCTCGGTGTCGGTGGCTGGTGCCATGATTTGCTGCACTGCATTCGCCATCAACCCCTTCAGGATGGTGGTGATTGGCCTCATCGGCACGTGGATCAACGGCATCGTGGTCGATTACTTCACGGCCAGCCTCAACATGAAAAAGCGCGTGTGCATCATCTCGAAGGACTACAAGCGGTTGCAGGATTTCATAATCAAAGACCTGGTGCGCGGCGTTACCCTCTACGAGGTTACGGGCGGATACTCCAACACCAAGACCATGGAGATCGAAACCCTGCTCACCAAGGACGAGTTCGCGAGGCTCATGGAGCTTATTAACACAGCGCAGATCAACGCCTTCATCACCGCTGGCAATGTGAGCGAGGTTTACGGGCTGTGGATCAAGGATAAGCACAAATTCCGCAAGCGGCAGTTCTAGCCCGCACTGCGCCTGAATGGGCTTTGGGCGGAAGGAAGCCATCGTGCCCCTTCCGCCCAAATTTGTTACCTTTGCCCCCATGCTGACCCGTTTCGCACAGCACATAGCGCAGCACCAGCTGCTACCGCCGCAAACCCGCGTGCTGCTGGCCGTGAGCGGTGGTGCCGATAGCATCGTCATGCTGCACCTTTTCCGTCGCATGGGGGCCGACATCGCCGTGGCGCACTGCAACTTCCGCCTGCGCGGAGCGGAGTCCGATGCCGATGAGGCTTTCGTCCGTGGCATCTGCCAGGAGCTCGGCGTGCCGCTGCGCGTGGCGCAATTCGACACCCTTGCCCACGCCCAGCAGCATGGCATTTCGATAGAGATGGCCGCCCGCGAGCTGCGCTACCGCTTCTTCGGCCAGATGGCCAGCGAGCTCGGCTGCCAGCGCATAGCCGTGGCCCACAACCTCGACGACCAAGCCGAAACGCTGCTCCTCAACCTGCTGCGCGGCACGGGCATACGTGGGCTGGCCGCCATGCGCCCGCTCAGCGGGCGCATCATCCGCCCGTTGCTGTTCGCCCCCCGCGCCGATATCGAGCGCTACGCCCAGCTCCATCGCATTGCCTACCGCACCGACTCCACCAATGCTTCCACCGAGTATAAGCGCAATAAGCTAAGACACAATGTGATGCCACAGCTGCGCAGCATCAACCCATCGGCGGCGCAGAGCATAGCGGCCACCGCCGCGCACGTGCAGCAGGCCCTTGCGCTGCTCGAACAGCAGCTAGCAGCCATAGCCCAGCAGGCCGTGGCCCAGCTCCCCAGCGGCCACACGGCCATCTGCATCGATGCGCTTCCTCCGGGCCCCACAGCGGAGCTGTTCGTGGTGGAGGAGCTCATGCGGCGTGGGCTATCGGCTGGACAGGCCGCGCAGGCCGCCGCGCTGCTTAACGCCCCCACGGGCCGCCGCGTGGAGGCGGGCGGGCTATGCATTACCCGCGACCGCCAGCACCTGGTGCTAGCACCGCTCGCGCCGCCCCCCGGCGAGGTGCTGATAGATGCTGGGTGCGTAGAGGTAGATTACATTGTGCATCTGCTGATTAGTACGTATGATGATGCGCAAATTCTCCCCGCCGACCGCCGACCGCAGGTCGCGCTGCTCGACCGTGATAGGCTGCAGTTCCCCCTGCGTCTGCGCACCTGGCATGCGGGTGACCGCTTTGTGCCCTTGGGGATGCGCGGGCGCAAGAAGCTCAGCGACTTCCTCACCGACCAGAAGCTGCCCGCCCATCTGAAGCGGCGGGCGCAGGTGCTGCTCTCGGCCAACGGCGATGTGGTTTGGGTGGTGGGCTACCGTATCGATGCGCGCTACGCCATAGGCCCAGCCACGCGGCGCGTGCTGCGGATAGAACGAGTGTAGCGCTCTGGCAGGGGGGGGGGCAGCGGCGGGGCCTATTTCAGCAATATGCCGGAGTCCTTGTCGCTGTTGTTGAGCCGTTGCTTCGATGCTTTTTTCTGTGCGCCGAAGCCAAAGCTATACGATAGCTTTATGTATGCCATGTTGGCATAGCTGGGTACGATGTTCCAAATATCACGCTGCACCAATGCCGATGGGTGGGTGTCGTATCCATCGCGCCAGTCCTTATCAAAAAGATACTTACCGCCCAGGGCCAGGTTTAGATTAAATGGAAATCTGTAGCCCACCTCAGCCCTGGTGGCCCTTGGGCTACGCCGTAGCAGCTGTCCATCGGCCAGCTCTTGGCCGGGTTGGTAGAGCAGCGTGGCCCGCCACTTTTTGTAGTTGAATTCAATTTCAGGGATAATACGCCAGGCATTGTGTGTCCAATCAAAATCGATGCCTGTGATGACTTTGTGGCAGTACATCCCCGATACCATCAGCCGTATGCGCTGATTGCCTAGCGGTTGCAGGTCGAGCTGGAGCACAGCGTTGATGCTTTGCAATAGCCGCATGTTGCTGTAGGTCTCGGCAATAAAATTGTCCTTTGGGGTGAAGTATGGCATAAAAGCATTCGGCGAGTGTTCGTAGGAAAGGTTCCATGCGCATACGGCATATGGGCTTGCCCAGTATCCGCCCAGCAGGAAGTCGTGCTTGGTGTATGGCTTTAGATTGGAATTGCCTTGGAATGCGTAGTGGTAGTCATACCAAATCGGTGTTTCGCTGAGCATCGACAGGGAGGGGATGGCGTTGTCCATTGTATACGATACGAATATGGCCGACCATTGCGAAGGGTAGTAGGTTATGCGGGCTTGCGGCGATATGTAGGTATTGGAGAAGGACACCTGCTCAGAACTCCTGAAATAGGCATGGTTGAGCCCGATTCTCAGAAAGATGTGCCAGCCTTTTATGCTTGCCGTAGCATCGGCATAGAGCCATGCGTTGTTACGCATCGATGTATTGAAATCCGATGATATGCTGTAGTTGCTATTTTCTATAAAATCGTAGGCTCCAAGAGTGTACACCATGTTGTTGGCCATTGTGTGCTGATATTGCGCATCGGCTATGAGCGATTGTTTCTGCCCAATGACATCGGATAGGCTCTCAAAAAGCAGCGTTTCGGTCTGCATTTCTGTGTACCCAGTTGCTAGCTTAGAGTCATATGCAGAGCCTATTAGGTTAAAAAGTAGCTCATTGTCTACGTTCAATCGCTTCGATATGTACAAATCAGCTGCGTACATATTGTAGCGGTTGTGCGATGTCTTTGCAGCAATACAGTCTTCGGCAGCTGTTTTTATTCGTTGCGATGTATTTTCATTGCGCCGATTTAGGTTGATATAAAATGTGGTATTTACTTGCAAATCGTCTGGTTTAGTGTACGATGCTCCGAGTTTAATGTTGTTTAAGTTCCATTTGAATGGCGATTCTATGCCGAGTTTATTGCGGGTGTAATCTGTATTGTTGAATTTATATGATATTTTTTCGTCCTGAAATTGCATTACATCTCTGTATAGGTTGCTCCATTCGGCTGTAAAACGGGCTTTGTTCTTGTTGTATGATACGGATAAAAGGTTGTCGCCGTTGTGCGTTGTTATGGCGTTGTTTGTTGATATATGCATGTTACCTCCGCTGATGTCGCTTTTGGTGCGAATATTCACTACAGATGTTATGCCTTGTAGTGCAAATCGGGTGGGCGGATTTTCATATACTTCTATTTTTCCAATGCTCTCTGGTGGTAGGGCTATTAAATCGGTTTCGGTGGCATTGGCCCCATTGAGTAGTATTTTTACCTGTTTGCCATCGATGGTGTACAGCTTGTCGGAGTGCACCTTGAGGGTTGGTATGGTCGATAGCGATTGCAGAAAATTATCGAATGACTTTATCTTGCTGACGCTTGGACGGTAGATCCTGTGCGTAATAAAATCTTGCACTTCATCGGGACTTATTTCTACCTCTGCAATGTTTATTATAGATGGAGTGAGCGATATTTTTCCAACGTTATAATCATTGAATAGCTGTGTGTGCCCTTCATATCCAATGCATGTTATCCTCAGCATAAATGGGAGTGATATGTCGCAGGCTATGTTAAAATTTCCAAGTGTATCTGTAATTCCTCCTTTTATGAACGCGCTATCGGCGGTCATAACTATCACTGTGGCAAATGGTATTGCATCATTTTGGTTAGCATCTATCAGCTGCCCATTTATCTCCAATGTGGGCTGATGCTGGGCGAGGCTCTGTACGGGAAGGCCAGCCATTGTCAGGAAAAGAAGGAGTGCGCAGGAAAATTTGGCAATCGTGTCCATTGGGGCATGCGTTTTATAATATTATGCAGGTATCGCTAGCCTCCGGACATCGCGGATCTGGTTGGTATAGCGCATTCTGATTATGAAGCTTGGCTATATCTACATAGCAAATGTGCTTGTCTAGCTGGTTTCCAACTGTTTGCTACTGTACGATGTGGGCATCTAAATCACCAACGACACCAGCGCGAACATGAAGTGCGCGGCGATGCCCGCGCTCAGGCCACCCACGGTATGCGCCCCTATGGCCTTTGAGGTCAGGCTGCGGTAGCCCAGCGAGTCGAGCATGGCCGTGTGGGTGCTCAGGTAGCCGCTCCAGCACATGCCCATGGCCGTGAACACGGCTATGGCGTTGCCATCCACGATGCCCTCCGACACAAATCGGGGCACTAGGCCCAACGCTGCGCCCACCGCGCCCAGCGCGGTAATGGGGAAGGCCACCAGCTCGGGGTTGTGAAAGCCGAATAGCCACTCGAACACTATGCTCGCCTTGCTCGCCAGCAGCGGCAGCAGGGCTATGCCCTCGTAGGCCGCGCCGGTGTACTCGCCCGAGGCCGATGGGCCAAAGGTGATGAGCATCACGAAGGTGGAGATGACCAGCACGCCGGGGATGATGGCCAGGCCCAGCTCCACCCCGCTCTTGCCGCCGTCGAGCAGCGAGTTGAGTATGCGCAGGAACAGCCCCTGCTCCGAGCGGAACGATATCTTCTGCTCGTCGCCCTCGCCCTCCACCTCGTTGGCCAGCTCGGGGTGCTGCTTCAGGATGGAGCGCTGCATCAGGCGGGTGGACACCACGCTGCCCACGAACGAGCCGAACAGCCCCACCACCGCCGCCACCCCGAAGCCCTGCCCCGCCATGAAGATGATGACGATGAACCCCATGCCGAAGGCCGTGCCGAAGTTGGTGAGCGATATGAGCTGGTACTTCTTGAAGTAGCGGCTGAAGTTCCGGTCCTGCGCCATGGCGATGATGGCCGGGTTGTCGGACAGAAAGGTGAGCAGCCCGCCCAGCGCGGCCACCCCCGGAAGGTTATAGAACGGGCGCATGAACGGCTTGAGCAGCACCTCGAGCAGGCGTATTACGCCGAACTCTATCAGCAGCTTGCTGAGGGCGCCCGTGAGCACGGTGATGCCCATGATGTAGAACACGGTGTCCGTAAGCAGGCGGAATGCGGTGGACATGATGGTGTTCATCATGTTGGCCATGCCCATCTTATGGCCCACAAGGCCGAATATGGCGAAGAAGATGGCGAGGAATACCACCGCCTCGATGCTGCGGCGGGTTAGAAACTTGAGTGATGATAGGGGTTTGAACATAGT
Organism: Bacteroidales bacterium; assembly: GCA_017454165.1. Lineage (GTDB taxonomy): Bacteria > Bacteroidota > Bacteroidia > Bacteroidales > Tenuifilaceae > RGIG6076. The sequence goes on along the minus strand of JAFTDN010000014.1, from coordinate 9,273 downwards.
TGCCCTGTGTTTGTTGTGCGCCGCAAAGTTACGCGCCCATTGCGCCTCGAATTGCCGACATTGGTCATAAAATGCTAGGGAGGCCAAAGTTTTTTTTTGACCTCCCCCAGCCTAGCCTGCCCTGTGAGGATGTACGCCTTTAGCTCTTGAGGTCGTAGAAGCAGCGCTTGGGCGAGTGTATCTTGCCCTCGGCCACCATGGCCTTTATGGCCTTCTCCACGTCCTTCTTGTCGAGGCCGGCTGCCTCGGCTATCTCGCCGGGCCGCATGGGCCGGCCCGCGTTCCGCAGTGCGCTGATGATTTTTTGGTTGCTGTCCATGGGTTTCTGGGTTTTACTGATGTCAATGTGTTCAAACGGGCTGCGTCCTGCTAAGGTTGCGGTCGCTGCGCGGATGGTGCTCTAGGATGGTGCTGCGCAGGTACTCGCGGTCGAGGTGGGTGTAGATTTCGGTGGTGGTGATGCTCTCGTGCCCCAGCATCTCCTGCACCGCCCGCAGGTCGGCCCCGCCCTCCACCAGGTGGGTGGCGAAGGAGTGCCGCAGCGTGTGCGGGCTGATGCGCTTGCTTATGCCCGCCGCCTCGGCGCAGCTCTTTACTATGTTGAACACCATGACCCGCGTGAGCTGCCGGCCCCACCGGTTGAGGAATAGTATGTTGGCGTGCTCGGGGGCTATGCGGCTGCCCACATCGCTGCGCTGCTGCATGTAGCGTTCAATCTCTGCGATGCCCTTGTGCCCGATGGGCACGAGCCGCTCCTTGTCGCCCTTGCCCACCACGCGGAGGTAGCCCTCTTCAAAATGCAGGTCGCTCAGGCGCAGCCCCACCAGCTCCGACACGCGCAGCCCGCAGCTGTAGAGCGTTTCCACTATAGCCCGATTGCGATGCCCATCGGGGCGGCTCAGGTCGATGGTGGACAGCATGGTGTCGATTTCCTCCACGCTGAGCACCTCGGGCAGCTTGCGGCTCAGCTTGGGCGACTCGATGAGCTCCAGCGGGCTCTCATCGATTGCCTCCTCCAGCAGCAGGTAGCGGTAGAAGCCCCTGATGCCCGACAGCACACGGGCCTGCGAGCGGCGGTTGAGCCCCCTGTCGTGCAGGCTGGCCAGGAAGGCCTGCATGTCATTGTGGGTCAGCGAGCTGGGCTCTGCGCCTAGGGCCTCGGCAAACTCGCGTAGCTTCTCCAGATCGGTGCGGTAGGCCGCCACCGACAGCTCCGAGAGCGAGCGCTCTAGGCGCAGGTGGTTCGTGTAGTCGTCTATGGCCGTGCTCCAGCTCATGGCGAGAATGCTACGCAAAGGTAGCGAAATATCGGCAGGCTGAGCCTCGATGGGGCGATTTGTAGGGCATAAATGCCTACCTTTGTACTGCCGCTGGGCGGCGGCGATGCTTCTGTATGGTATTGATGCATAGATATATAGCTGTTGCTGTGCGGGTCGTGGGCCTATGCCTACTTTTGGGGCCATACGCCGTTGCCGTGCGGGCGCAGCAACCTATGCCCGAGGCGTATTACCGGCTGCTGGCCGCGCTGGAGGGCAACCAGGCCGAGCTGGCCCAGCGTTGGGCCGACTCGTGCGCCCAGCTGCGCCCGCAGCGGTTGCCCTATCTGTTGGGCCGTGGACGGGCGGCCCTTTTGGCTGAGCGCTATGCAGATGCTGCGGAGCTGTTCCGTGAGGTGGAGCGCAGGCGCAGGGGCGAGGGCAGCCTATGGCTGGCGCGGTGCCTCGCCGCCATGGGCGATACTGCGGCCAGCCTAGCCCAGCTCGCCATGCACCTAGAGGGGCCAGCGCGGGCCAAGGAGAGCGACATCCTGCTCGACCCCTACCTGCGCCCGTTGCACACCTCCGAGGGGTGGCGCGAGCTGTGGAGTGCTGACCATTACACCGCTGTGGAGCATCTGTTGGCGCGGGCCGAGTACCTGAGCCACGTGGGCCATCACGACGAGGCTCTTGAGCTGCTCAACGCCCGCATACGCGGATCGCGAGGGCGCTACGCTCTGTTCGCCCTGCGGGGCGATGCACATCTGGCCTTGGGGGGGCTGGGCGCGGCTTTGGCTGACTATCGTGTGGCCTACCGCAAGAGCAAGCTGCCCAAGTATTTGGGGCAGATGGCCTTGGTGCTCGCCCTGCGCGGGCAGCATGGGGCGGCCATCAGGCAGGCGCACCGTGCTGTGCAGCGCTCGGGCGGCGACCCCAAGCTGCACCTGCTGCGCGCTCAGGTGCTGTTTCGGGCGGGGCAAAATGCCATGGCGCTCAGCGATTTGAGCCTGTTTTGTGGCTTTTACCCTGCCCATGAGGCTGCCACCGAGATGCTGGCCGAGAGCGCATTGGCTGCGGGCCAGCATGTTACGGCTCTGCAGGCATTGGCCAAGCTCATCAAGCTACACCCCGATAGCCCTAAGCTTCGATATATGCGCGGCTTGGTGCTGCTGCGCACCGACCAGCACCGCTTGGCCATCGCCGACTTCGACTTCGCCATTCAGCACGACCACCAAGTGGCCAGCTCGTACTACGGTAAGGGTTTGGCGCACAGAGCCCTCGGTGAGCACGGCTTGGCCTGCACTTGCCTGAGCGTGGCGGCTCAGCGTGGTAGCCTAGAGGCGCAGGAGCTGCATTTCAAGCACTGCCGCTAGGGATGGGCTTCGTCCTCCTCATCATCGGGGCGGTAGCCCGATGGGGGCGGGGCCGATGAGAAGAGGTGCCGTATGCGGTAGAGCAGGTCGCGGAAGTTGTTGAACTCCTCGCTGTAGGAGAAGCCCGCCCCGGTGGTGTACTCGTTCTCGGTGGTGGAGAGGGTGTTCAGGAAATCATCGTTGTAGCGGGCGAATACCTTGGCCTTGAGCTTGCCCGACTTATTGATCTTCCACTCGGCATTGATGTTGCCCGCTATGGGGGCAGCGGTGCTGCTGAGCGAGTTGTTGTTGAAGGCGCTGCCGTTGACGGTCAGCCTGTCATCGAAGGCCTGGGCCGACACGGCCACCTCCACCTGATCTTTGGTGAGCTCATCCTCTGCGCCGCGCCGATAGTTGAGCCCCAGGTTGAGCTTGTCGTTGAACAGCCCGCTGAGCTGGTTCGACAGCTGGTTGAACAGCAGCTCCGACACCGTGTTGAGGCCCGTTGTGCTCAGGCTGCTGTTGCTCTCGGTGGTGCCCGCGCTCATGTTGGCATCGGCCATGAACGAGTTCAGTGCCAGCAGGCTCAGGAATTGCGTGTTGAGCTTCTCTTGGGTGTTCAGGGCGATGGCCAGCGCGTCGCGCTCATCGGCGGTGGCGTTGGGCAGGCTGATGGCGAAGCTTATCTGGGGGGCGAGTAGCTTCTGCGATAGCTTGATTTGGCAATCGACTGGTACGCGGGAGGTGTACTCATCGCCGAGCAGCGGGCGGAGCGATGCTTTCAGGCTGTAGGTGGCGGTGATGTCGGTGTTGGCATCAAGCGGGTCGCCGCTCCATGCTATGCTGCTCCCGCGCTCTATGCTGAACTTCTTGCTCAGCACATTGCGCAGGGTGAACAGGTAGTCGCCGCGCTCTATCTCATAGCCGCCCATCAGCCGCAGCACGTTGCGTGAGGGGTTCAGCTCCACCTTGAGGTTCCCGCGCCCGTTGGCACGGATGATGTCGCCCATCTTTTTGTCGATGATGAGCTGGGCCGTGGCATCGGGCGTTACGGTGAACTCCATATTTAGGTTGACCTCAGTGCTGGCCCTAGTCGGCGGGGGGGGGGCTGTGGGGGGCGTGGTCGTGGTATCGGCACTGGGGGCCACGAACTCCACGTAGTTGCTCGCCGCCACCGTTTTGCTTGAGCCCAGGGGCAGGTTGATGGTGGTGTTGGGCTCGGTGCGGGCGTAGATGTCGAGGTTCACCCGCTGGGCGTTGCCGCTTACCACGACCATGCCCGTGGCGTAGGCGGTGGCGTAGAACGCTGGGTTGTCGTGCTCAGTGGTATTCATGCACTGAAAGTTGTTGGGGCTCAGGTTGAGGTTGAAGCTCAGGTTCTTAAATCTATTCGTGCCTATACGCCCATTCAGCAGCGCCTCGTGGCCGTGCGCATCGTACAGGGCGAAGTCTCTGAAATCGAAATCGCTGTCGTTGAGCTGCACCCGTCCGTTGGTGGTATACTGCGTTCGGAGCACGTCCACCGTGGCCTGGACATCATATAGCTGCAGCTCGCCGTTGAGGCTGGGGGCCGATAGCTGGCCTGTGGCCTTTATCCGTCCGCCCACCTCTCCCTTTAGGCCCGACACGCTGCCCCTCAGCAACGGGGCCAGGTGCAGGAGCTCCACTTGGGCCAGCTCGGCGTCAAGGTCGAGCACCCTCGTGTAGGGCCATATGGAGCCATTGGCCTGTAGCAGGTTGAGCCCATCTCGATGGGCCCGCAGCTCAACGCCCATGCGGTGCTCAGCGTTGAACCACTGGCTGCCCAGCGTTACTGTGCCTATGGGGTGCTGGTTCAGGCCCAGCCCATCGATGTGGAGGTTGGCCAGCAGGTTGGGCTGGCCCATGAGGCCCGTGGCCTGCGCCGTGCCGGTGATGCTCCCCTCCATGTCGTAGCCCATGGAGCTTAGGTAGGTGTTGAGCGCGGCTAGGTTCAGGTTGCGCAGGGCCAGGTGCAGGGTGTCGGAGGGATGGGCCGATATGCGTCCGTCCAGCTGTAGGCTCTGCTCTAGGCGGCCAATGTGCAGCTGGTGCAGGTTCACGCCGCCCGAGTCGATGCTGATGCCCGCTGGCATGATGTTCCACACCGAGTCGTTCAGGGCGAACGTGGTGTGCCTCAGGCCTATATCGGCCCAGTGGCCCTGCTGGCCGAAGCCATCGAGGTCGATTAGGGCCGATATTTGGCCCATATTGCTGGCGCGGGTCTGGTTGTCCCAGCTCAGGTCGAGGCCCACGGTGTCGCGCTGCGCCCCTAGGTGCAGCGCGACATTGCGGACGGGCACCGCCCCGATGCCCATCTGTGGGCTATGCACCGAGGCTTCTAGCGCAGCGGTGCTCGACTGCACGTTGCCCCTGAGCTGCTGGGCGTGTATGTTGCCGTAGCGCAGGGCGGGAACGTCCAGTTCCACCCTAAGCTCATTTGGTGCTATGCGTCCGAAAGCCGAGCACTGCGGCGATAGCTGTAGCTGTGGCAGCAGTATGCTGGTGATGTGCTCGGTGCGTTTTATTTGCAGCTGCACCTCGTGGTGAGCCTCGCGCATGTCGCGGTACGATTGGCGGGCAATGGAGGGGAGGTATTGGCCCAGAGCGGCCATCAGGTGTGGCCCTAGCTCAGCATGGTTGCTGCTGCGCAGCTCAGCATCTATGGGCTCTGAGCGCAGCGTCAGCGTGTGGGTGCTGTCGATGGAGGTGTGAGCGTCGAGGGCCACCTGCCCCAGCACGAATCCGCCGCGCTGGTTGCGATAGGTGGCGTTGAGCAGCCTCACGTGGCCCTGGATGTTCTCCATTCGGCTGCCCGAGCCCTTGGCCTGTATCTCGAAGGCCGCCTCGGAGATGGAGTCGGCGTGGTTGATGTTGAGCGCCACTAGGTTGAGCGTACCCACCTTGGCCGCGAAGTCGTAGGTGGGCACGGTGTCGGAGACATCGATCCCCCCCTCGAAGTGCAGCTGGCAGTTGGGGTCGTTCAGGTCGATGTGCCCCACGTAAGCATGGTTGGTTAGCCTGCCGTTGAGGTCGATGTTGGCGAACTGGTAGCCGTTGGCCTCCAGCGCGTCCACGTGGGCGATGGTGCCCAGGTCGATGTTGCCCTGCGCATCGCTGTAGCCATCAATCTGGGTGCTGAAGGAGGCCCTGCCCAGCCACGGCGATCGCACCAGCAGGCCTAGGTGCATGTTGTTGGCCTCCACCTGGCCATTGTAGCGGTAGCCGCCTGTTCCGTTGGGCAGAATCGATGCATCGAGGTTCAGGTCGCCCAGCCGCGAGCGCAGCGAGCCATACACCACGAAGTCGTTCAGGTAGCCTATGAACTCGCCCTTGTAGCGCATCACCCCCAGCTCGCGCAGCATATCGGGCAGGCGCAGCAGCCGGAGCCCATCGGCCCGGCGCACGTTGCCGAGGTCGGCGCTGCTGGTGCTCAGCTCGTTGATGCGGGCGTTGAACAGCGTTTGGTCGATGTGCGGCAGCCCGGTGATGCGTATGTTGGCCGATATGAGTGTGTTGTCGCCATGCGCGATGCGCAGGTTGCGTCCGTTGAGGTCGCTCACGGGGCCGCGCACCGTGCCGTCCACGAGCAGCGGCACATCGATGCCCATGAGCACGGGCGCAAAGTGGCCTATGTAACCTAGGTTCACCCGTGAGCCCACGAAATCGCCGTACAGCTCCACGTTGTTCAGAAAGTCGGACATGGAGTGGTAGCCATCGTAGCTCATGCTGAACTCGTTGAGGGATAAGTCGTTGTCGCCAGATACGATGCGCAGTCTCCCGAAGCGCATCTGCTGCGGGCAGATGCTGAAGTCGGCCCGCAGGTCGTCCACCACCAGCCCCGACTGCTCCGCGAAGCGCAGCGAGTTGATGCACAGCGCCACCGTGTCGGGCGTTACCCTCAGGTTGTGGGCATCGATGTGGATGCCGTGCAGCCGCATGTCCTCATAGTTCACCCCGCGCTCCACTGGCTTGGGCTGCGATTTGCCGTACCTAAAGCGGGTGCCGTCCACCGCTATGCTCCCTATGCTGAATTCGAATGGCGCGGCCTTCGAGGTGTCGGACGGGAATGCGGCATGAATCAACGCGCTGATGTTCAGCACGGTGTCCATGTTGAGGTTCACATAGGCACCATGCACGTGGGCACGGCGCAGCTTGTAGGCGTTGTTGCTCAGGCTGATGCCCAGCATTGATACGCGGGCCTGGGCAGCGTGGATCAGCGTGTCGCCGCTCAGGTCGGCGATGTGCACATCGTCCAGCACCACCTCGGCCAGTCCGCTTATGCCCACGCGGCCCACCCGCACGTCGATGTGCGCCCGCTCCCAGATGAGCTGGCTCGCCCTGGCTGCGAGCCAAGTCTGCACCGATCCGAGCCGTATGCATAGCATCAGCACCAGCATTAGGCTGAGCACCAAGGCGATGAGCCATACCAATATATTGCGGATTGTTCTAATGATGCCAGCGTTTTTGTTGCCCGCCGTGCAGGCGGGTAGGGGGGCGAAAAATGGGGCCTAAAGTTAGCAACTATCGGGCTATTGTGCAAGGGTGTCCGCGCTTCGCCCAGTCATTTTGTATTTTTTTTACATCATGACTTGCCCACCAACGCGGCATGACGTACCTTTGCGCACGGCAAATGGGCTCGTGGAGAGCCAGCGGCTTATGAGCGTAACCATCTTGGGCATAGAATCTTCGTGCGACGACACCTCCTCCGCCGTCATCACCAATGGAGTGCTGCGCTCCAACCTCATCAGCAGCCAAGAGGTGCACCGGCAGTATGGCGGCGTGGTGCCCGAGCTGGCATCGCGCGCCCATCAGGCCAGCATCATCCCCGTGGTCGATGGTGCCCTTAGGGCTGCGGGCATCGGCATGGATGCAATCGATGCCGTGGCTTTCACCCAGGGCCCGGGGCTGCTGGGCTCGCTGCTGGTGGGCGTGTCGTTCGCCAAAGGGCTGGCTCTATCGCGACGTGTCCCCCTGTTGGCTGTGAACCACCTGCAGGGGCACGTGCTGTCGCACTTCATCCGCGACACGGCCACGGCCCCGCTGCCGCAGCTCCCGCTGCTATGCCTGCTGGTGTCGGGCGGGCATACGCAGCTCATCGTGGTGCGCTCGCCCCACGATATGCAGATTGTGGGGCAGACCATAGACGATGCCGCCGGCGAGGCTTTCGACAAATGCGCCAAGGTGATGGGCCTGCCGTACCCCGGTGGGCCAGTAATCGACCGGCTGGCCCAGCAGGGCGACCCCAGCGCCTTCGCCTTCGCCCGTCCCTCGGTGGATGGCCTCAACTATAGCTTCAGCGGGCTCAAGACATCGTTCCTCTACACCCTTCGCGACCAGCTGCGGTCGAACCCCAGCTTCATCGACGAGCGGCGGGCCGACCTGTGCGCCTCGCTGCAACGCACCATCATCGACATCCTGCTGCGCAAGCTCGAACGTGCAGCTCAACGCTACGGTATAGTCGATGTGGCCATCGCTGGTGGGGTATCGGCCAACTCGGGCCTGCGCACGGCCCTGGCACAGCTGGGCGAGCGGCGCGGCTGGAGGGTCTACCTGCCCCCGCTGCGCTACACCACCGACAATGCCGCCATGATTGCCATTGCGGGCCACTATAAGTACCAGCGCGGCGAGTTCGCTCGGCTCGATGTGGCCCCCCAACCCCGCATGGGCACTCTGTGCTGATGCTCGCTCGGGGGCAGGCGCCCGATATTCCGATTGTTTTTAGTAACTTTGTCCCCTCAAACCAATCAACCTGCCCGCCCATGGACATCGCATTGGCCATTTTGGTGATAGGAGTCATCATCTTCGTATCACATTGGTTTTCAGGAATTTTTGAGCGATACGGCATCCCCGATGTGCTGCTGCTGATGATGATTGGCCTGCTGGTGGGGCCGGTGCTGGGCGTGGTGTCGCCTGCCGACTTTGGCATTACAGCGCCCATGTTCACCTCGTTCACGCTGGTGTTCATCCTATTTGAGGGGGGGCTCGGCTTGAAGCTCAAGGATTTGCGTGAGGCCATCGGGGGTTCAGCCTCCATCACCACGGTCAATTTCTTCGTAACCATGCTGGTGGTGGGCACCCTGGGCTACTTCCTGTTCAGGCTCGACCTGCCCGTGGCCCTCACTCTAGGGGCTATCCTAGGCGGCACCTCCTCGGCGGTGGTCATCCCCATGGTGCGCCAGATACGCCTCACCGAGGAGTCGCGCACCATCCTCATCCTCGAGTCGGCCATCAGCGATGTGCTGTGCATCGTGTTCGCCATCGCCCTGATGGATGCCAGCCTCAGCGGCGAGGTGAAGGTGGGCCAGATTATTGGCAAAATCCTATCATCGTTCATAATCGCCTCTATGCTGGGCATTATAGGGGCGTTCGTGTGGGCCATCCTGCTCAACCGCATCCGCACCATCAAGAACTCCATATTCACTACCCCCGCCTTCGTCTTCATCGTCTACGGCGTGGCCGAGCAGCTGGGCTACAGCGGGGCCATTGCGGCCCTGCTCTTCGGCATCACGCTGGCCAACATAGAGCAGTTCAGCTTCTCCTTCCTGAAGCGCTACATCGAGCAGAAGCCCATCTCGCTCAACGAGACCGAGCGCATATTCATGTCAGAGGTGGTGTTCCTGCTCAAGTCGATGTTCTTCATATAC
>JAFTDN010000013.1 GCA_017454165.1 Bacteroidales bacterium | reverse complement strand
GAGCGTACCAGCATCCTGCTGAGCAGTAGTGCATTCGAGGCCCCCAGCGATGTGTCGCTGTACTCGTAGCGCAGCTTGGTGTAGTGGTTCAGATGCGTTGCGCTCAGCTCCACTTTTACCACCGCGTTGGTGCTGCTGCTGATGTAGAACCGCGCCTCGTTGCGGCGCAGGCTACCGTGCTGCATTCGATGGCGTAGCATGGCATAGAAAAGGCTGTCCACCTGCTGTTCGGTGCGGGCGTATATGGGGGATGAGGGGTTGTAGTCTATGCTCTCCTTCCACAGCCGTAGTTGGTGGCGGTGCTTGCGGCGAAACTGTCGGTTGGTTAGCGTGTAGTAGTCGCTGCTGTAGCCGTAATCTACCACGCCCACCACAATGGTGTCGGGGGTTCTGCGCGGCAGCACGAAGTAGGGTAGTGCCTCCTCAAAGAATTGGGCCCAGATGATGCCTGGGTCGAGATGCATTAGGAAGAAGTAATCCTGCAGCAGCTTGTTGGCATGGTGGGATGTGGGCAGAGGCAACCGTCGGGGCAGCATGTGGGCGGGTGGCGTGTAGAGCGCGGTGTCGAGCTGTGGCGAATGCTCAATGCCGATAGCGCTGAAGTACGGCTCGCCCTGAGCGGGGGTAATGGTGTCGCGCATTGAGCGCAGATTGGCCGATACCACTAGGGCGCGTATCAGCAGTGAGTCGGCTGGGGCATCGGGAGGGCTTACGCGCTGGTGCTGCTCCATGATGGCGGTGTACCAGCCGCTGCGCACATGGCGGTAGTAGTTGGCTATGCCCCTACGCAGCATGCGCTTGGCCCGGCGGCTGCCCGAAAGGCTCAGCACGGGCACCTCGCCAACGCTTATGCTGCTTGGGTTGAGGGCTATGGGTTGTGGTATGTGCTTAGCATCAATTGTTTGCGTGTTATATCCGATGTGCGATATGGTGATCGGTCGGGACAGGCAATCTGCTTCGAGCGCAAACGAGCCGTCAGCCGCAGTGATGGTGCCGCAGCTGCTGCTGGCATACACATGCACCCCGCCAATGGCACCTTACCGCGTAGCGCGTTTTGCCCGCTCACAAGGAGCGGGAACAGGAGGGTGGCTATGGTCGTGGCGAGAGGCTTCAACGGGGGGCGGCATAAAAAGCATGGGGGCGATTATGCCGCCCCCATGCGGTCGAGCTTTTGTGATGCGGGGCTAATTGCAGCCGCAGTACCATATGTCCATGTCGAAACCGTGATCCCAACCAGTGGCGTATGGGGTGAATGTGGCGTTGCAGCCGTCGGGGGTGGCATCCCAGCATAGCTGTATCAGCTCCTCGGTGGTCATGCCCCCGCTAGCTTGCTGCATCTCTTTGGAGCAGAGCTCCTGAACGCCGAAAGCGTTCAAATCCAGTGTCGTCATATTATTCTCGTTTTTATGACGTTCGACAATCGTGTTTTGCTGCCCCTCCGGGCAGGGCCGCTTGGGCGGTCGGTCCTGTTGCATGGGGAGGCGAGGGCCCGTGCACGGGCTGCGCCATCCCGTTGGTGTAGCTCGCCGGCTCGGCTCCTCCTACGGGCCTCGCCGACCGCCGTGGGTGGGGGTAGGAGCGGCCCATGCATTAGGCCGAGCCCCGCCGTGGGCGTGTAACGGGTTACGGCTGCAAAAGTATGCAATTTGCACATCATAATTTACCCCCTCCATTTTAACTTTATTTAACAATTTAAATAATTGATAATCATGAAGTTGGGTGTTTTGCGCTTCGCGAGGTTGCGGGTTGGTGTGGTCGGAGTGCGGTTTGGGGTCAAATGCTTGTGAAATAGCTGTTTACCCTGCTGGGGGCGGAGGTGTCAGATCTCTATCTGATGCCCACGCTGGCATAGGGGCAAACAGCAGAGGCACCAAGGAGCTCCCCTTGGTGCCTCTGCCTCTTTTCGGTATGTGGGTCTCTGGGCTTTCTATATCTTGCCCACTAGATCGATGCCGGGCTTCAGCGTCTCCTTGCCTGCCCGCCATTTGGCGGGGCATACCTGGCCGTTGTTGTTGGCCACAAATTGGGCGGCCTCCACCTTGCGCTGTAGCTCATCGGCATTGCGCCCTATGCTGTTGTCGCCAATCTCTATGAGCTTTATGCGCCCCTCGGGGTTCACCACAAAGGTGGCGCGGTAGGCTAGGCCAGCCTCCTCAACCATCACGCCCATGGCGCGGGTGAAATTGCCGGTGGGGTCGGCCAGCATGGGGAACTTGATCTTCTTGATGGTGTCCGAGGTGTCGTGCCATGCCTTGTGAACGAAGTGGGTGTCGGTGCTCACTGAGAACACCTCCACGCCCATCTTTTGGAAGGCGGCGTAGTGCTCGGCCATGTCCTCCAGCTCGGTGGGGCACACGAAGGTGAAGTCGGCTGGGTAGAAGAAGAAGATGGCCCACTTGCCCTTGATGTCGTTGTTGCTTACGGTGCGGAAGCTCTCGTTGTGGTAGGCCTCCATCTGGAAGTCAGGCAATTGCCTGTCAATCATCGATTTCATTAGCAAAAAGGTTTGTAGTTAATCTTGATGCAAAGGTAATAAATTTAGAATAGGAATAAATACATTGTTGGATAAAAATTTTTATTGTATCAACTATCTATTTAGTACATAGTACTTTGCCTGTTCAGCTGTAGCCAGATGATTTTGCTTGCATCCATCTAGGAGCGGTTTCGGTGCGGGCAGGGTCGTGGCGGGCCCTAGGGTAGCTGGGGGGCGTGGAGCCATGCCGCAGACAGCGAAGGCCGCACCTCAAGGGGTGCGGCCTTCGCTGTCTGCGAGGCGAAGCTGGCATTAGATAACGCCCAGCTTCTTGCCCACTTTGCTGAATTTGTCGATTGCAAAGTCGATGTCGGAGGTGCTGTGGGCTGCGCTGATCTGCACACGGATGCGCGCCTTGCCCTTGGGTACCACGGGGTAGTAGAAGCCCGTAACGTAGATGCCCTCATCGAGCAGCTGGGCGGCGAAGTCCTGCGACAGCTTGGCATCGTTGGGCAGGTGCCCCAGCTGGATGGGGGTGATGGGATGTATGCCCGGCGTGATGGTGAACCCAGCCTCGGTCATGCCCTTGCGGAACTGCGCGGTGTTGGCCCACAGCTTGTCGCGCAGCTCGGTGGTCTGCGTCAGCGTGTTGAGCACGGCCAACGTGGCGCCCGTGATGGCGGGCATCAACGAGTTGGAGAATAGGTAGGGGCGTGAGCGCTGGCGCAGCATGTCCACAATTTCGCGGCGGCCCGATATGCAGCCGCCCGAGGCGCCGCCCAGCGCCTTGCCGAAGGTGGTCGATATGATGTCCACGCGGCCCATGGCGTTGCAGTGTTCGTGGGTGCCACGACCGGTTTTGCCCACGAAGCCCGTGGCATGGGAGTCGTCCACCATCACCAGCGCGTCGTACTGCTCGGCCAGGTTGCACACCTTGTCCACCTGGGCTATGATGCCGTCCATGGAGAATACGCCATCGGTAACTATCAGGCGGTAGCGGCATCCTGCTGCCTCTTTGAGCACACGCTCGAGGTCGGCCATATCGTTGTTCTTGTAGCGGAAGCGCTGCGCCTTGCACAGGCGCACGCCATCGATGATGGAGGCGTGGTTGAGCTCGTCCGATATGATGGCATCCTGCTCGGTGAGGATGGGCTCGAATATGCCGCCGTTGGCATCGAATGCCGAGGAGTAGAGGATGGTGTCCTCGGTGCCGAGGAACTCGGTGAGCTTGGCCTCTAAGTCCTTGTGCACCTGCTGTGTACCGCAGATGAAGCGCACCGATGACATGCCGAATCCCCAGTCTTTCAGGGCTTTCTCGCCAGCCTCCATCACAATCTTGTGCGATGATAGGCCGAGGTAGTTGTTGGCGCAAAAGTTCTTCACCTTATTGCCGTTAGCACCAATGTCAACGCCCTGCTGGGTGCTGATTATGCGCTCATTTTTGTAAAGGCCATCGCGCTTGATGCCTTCGAGCTGCTGCTGCAGATCCTGCTTAATCTTTCCGTACATAGTATTGCCAGATTGGTTTGAGTTGATGCTACGGTGTTTGCGCCATTCAACGCGTTGTCCACAAAGTTATAAAATAATAAAGGGGCAGGGTAGAGGCTTTTGGGGCAAGTTTTCTACTCGGGTACAATTCGGCCCAGCAGGGTGGCCGGGGTGCAGCTGGTGATTTCCACCAGCACGAAGTCGCCGGGCTTGTGCCCATCTGCTGGGAACACCACGGTTTTGTTGCTCGATGTGCGGCCCATGAGCTGGTCGGGGCGCTTGCGCGATGGGCCCTCCACCAGCACCTCGAGCTGGCGGCCCACATCGGCACGTTTGCTCTGCTCCGACAGCTCGCCCTGCAGGGCGATGATTTCCTCCAGCCGGCGGGTTTTCACGCCATCGGGCACGTCATCAGCGTAGTGGCGGGCGGCCTTGGTGTTGGGGCGCTCGGAGTACTTGAACATATAGGCCATGTCGAAGCCCACCTCGCGCATCAGGCTCATGGTCTGGTCGTGGTCGAGCTCGGTCTCGGTGCAGAACCCCGCAATCACATCGGTGGTGATGGCGCAGTCGGGGAGCACCTCCCTGATGGCGGCCACGCGGTTCAGGTAGCCCTGGCGGGTGTAGTGGCGGTTCATGAGCTTGAGCATGCGGTCGGAGCCCGACTGCACGGGGAGGTGTATGTGGTTGCAGATGTTCTCGTACATGGCCATGGTGTACACCACTTCACGGCTCAGATCCTTGGGATGCGAGGTGGCGAAGCGTATGCGCATACGCGGATCTACTTGGGCCACGCGCTCCAGCAGGTCGGCAAAGCTCACGGCGCTGCGTTCGGGGGCACCGCTGGCCAGCCATCGGTACGAGTCCACGTTCTGGCCCAGCAGGGTTACCTCGCGGTAGCCCATCTGTGAGAGGTGCTCCACTTCGTGCACTATGGTTTGGGGGTCGCGGCTACGCTCGGCCCCACGGGTGTAGGGCACCACGCAGTAGGCGCACACGTTGTTGCATCCGCGCATGATGGATACGAACGCGCTCACGCCATGCCGGTCGAGGCGTATGGGGCTGATGTCGGCGTAGGTCTCCTCGTGCGAGAGCAGCACGTTCACCCCACGCTGCCCCAGCTCTGCCTCGTGCAGCAGGTGGGGCAGATCGCGGTAGGCATCGGGGCCCGCCACCACGTCCACCGTGCTGCGGCGCTCGAGCAGCTCCTCCTTGAGCCGCCCGGCCATGCAGCCCAGCACGCCCACCAGCACCCCGGGGTGCTGGCGCTTGAGCTGGGCGAACACATCGAGGCGTCCCCACACGCGGGTCTCGGCGTTCTCACGTATGGCGCAGGTGTTGATCAGCACCACGTCGGCCTTGCTCATGTCGTTGGTGAGCCCGTAGCCAGCATCCGTCAGTATGGAGGCCACCACCTCGCTGTCGTTCACGTTCATCTGGCAGCCATAGGTCTCGATGTAAACCTTTGGGCCCATGCTCGCCCCCACAGGGGTGAACCCTCCGAGCACTGTGGCCTCTACGGGGATGTTGCTCTCAATCTCCATGCAGCGTGCATCTTATTCTGAGGGGCAAAGATACAAAAAACGCGGCTCCCCCTCACTCCGTATCGGCATGATGCTGGCGCGGGGTGATTTTGTGCCATAAAAGCGCTATATTTGTGCGGAGTTCGGATGTACCGAGCCACAGATTGTACTGCCGTATGTCGTTTGTAATCACACTAATAGCATTGGGCATATTGTTGCTGCTGGTGGAGATTTTGCTGCTGCCAGGGGTGAACGTGGCCGGCATCATCGGCCTGCTATTCATGGCGGCTGGCGTATACGTGGGCTACCAGCAGGGCCCCGTTCAGGGCCATGTGGCCCTGCTATTCGCCTCGGTGGCCTCGGTGGTGATGGCCGTCTACGCGCTCAGGCCCAAGACCTGGCGGCGCGTAGCCCTGCAGGAGCGTATCGATTCGCAGGCTGGCCCCAACATGGGCAGCCATGTACGGGTGGGCGATGAGGGCATCACCCTGAGCCGATTGGCCCCCATGGGCAAGGCCCTCATTGGGGAGCAAACCGTAGAGGTGAGCACCGTGGGAGAGCTCATCGACCCCCAGCAACCCATAGTGGTGGTGAAGGTGGAGGAGGGACGAATCGTTGTCAAACCAAAAAAAATTATAAGCGATGACTGAAATAATGCTGCTGATCGTGATCGCGGCCTGCGTGGTTGGGCTGTGGATTGTGCTCTACTTTGTGCCCGTGGGCCTATGGTTCCAGGCACTGGTGTCCAACGTGAGAATCTCGCTGCTACAGCTCGTGTTCATGCGGTGGCGCAAGGTGCCCCCCAAGGTGATAGTGGGCGCCATGATTGAGGGCACCAAGGCCGGGCTAAAGCTCAACCGCAACGAGTTGGAGGCCCACTTCCTGGCCGGGGGCCGCGTGTCGAAGGTGGTGCACGCACTGGTGTCGGCCCAAAAGGCCAACATCCCGCTCGACTTCAAGATGGCCACGGCCATCGACCTAGCGGGCCGCGATGTGTTCGAGGCCGTGCAGATGTCGGTGAACCCCAAAGTAATCAACACCCCCCCCGTGACCGCCGTGGCCAAGGACGGCATCCAGCTCATCACCAAGGCCCGCGTTACCGTGCGCGCCAACATCAAGCAGCTGGTGGGCGGTGCTGGCGAGGAGACCATTCTGGCCCGCGTGGGCGAGGGCATCGTTACGGCCATCGGCTCATCGCTGAGCCACAAAGAGGTGCTCGAGAACCCCGACCGCATATCCAAGACCGTGCTCAACAAGGGTCTTGATGCCGGCACGGCATTCGAAATCCTCTCCATCGATATAGCCGACATAGACATAGGCCGCAACATCGGCGCCGTGCTGCAGATCGATCAGGCCAACGCCGACAAGAACATCGCCCAGGCCAAGGCCGAGGAGCGCCGCGCCATGGCCGTGGCCCTTGAGCAGGAAATGCTGGCCAAAGCCCAGGAGGCCCGCGCCAAGGTAATTGAGGCCGAGGCCGAAATCCCACAGGCCATGGCCGAGGCCTTCCGCTCGGGCAACCTGGGCATCATGGACTACTACCGCATGAAGAACATCGAGTCCGACACCTCCATGCGCGAGAAGATAGCCCGCGCTTCCACCCCCTCGTCCGATGCAAAGAAATAGCCTAGCGGCGTGAGCCCCCCCACCCAAATAGGCATCATCAACCGCCTACCCCTAGAGCACCCCGATGGCCTGCTGCGGCAGGCCATCGGACGTGCTTTACCCCATGGAGCACCCGAACCGCTGGCCCTACAGGTCGATGCCCCCGACAGCGAGTTGCGGCAGGCTGATGTGCTGCTGCTAGCTGCCCCGCCCCACGAGCTGCCCGCCGCCGCCTCACGGGCCATCAGGCTGGGGCTCGATCTGTTTGTGGTCGATGCCACCCACCTCTCAACGCAGGGGCTATCTGCCCTATCTGCCCTGGCCAGTGAGGCCCAAGCGCGGGTGGGCTTTGCCGGACTGCTGCTGCCGCTGATGCCTGCCCCTGCGATGCCCTACATTGCGCCCATCATCGTGGAGGCCCGCCGCGATGTGTACGCAGTGGGCCAGCGCGCCGACATCGCCGCCGACTTGGGCACGCTGATGGCCCTATGCGATGTGGGTGTCGCCGTGCGTAGCGTTCGGCAGCACTCCATCCCTTCCGCCTCTCCCGCCACGTTGATGGTGCTGGTGGAGATGGCCAACGGCACCCTGCTGACCTACTTACAGCAGCGCAGCGACCACCGCTCTCCGTTACAGGTGGCCGTGCACCATGGCGGGCCACAGGCCGATGCCTTGGTCGAGGCATCGGCCATATCACCATTATCCCACAGCCTGGAGCTATTTCTTGGAACTTCCCATTCGGCAGGCACCATGCTCAAATTGGCTCTGCGCACGGCCCTGCTGATGGAGCGCATGGGGCTCGATGCTCGATTTGGTAATCAGGTGCAGGCGCAGTAGCAATATTTAGCCCATCGGCTCGTTGTAATCTATAGAGTGAGGAACAACAGACCGCCCCGCAGCCCATGGCAGAGCATGGAGTTGCGGCAAATAACGATTTATGCGCTGCTCGATACCGTTGGGAGCTACGCTGCGTGGCTGTGCCTGAATTTGGGCCACGGGCTGCTGTCCCCACCGCTATCCGCACCCGCAACCTTCGGCTGGGGGGGGGGGTACGTGCTGCTGTGGGTCGTGCTGTCGATGTTCGCGGGCTTCTACCACGCCCCGTTTCGAAGGGCAAGGCTCAACGAGCTGGTAAAGACCATAGAGATCAATGTGCTGGGGAGCGTGGGCGTGATGCTCTGGGCATTGGCGTATGGGCGCGTGGGCTCGATACGCGCTGTCGCTCTGCTAGGCGCGATGACCTGTGCCTACCAAATGCTGCTCACCTACGTGCCCCGGATGCTGTTCACGTGGAGCACCGTCAGGGCCATGAACAGCGGACGGCTATCGCTCCCCACGTTGGTAGTGGGCCCCGAATTTGCGATGCGCCAGCTGTACCATAAGGTTGTGCTCCCACGGGGTTTCCGCGTAGTGGGCTCGTTGCAGCTCCCCAGCGCGGCCCGTCCAGGGATGCGTGAGGCTGAATTCCCCCCCGTGCTAGGTACATCGCTTCAGGAGCTGCCCCAAGCAGTGCGGCAGCACCACATTGCCAACGTGGTGGTGGCCGGCATCACGCCTAGGCTTGCCTCGCAGGTGTGCGCAGCCCTCATGGGATTTAGCGATGTGGGCATCTACTCCACGACCCCATTGGACAACGCAGTGCGCACCAGCAATATACAGGGGCCATTGCTGCGGCACATCAACGATGACCCCATGCCCTACTGGCAGCGCCTCACCAAGCTCATGGCCGACTACCTGCTCTCGTCCGCGGCCCTCCTCCTGCTCAGCCCGCTGCTGCTGTTGATGGTGCTCATCATAAAGCTCACATCGCCAGGGCCAGCCATCTACAGGCAGGAGCGGGTGGGGAGGTATGGCCGTCCGTTCACCATCTACAAGCTCCGCTCCATGCGGACCGACGCCGAGCCTGATGGCCCAGCCCTATCGAGCCGCACCGATGGGCGCGTAACGCCCATCGGGCGCTTCATGCGCCGCACCCACATCGATGAAATTCCCAACTTCGTGAACGTGCTCAGGGGCGACATGTCGTTGGTGGGCCCTAGGCCCGAACGGCAGTACTACATCGACCAAATCATGCGCCGTGCGCCAGACTATGCGCTGCTGCTGAGCATGCGTCCGGGCATCACCTCGTGGGGGCAGGTGAAGTTCGGCTACGCCGAGAATGTGCCGCAGATGCTACAGCGCCTGCGCTACGACCTGCTCTACCTGTACAACCGCTCCCTCATCGTCGATTTTAAGATACTGATATATACTGCGATAACTGTATTTAAGGGAGCCTGGGGCTAAATGGGGGTGATTGAAAATATGTGCTGCGATATTCGTTTGATAATCAATAATTAATCTAAAAGTTGAAAAAAAATATCCGAAAAAAGTTTGCAGTTATAAAACATTGCCGTACCTTTGCACCACGTTTCATCCGAAACGATGTTGCGGAAATAGCTCAGTTGGTAGAGCACAACCTTGCCAAGGTTGGGGTCGCGAGTTCGAGTCTCGTTTTCCGCTCAAAACGCCCCGCAAACGGCCCTGTAGGAACACCTGCAGGGCCGTTGCTGTAATGGCTCATCCTGTTTGGAACAGTATTTGTAAACATATCGCAAAGCACCTCAGCCATGAATGCCCATGCCGAAACCCCAGAGCGCTACATGCGCGAGGCCCTCAATGAGGCCCGTAATGCCCTCGGCATCGATGAGGTGCCGGTGGGGGCAGTGGTGGTGTGCCGGGGGCGCATCATATCGCGGGCGCACAACCTCACCGAGCGGCTCACCGACCCCACCGCCCACGCCGAGATGCAGGCCATAACGGCAGCCGCCAACTTCTTGGGCAGCAGGGTGCTCAACGAATGCACGCTGTACGTCACCCTTGAGCCCTGCCCCATGTGCGCAGGGGCGCTCTACTGGTGCCAGATGGGGCGCGTTGTGTACGGGGCGCCCGACCCCAAACGTGGCTTTAGCACCGTGAGCTCGGCGCTGCTGCATCCTAAAACAGAGGTGGTTGGGGGGGTACTGGCTGAGGAATGCGCAGCGCTGCTGACGGAATTTTTTCGGGAAAAGCGTATTTAGAACGTGTCTAAATTTTTACCCCCGTTTTTTTATAACCCCCTGAATTGCTACCTTTGAGAATTATTAACCCTAACCAAATGGAGAGAGCGACAATGAAACGCAGGAGCTTACTTTTGACCCTAGGTATAGCGGTGCTGTCCGCCGTATCGGCCATGGCGCAACCATCGGCCAAAGATGTGTTCGAGCTTTACAACACCACGGTGCAAAGCTACAAGCAGGACTTCCCCACGGGTATAGCCAACATGCACAAAGTGTTGGAGATGAGCACCGAGGTGGGAGAGCAGTGCGATGAAATCAAGCAGAAGACCGAGCAAATGCTCCCCCGTGCCTACTATGAGTACGCCATGGCGCTGTACAAGAACAAGGATTTGCAGGGTACGCTCGACAACCTAGAGAAGGCCGAGGAGCAGGCTGTAAAGTATAGCAACACCGAGATTAAGGGGCGTGTGGAGAAGACCATCCCCAAGCTCTACAACGTGATGGGCACCAACAAGCTCAAGGAAGAGAAGTACGACGAGGCCATCGCCAACTTCGAGAAGGCTCTGCACTTCAACCCCAAGCTGCTCGATGCACAGGTGAACATCATGGCCACCTACCAGAAGGCCGCCAACGATGAGAAGCTGCTCGAGGCCATGGTGGCCACCAAGGCACTGGCCCAGTCGCTCAACAAGCTCGATGTGGCCGATGACTGCAACACCAGGCTGAAGAATTTCTATCTTAAACGGGCCGAGGAGGCCCGTGCGGCCAAGAACTACAAGGTGGCCATAGAGAACTTCGAGCAGACCGTGAGCTACGACAGCACCGATGCGCAGGTGTACCGCAGCTTCGCCAATGCATGCTTCTCTGCGGAGAACTGGCAGCTCACCATAGCGACGGCCACCAAGGCCATAGATCTGAATCAGGGCACCGACATCGACAAGGCTGCCATCTACCACGAGCTGGCCACGGCCTACCAGAAGATGAACAACACGGCCAAGGCCTGCCAGATGTTCGAGAAGGCCGCCTTTGGCGAGTTTAAGCCCAACGCCGAATACCAAATCAAGGCCATGAAGTGCAAGTAGCCCCTCCATGGAGCCACCAACCCCTAGAGGCCACAACCCTGTGGCCTCTTTTCCCCTATACCCCCCTCACTCCTCCTCGCATAACATGGTCGCCCTTGAACTCCTAGCCCCCGCTCGGAACCTCGAAATCGGCATGGCTGCCATCACCCACGGTGCCGATGCTGTGTACATCGGTGCCAGCCAGTTCGGTGCGCGGGAAAAGGCGGGCAACAGCCTCGATGACATAAAGGCCTTGGTGGACTTCGCCCACCAATACCATGCGCGGGTGTACGTTACCGTGAACACCATCCTGTACGATGACGAGCTCGATGCCGCCCAGCAGCTCATCTACGACCTCTACACGGCCAGGGCCGATGCTATCATCGTGCAGGATTTGGCGCTGCTCGACATGCCCCTGCCCCCCATTGCGCTGCATGCTAGCACGCAGATGCACAACGACATGCCGCAAAAGGTGCAATTCCTAGAGCAGTGCGGGGTGAATCGGGTGGTGCTGCCCCGCGAGTTCAGCCTCAACGATATAGCAGACCTCCGAAGCCGCACCTCCGCCGAGCTGGAGTTCTTCGTGCACGGTGCGCTATGCCTGTGCTACAGCGGGCAGTGCTATTTGAGCCAGGCCACCATGGGGCGCAGCGCCAATAGGGGTGCCTGCGCCCAGCTGTGCCGTACAAAGTACAGCCTCGTGGACGATGACGGCGGCTACTTGATTCGGGACAGGTACCTGATGTCGCTCAAGGATTTGAACCTGTCGGGCAACCTGCAAGAGCTCATCGATGCGGGCATCACCTCGTTCAAGATTGAGGGCCGGCTGAAGGATGCGGCCTACGTGAAGAACATCACGGCCTACTACAGCACCCTACTCAACCGCATTGTGGGCCGCCGGACAAATCTGCGGAGGCAGGCATCGGGACGCTGCACCTACACCTTCACGCCCGACCCCGAGCGCAGCTTCAACCGTGGGTTCTCGGGGCATTTTGTCAATGGGCGGCAGAAGGGGATGTCATCGTTCAGCACCCCCAAGTCGATGGGTAAACCGTTGGGTCAGGTGGTTGCCCGCAGCAAGGGCTGGTTCACCCTTGACTCCCCCAATGAGGTGCACCGCAATGACGGGCTGTGCTACTTCAGCTCCGATGGGGAGCTGATAGGGTTCCTGGTGAGCGATGTGCGGGACGATAGGGTGGGTATCCCCCCCGAGGTGCCCATGCCCGATGTGGGGCAGACCATATTCAGGAACTCCGACCACCAATTCGAACGGAGGTTACAGGGCCAGTCGGCGCAACGGCTGGTGGGCGTACACATCGTAGCGCAGCTCGGTGCCGATGGCCCGTTGGTGCTCTCGGCCGCTGATGAGGACGGCATAGCAGCCCAGCTGACCATCGATGGCCCTTTTGAGCCCGCCCTAAAGCCCGAACAGGCCATAGAGATGCTACGCACCCAGCTATCTAAGGCGGGGGGAACCATATTCCAGGTGCTTGGGGTCGATACCTCGGCCTGCAAACGGGCCGTGTTCATGGCCACATCGACCATCAACGAGGCTAGGCGGCAGCTGCTTCAGCAGCTGCTCGAAGCTCGCATCGAGCAGCATCCGTTCGTCAGGCGCGACACCACGATGCGGCCCACCGCATTCTACTCCAGCGCCGCCGACTACAGGGCGAACATCGCCAACGCAAAAAGTCGGAGCTTCCTACAGCAGCTAGGCGTGGACAGCATTAGGCCCGCATTTGAGCTCGCACCTCCCCCGATGCCCTGCCAGCTGGTGGTATCCAAGTTCTGCATCAAGTTCGAGCTGGGCATGTGCCCACGCTATCAGGGCGCGGCGCCCACTGGGCAGCTCCACCTCGAAGATAGAGCCCATCGCTATAGGCTCGAGTTCGACTGCGGACAATGTTTGATGAAGATTACCGATATTCAGAGCATACCATGGAGCAGCAGGAGGCAGGCCGTGCGCAGCAGCAGCTGAGGGAACCAAGCAACATCAGCCCAGAGTTCGATGGGTACGAGCTCATCGACAGCGGGGGAGGGGAGAAGCTGGAGCGCTTTGGAGGTCAGATAGTAGCCCGGCCCGAGCCTCAGGCCATCTGGCCCAAGGCCTACACCAATGCCCGTTGGGACGAGCTGGCCGTCGCCCGCTTTGAAAAGGGGAGCGGGCGGCGAGGCGGGCTGTGTGCCTCCGATGAGTGGGGGCAATGGCGCATGGGCCCCAAGGCTCAGCAGCAGTGGAGCATCTCCTACCGTGGGCTGAGCCATCCCATCAGCATGAGGCTGGGGCTCACCTCCTTCAAGCATGTGGGCCTATTCCCCGAGCAGGCCGCCAACTGGGACTACATATATCGCGCCGTGGCCGCCATGGCCCCTGGTGCACGGGTGCTCAACCTGTTCGCCTACACGGGCGGAGCCTCGCTGGCCGCTGCTGCGGCAGGGGCGGCGGTTACCCACGTGGACGCGGTGAGGTCGGTGGTGGGGTGGGCCCGCGAGAACATGGAGCGCTCGGGCCTCAGCGGCATACGCTGGATTGTGGACGATGCCCTAAAGTTTGTGGCCCGTGAGCGACGGAGGGGGGGGCAATACAGCGGTATCGTGCTCGACCCTCCCGCCTATGGGCGTGGCCCCGATGGCGAGAAGTGGCTCATAGACCAGCACCTATTCCCCCTGTTGGAGCACTGCTCGGCCCTGCTGGCGAGCGGACCTTCGTTCGTGGTGTTGAACCTCTACTCGCTGGGCTACTCGCCGGTGATTGCCAAAAACTTATTGACCAGCGCGTTCGGTGCGGGCATGGAGGTTGAGCATGGCGAGCTGCTGGTTTACGACAGGGCGCAGCGGGGCCTACCCCTTGGTGTGTACGCCAGGGCGATGCGCTGAGGGCATCAGGTGTTGCGCACCAATGTAGCTATATAGCTATAGGACAATGCGATAGCGGTATATGTTGGATAAAACACGGTGCTGGGCTATTCGGGTTGTTCCTTTTTTTTGCTAAATTTGCCCTCTCATATTCACACACCACCTTTTCGACTCATGGACATCTTGAAAATAGAGGGGACAAGCCAATACCCAACCGTAGTGCTGGATAAGAGCAGCGGGAGGTTTGAGTTCTCGGGCAACTCGTTGCCCGAGGATGCCATTAAGTTCTACTCGCCTATCATCACGTGGATAGAGGACTACGTGGCTGAGCCCAATCCAGAAACGGTGGTTCGGTTCAAGCTGGCTTACTACAACACTCCCAGCTCGAAGCAAATCTTCCAGATTTTGAAGCGTTTCGAGAATCTGTCGGCCTCGGGCTATAAGGTGGAGATACGATGGCTCTACAACGAGGACGACCAGGACATCAAGGACTCTGGTCGGGACTTGGCGGGGCATCTGAAGCTGCCCTTCCAGTTCGAATCGTGTAAGGAATAGCATAGCCCCCATTTCGTCAGGGGGGCATGCCGGTTGTAGATACGATACGAAAGAGGGGGGCGCGGTTACGTCCCCCCTCTTTCGTATCGGCAATGCGCGGTTAGAACTGCCGTTCGGCCCGTAGCTTCGCCATCTCCTCGTTGAAGATTTTCTCGAACTTCTGCTTGTCGTAATCGACCTTGAGCTTGGAGTCGTTGCTGATGGTGTTGCGGATGTTGTTCAGCAGCGCATCCTTGTCCACCTCGGTGGCCATGTAGCAGGTGTACTTGCCATCTTTCAGACGCATCTCCTGGCACACCACGGCTACGTTGTTCATCTCTTGGTTTATTACCTGCCGCGTGAGATCCTCGAACTTGCGCTCGAACTCCGAGGCCGAGCTCACATCGACCTCGTTGGTGTAGCGGTCGGTAACGGCCTTGATGGTCACGTTGATGGACTCGGCCAGGTTGCGGTTGGCATCGAGCCTGGCCTTGGTCTTGGCGGTGGACTGATCCTGGCTGGTGCCTATGCCCGTGCCCCTGAACGTTTTGGAGCTCGACTTGTAGTCGCTGTCGTTGCAGGGGGTGTCCACCTTCTCTCCCAGCGCCGAGGTTTTCTTGGTGCCGCCGCAGCTGCTCGTCAGGGCGATTGTGGCCGAAGCGATGGCCACGATCAGTAGGATGTTCCGTAGTTTCATTGTAGTGTTGTGTATTGGGGTTTGTGAAAGTGATGCGCTAAGATAGTAAAAAAGGATGGAGATGGGCCCCGATTTTGGTGCATGTGCCCATTTGGTGTGCGAGGTGTTTTGTTCTTGCGTGGCCTTGATGGGGATGCGGGCTGTGGTGTGCTTGGGCGTTTATGAGCAAAAAGCGGGCCAAATTTTCGGGGGTTAGTCTATAGCGTGCTGAATGGGGCATGAGTGGCAGTGGGCCAGCTCACCGTTGAGGCGCAGCTGCACCAGCTCGTCGATGCGGTGGCGTAGGGGCTCTATGCCGATGTGCTGCACCACCTCGTGGGCGAAGCCGAACATCAGCATGAGCTTGGCCTGATGCTCGCCTATGCCACGTGAGCGGAGGTAGAATAGGGCTTCTTCGTTGAGCTGCCCCACGGTGGCTCCGTGCGAGCAGCGCACGTCATCGGCGTAAATCTCGAGCTGGGGCTTGGCGTTCATGGTGGCGCGGCTGGTGAGCAGCAGGTTGTTGCAGCTTTGGTAGGCCTCGGTGCGTTGGGCATCGGGGCGCACCATGATGGAGCCACAGAAAGCACCTGTGGCCTCATCGTCGAGCACACCCTTGTATAGCTCGTGGCTGGTGCAGCTGGGTACGGCGTGCTCAATCAGGGTGGAGTTGTCGATGTGTTGCTGGCGGTCGGCCAGCAGCAGCCCGTATGCGTTAGCGTGGGCACCCTCGCCCAGCAGGGCGATGTGCAGGTTGTTGCGGACGAAGCCGCCGTGGAGCGATAGCGTGTTGGTGCTGACCTGCGCCCCCCTCTGCGCGGCGATGTGGGTGTGCGAGATGTGGGCGGACTGGTTGTGCTCGTTCTGCATGTTCACCAGCTCGATGTGGGCGTTGCTGCCCGCCACGACCTCGGTTACGGTGTTGGAGAGGAATGGGGCGGGCGACAGCGTGTGGTTGCATACAAGGATGTGCGCCTGGCTGCGATCCTCTATGACGATGAGGTTGCGGAGCTGCACCATTTGGCTCTCGCTGGCTTGCAGCAGGTTGATTATCTGTATGGGCTGCTCCATGGTTGTCCCGTGGGGCACGTAGATGAATATGCCGTCCTGGGCCATGGCGGTGTTCAGGGCCACCAGCCCGTCCGTGGTGTTTGGGGCGAGCGAGTTGTAGTGGGGTTCCAGCAGCTGTGGGTGCGTTGCGGCAGCTTGGGCAATGCTGCCCAGCATGATGCCGTTGGGCAGGGTGAGCAGCTTGCTGCCATCGGTGGGGTGGAAGAAGCCGTTCAGGGTTAGCGCGAGCTGCGATTGCAGGTTGGGCAGCGAGCAGCGGAATATGTCGTTGGCCGACAGGCTGGTATTTTTGGGGGCGAAGTATTTCTCGTAGCTGCGGTCGAATATGGGGGCGAGCCTTGAGTAGCGGTAGGGCTCCGACTGTGGGTCGGGTATCCCCTGCCTGCGGAAGTGCTGTATGGCTTCCTGCCTGTGGTGGTTTTGCAGCGGGCTGCTGTGCTCCTCTATCAGGTCGAGGTTGTTGAGGTATATATCTATGAGGCCGTCTTTGATGCGTTTGTGGGCATCGTTGGCGGTGTGCTTGGCGGTGCTGTTCATGGCGGTGCTATTGCTGGTCGGTCTGTTCCTTTATCCAGTCGTACCCCTTCTCCTCTAGCTCTAGGGCGAGCTCCTTGCCCGCGCTTTTCACGATGCGGCCCTTGTAGAGGATGTGCACGAAGTCGGGCACGATGTAGTCGAGCAGGCGCTGGTAGTGGGTAATCACCACGGTGGCGTTGTCGGGGCGTTTGAGCCTGTTCACTCCGTTGGCCACTATGCGGAGGGCATCTATGTCGAGGCCAGAGTCGGTCTCATCGAGGATGGAGAGCTTGGGCTCGAGCATGGCCATTTGGAATATTTCGTTCTTCTTCTTCTCTCCGCCCGAAAATCCCTCATTCACCGAGCGGTTGGTGAGCGCGGCATCGATTTCGACCAGCTCCTTGCGCTCTCGCATGAGCTTCAGGAAATCTGAGGCCGACAGGGGCTCCAACCCTCGGTGCTTGCGGTGCTCGTTGACGGCGGCCTTCATGAAGTTCACCATGCTCACCCCAGGAATCTCGACGGGGTACTGGAAGCTGAGGAATAGGCCCTCGCGGGCGCGCACCTCGGCGGGCATGTCGAGCAGGTTTTTGCCGTTGAGCGTTACTCGCCCGTGGGTGACCTCGTAGAGCTCGCGCCCGGCGAGCACTGCCGCGAGGGTGCTCTTGCCCGAGCCGTTGGGGCCCATTATGGCGTGCACCTCGCCGGGGTGTATCTCGAGGTTGATGCCCTTGAGGATTTCGTTGTCGCCAATCTTGGCGTGTAGGTCGGTTATTGATAGCATGTGCGGTGTGTTTGAATGTTGAGTGAGGGCGGGGCTATCCCACGCTGCCCTCAAGGTTGATTTGTAGCAGCTTTTGGGCCTCCACGGCGAACTCCATGGGCAGCTTGTTGAGCACCTCCTTGGCGTAGCCATTGATGATGAGGCCCACGGCGGTTTCGGTGCTCAGGCCGCGCTGGTTGCAGTAGAATATCTGATCCTCGCCGATTTTCGAGGTGGTGGCCTCGTGCTCCACTATGGCCGTGTTGTTGGCCACCTCGAGGTAGGGGAAGGTGTGGGCCCCGCAGCGGTCGCCCAGCAGCAGAGAGTCGCATTGCGAGTAGTTGCGGGCGTTGTGGGCCTTGGGTGTAACCTTCACTAGCCCCCGGTAGCTGTTCTGGCTCTGCCCAGCCGATATGCCCTTCGATACGATGTGGCTGCGGGTGTTGCGGCCTAGGTGTATCATCTTGGTGCCGGTGTCGGCCTGTTGGTGGTGGTTGGTGACGGCCACGGAGTAGAACTCGCAGTACGAGTCATCGCCCTGAAGTATGCAGCTGGGGTACTTCCAGGTGATGGCCGAGCCAGTTTCAACCTGTGTCCATGACATTTTGCTGCCCTGCCCCTTGCATATTGCGCGTTTGGTTACAAAGTTGTAGATGCCGCCTTTGCCATCCTTATCGCCTGGATACCAGTTCTGTACGGTTGAGTATTTTACTTCGGCCTGTTCTTCAACAACGATTTCGACCACAGCGGCATGTAGCTGGTTTTCATCGCGCATTGGGGCGGTGCAGCCCTCAAGGTAGCTCACATAGCTCCCCTCATCGGCAACGATTAGAGTGCGCTCGAATTGGCCGGTGTTGGCCGCGTTGATGCGGAAGTAGGTGCTCAGCTCCATGGGGCAGCGCACGCCCTTGGGGATGTAGCAGAACGAGCCATCGCTGAACACCGCCGAGTTTAGGGCCGAGTAGAAGTTGTCGCCCACGGGCACCACCGAGGCCAGGTAGCGGCGCACTAGGTCGGGGTGCTCGCGGATGGCCTCGCTCATGGAGCAGAAGATGATGCCCAGCTCGGCTAGGTGCTCACGGAAGGTGGTCTTCACCG
>JAFTDN010000141.1 GCA_017454165.1 Bacteroidales bacterium | reverse complement strand
CGAGAAGCAGAAGAAGGGCAAAAAACGTATGCGCCAGATTGGCAACGTGGAGGTGCCCCAATCGGCATTCCTGGCTGTACTCAAGATGGACTAAAACATCTGTAGATGAGCATAATAGCTCAAATAGCCCACAACCGCCGCTACCGCAATGCGCAAAACGGCATCATCAGGCGATACCTGGCCGAGCCCAAGGGCTGGAGTGCCCATGCCGAACGATGCAAACAGTTTATTATAAGCGCATTATCTGACATCAAGCCGCAATCAGTGTGCATCATGGGAAGCGGCTGGCTGCTCGATGTGCCGATAGATTCGCTGTTGCTGCAATGCCAGCGCGTGGTGCTGATGGACATAGTACACCCCAAACAAATTGTACACCAGCACGGCCATAACCCCAAAATATCGTTCGTCAGCACCGACCTAACGGGTCTGGCTCCATATCTCAACGCAACTCCGCGCAGACAACTGAACTACAACGATGTATGCAAGCAGGTGGAGGTTAATAGCATCGACACACAGCCCTACGACATGGTGGTGTCGCTCAACCTGCTCAGCCAGCTGCCCGAGGGTATTATAGAGAGACTGCGCAAACATCTGTCGCTCAGCGACTCACAGATAATCGACCTGTCGCAGCGCATACAGCAGGCGCATATTGCACAGCTACCTAAAGATAAATCGCTGCTTATCAGCGATATAGAAGAGGAATTCTACGATGAGCAGCACCGACTGGTGGGTAGCACGCCGTCGGTGTTCATCGACCTGCAGCAAAGCCCCCACACGCAGCGATGGGATTGGGTGTTCGACACCCACTACGCCTACCGCGAGGACTGTCACACCACGCTCAAGGTGCAGGCCATAAGGATGTAAAGCCATGAATCCCAAAGTCAAAGGATACACCCTCGGAGCGATAGCCGCCGCCACCTACGGTATGAACCCGCTCTTTGCCCTGCCGCTCTATAGCGCGGGCATGGACCCCCTGTCGGTGCTATTTTTCCGCTACCTGCTGGCATTGCCCATTCTGGGCGCTATGATAAAACTGCGCGGACGTAGTTTCAGGATTAGCACCGCCGACCTGCTCCCGCTGATGGTGTTTGGCGTGCTATTCGCGCTCTCATCGATCACGCTTTTCAGCAGCTACCAGCACATGGACGCGGGCATAGCCTCAACCATGCTGTTTGTATATCCCATCATGGTGGCCCTAATTATGGCCGCCCTATTCCGCGAGCGGCTCACATGGCAAACCGTGCTCTGCCTGCTGATGGCCGTGGGCGGCATAGCGCTGCTCTACCGTAGCGCCGATGGTGCCACGCTGTCGCGTGTGGGCCCACTACTGGTGATGGGCTCGGCCCTGGCCTACGCCATCTACATTGTGGGAATAAACAAGGGGCGGCTCAAGGAGATGCCCACGCTAAAGGTTACGTTCTACGTGCTCGCCTTTGGCTGGACGATATTCGCCGCCCACGCCATCTACACTGGGCAACTGCACACACCTCCCTCCGCAAGCAAACATCTATGGCTCAATCTGATAGCCCTTGCGCTGCTGCCCACCATAGTGTCGCTGCTATGCACAACACGCGCCATACAGCTCATTGGCTCAACGCCAACAGCAATTCTGGGCGCATTGGAACCAGTTACCGCCGTATTTTTCGGCATAATGGTGTTTGGCGAGCAGCTCACCCTGCGGCAGGCCGTGGGCATGGTGCTGATTGTGGCAGCGGTGAGCGTGGTGGTGGCTGGCAAACAGTTCAGCACCTACATGGTGCGCCTCCGGAAGATGTTTCCACGTATCAACCATAAAAACAACGCAAATAGCTGATTATTATGAATATAGCTGCGCTTATACCCGCCCGCTACGCCTCAACCCGCCTACCAGGGAAGCCCCTAGCCATAATAGGGTCAAAGCCTATGATTCAATGGGTGTACGAACGTGTAAACACCGTATTCGAACATACCTACGTGGCCACCGATGATGAGCGCATAGCCCAGGCTGTTGGCGATTTTGGCGGACGCTACGTGCTCACCTCGCCCGATGCCCGTAGCGGCACCGACCGCTGCGCCGAGGCCATCAACACGCTGGAGCACAACGGGCATGGGCCTTTCGATGTGGTAATCAACATCCAGGGCGATGAGCCGTTCATCAGCACGGAGCCGCTGCGGTGCGTGGCAGCAGCCTTCGAGCAACCGCAGGTGGACATCGCCACGCTGGTGAAGCGTTTCGGCTCCGCCGACGACATTTTCAGCCCCAACACGCCCAAAGTGGTGCTGAACCTACAGGGCGAAGCCATATACTTCAGCCGCTCGGTCATCCCCCACATACGCGGCATGGAACCCGAGTTATGGCAACACAAACACCTGTTCTACAAGCATATAGGTCTATACGCCTACCGTGCAAACGTGCTACGCCGCGTGGCCGCCCTCCCGCAGTCGGCCCTGGAGCGGGCCGAATCGCTGGAGCAGCTGCGCTGGATTGAGCACGGACTACGCATAAAGGCCATCGAAACCGATGTCGAGTCGCTCGCGGTGGACACCCCCGCCGACCTTGAACGCGCTCGGGCCGAAGCCAGCCGCCTAGGATGGACATAGCCCGCCGCCCATCTAAGCCTACAGCATACATAATGGGAAACACATACCATTTTGTAACAAATATTACAAGATGGCATACAAGCAAATACTAACAGCATCTTTCAGCGATCTCCGCAGCCATTCTCACATCGCACGGCAAGACCGCTCATTTCTTGCGCTCCACCACGAATTGGCACAGCAGCTCTAGGGATTGCCGGTAATCCGACCGGGGCATCTGCGCCAGCAGCTCCACGGCTTGCCGGGCAAAGCCTCTCATCTGCTGCTCGGCATAGTCCAAGCCGCCATGCTGCTGGGCAAAATGCACCAGCGCGGCCACATCGGCCTGGGGGCTATCAGCACGACGCAACAGGGCCATAGCGCGCCTACGCTCAGGAGGGGGGGCCTGCCGCAGGGCATAGATGAGCGGCAGGGTGAGCTTGCGCTCCTTGATGTCGTTGCCGGTGGGCTTGCCCAGCAGCCCGTGGGGCTGATAGTCGAAGAGGTCGTCGCGCATCTGAAAGGCTATACCCAGCTGCTGGCCCACCTGGCCCATCAGGGCCACCCGATCGGGCGAGGCGCCCGCCGCCAACGCGCCGTTCTGGCAGCATGCGGAGAAAAGGGCGGCCGTTTTCATGCCTATGATGTCGTAGTAGGTGGGCTCGTCGAGATTGAGGTGCCGCGCCCGCTCCAGCTGCAGCAACTCCCCCTCACTCATGGCCTGCACCGCATTGTTGATCACGCGCAGCATGTCCATGCGGCTGTGCTCCACGGCCACATTGAGCCCCTGGGCCAGCATGAAGTCGCCCACCAGCACCGCCGCCTTGGAGCGCCACAGAGCATTGATGGACAGAAAGCCCCGGCGCTGGTAGGCTTCATCCACCACGTCGTCGTGAATCAGGGTGGCGGTGTGGAGCATCTCAATCATGCCCGCAGCAACGTAGCTCGCCTCATCGATGCGGCCGTTGAGGCCCGCCGAGAGGAACACCAGCATGGGGCGCAGCAGCTTGCCCCTGCGCCGCACTACGTAGTTGTTGATGGCATTGAGCACCCCTATCCGCGTGGACATTCGGTGCCTGAAGTATGCTTCGAAATCGTGTAGGTGCACCTCAATGGGCCGTTGTATCTGCTTGAGCATGAGCCATAGCGGTAACATTTATATCGCATACCGCGCCGCAAATAAACCATTTTTTTAGGATATAAGCAATTGCTTATCTTTGCCAAACCATAAAATGAACCGTGAGAGGAGGAGCTGAGTACATCGATGTGATTGTGCCCATGGCCGTAGCGCAGGTGTTCACCTATGCCGTGCCGATGGACATGCGACCGCTTATAGACGTGGGGATGCGGGCGGTGGTACCATTCGGCAATCGCAAGCTCTACTCGGGCCTCATCTACCGCCTACACAGCCAGCCGCCCGCTGTGGGCACCATCAAGAATATAGCTCAAATAGTTGACGATGAGCCAATTGTCAGCAAATCGCAGCTACAGCTGTGGGAGTGGCTGGCCAGCTACTACCTGTGCTCGCTGGGCGAGGTGATGCGCGTGGCCCTCCCCGCCGCCCTGAAGTTCGAAAGCCAAACCTATGTGGAGCGCATCGCCGCTGGGGGCAACAGCGATGGCCTGACCGAGGCCGAGCGGCAGCTGATGATGGCGCTCAACCACCGCTGCAAGAAAGGGCTCACCGTGGCCGAGCTGGCACTGCAGACCAACATCCGCAACCCCATGGCCACGCTGCGCAGGCTGGTAGAGCGCAGACTGGTAAACATCGTGGAGCGCATCGATGACCGCTACACCCCTAGGCAACGCGCCTACGTGACGGTGGCCCCACCTCATCGCAGCGAGGCCGCACTGCACAAGCTGCTAGACACGCTCAGGCGAGCCCCGCAGCAGCTACGCCTGCTCGCAGCCCTGCTGGAGCAGGGCTGCCCTCCCGAACAGGCCCGTATGCCCAAAGATGAGCTGCTGGCCCTGGTTGGCACCACGGGCGCGGTGCTCACCGCGCTGGTGAAACGCGGTGCTCTGACGATTGAGCATGAGACCGAGAGCCGGCTCGCACCGTTCAGAGGCGAATGTTCGCCGCCATCTCCGCTCAGCCCCGAACAGGCATCAGCGCTAAACAGCATATACACAGCTTTCCGCAATAAAAAAACGGTGATGCTACATGGCGTTACATCGAGCGGCAAAACCGAGCTATACATACACCTAATAACCAATGCATTAGCCAGGAAACAGCAGGTACTCTACCTGCTACCCGAAATAGCACTTACAGCACAGATAATCAATCGTTTACGGCGTGTTTTTGGCGATAGAGTGGGTGTGTATCACTCAAAATATT
Source organism: Bacteroidales bacterium (assembly GCA_017454165.1). GTDB lineage: Bacteria > Bacteroidota > Bacteroidia > Bacteroidales > Tenuifilaceae > RGIG6076. Next base: position 10,103 of record JAFTDN010000141.1, on the reverse strand, counting down.
CCGATGCCGAGCGGGTGGAGATTTATTACGGTGTGATGCGTGAGCAGCCCGCTCCCAATCAGCCCCGCTACGATGTGGTGCTGGGCGTTCGCTCGTCGGTATTTCTGCCATTTAGGAATTTGGGGCTAATTATTGTCGATGAGGAACACGAGAGCACCTACAAGCAGCACAATCCTGCGCCGCGCTATCATGCCCGCGATGTGGCCGTGATGCTGGCGCAAATGCATGGTGCTAATGTGCTGCTTGGGTCGGCCACACCCTCGGTGGAGAGCTATTTGAACGCCAAGCGGGGCAAATATACGCTGGTGGAGCTCAAGGCGCGTCATGGAGGTGTTGAGTTACCAGAAATTCAGATTGTAGATACGAAGAGGGCGCATAAATTTAAGCAGATGCGTTCCAATTTCAGCACCACGTTGCTCGATGCCATTGCTGCTGCGTTGGCCAATGGCGAGCAGGTGATTCTGTTCCAGAACAGGCGAGGTTTTGCCCAGTTTGTGGAGTGTGCCGAATGCGGTTGGGTTCCGCGTTGCGAGCAGTGCGATGTAACGCTAACCTACCATAAGCGCGGCAATCAGTTGGTTTGCCACTATTGTGGGCATAGCCTATCGCAGCCCACAACCTGCATGGCCTGCGGTAGCCCTAACTTGCAAATGCGTGGCTTTGGCACCGAGCGTATTGAGGACGATTTGGCCATATATTTCCCCGACGCCCGCGTGGAGCGGCTCGACCTCGACTCGTCGCGTTCGCGTCATGCTCACGAGCGTATTGTGGAGCAGTTTGAGCAGGGTCAAATCGATATTTTGGTGGGTACGCAGATGGTGGCCAAGGGTTTAGACTTCGACCGTGTGGCATTGGTGGGCATAGTTGGTGCCGATGCTATGCTTAACTTCCCCGATTTTCGTGCGCACGAGCGCAGTTTTCAGCTCATGGAGCAGGTGAGCGGACGGGCAGGACGTAGGGATAAACGCGGGCAGGTGATTGTACAAACATCGCAAGCCGAACATGCTATTATACAACAAGTGGTTGCACATAACTACCATGCAATGTTCGAGGCGCAATTGGCCGACCGCCGTGAGTTTCTCTATCCACCATTTTGCCGTTTGGTTTCTATTATGCTTAAACACGCCGATTTAACTAAGGCCATGCAGGGAGCCGAACTGTTTGCCAATGGGCTACGTACGGCAATGCCCAATTCGGTACTTGGGCCAGAAGCACCGCTGGTTGGGCGGGTGCAAAACCAGTATCTTATGGAGGTTTTGGTAAAAATAGAGTTACAACAGCCACTTACACGAATAAAATCGCTTATAGCCTATTATGCCGATGCTGTACGCCGCACTAAGGGCATGAGCGGCCTGTTGGTGGCCATCGACGTGGACCCCGTCTAACGGCTACCCTCCACCGTGATGTATATATCCTTGAGATGCAATGTGTTGTCGTTCGTCCAACTGGCATCGTCCGCTACATTTGACAGAACTACGTAAAAGTTAGCGTCATGTACATCGCGTAACGGAAAATACTTCATAATATGTAAATCGTACCATTGCCCTTCCCTAATATCATCGGTATTCAAATACTTAGTAATATGTCCATAATACTCAATCTGTTGGAATTCATTGCCAAAGCATCCTATTTTTAATAACATTTGGCTGTATTCATATAAGTTTCCTTCTACTTTTAGCCTTGCTGTAATTTTTACTCGGAGTTTTTTTAGGTTATCTACAATTGTATAACCCCGTAGTAGTGGATAATCTTCTGGTTGCATCTGGCTTGGAGGCTGCGGCAACGCATGGCGCGTCAACGAATCGATGCCATGATATAATAACACCTCAAAATTGCCATCTTTTTCGACTAATGGATTTTGGGTAAGATGGTCGGTAAGATACATGTAGTTGTTTATATGCTTGTATATCAACAGTTTATCTTGCAGGCTGTTTGTTAGCGATTTGTCTTCAACAGGATGAATATTCAGCGCAGGGTCGATGCTGTAAGCTTCGCCGAGGTCGGCTCTAGAAAAGTAGTTGTCATATAGTATTTTGGTTATTTCGTGGTCGTAGTCGAGCAGGAGCATACGTCGTTTAGCCTCGAATTTTGTTCCTATGCTTAGCCCATTGCTCGCCCATTGCACGGTAGCAGGCATGTTCATACCGTAGCGTTTGTGCAAAAGTGCGGCTAACGACGGGGCTATGTCGAGATGCGTAACCAATGGCTGATGTTGCGCGGTGTTAGTGAGCAGAGGCGACCATATAAGCAGCGGCACATGTTGCAGGGTCAGCCTATTGCGCACCTGTTGTCCCCAAGCATGATCGCCTGTGATGACGAATATGGTGCGCCCAAAGTCAGGCCGCTTGCTATAGCGTTGGAACAGCGTGCGCAGGGAGTTATCGGCGTATAGTATGGCAGCTTTATGTTTAAGATATTGCTGCGCCTCAGTTCGTTGTTCGGGAGCGACTTTGTCAATTATGGCTTGAGTTTGGCTTATGTAGTGGTCCTGTTCGGTACGGTTGTATAGGTTGAGCTCATCGTGCGCCGATATGGTGATAAACAGATTGAGCATGGGCATTTTGCAGCTGTCGATGCGAGCTAATTCTTCCAAACTGCGGCGGAACAAATGCTCATCGTGATAGCCCCAATAGAAGTGTTGCTCGGGACGATTGCTTTCCAACGCCTCTTTTTTGAAGGTGTTGCTGTAGTAATCGACCTGCTGAGCCTGTAGGTACTCGTAAATGCCATCAAACTCGAAATCGCCAGCATAGAATGCGTTGGCGCGATAGCCATTGCTGCGCAGCAGCGATATTAGGGTGTTGTGTTGGGGCATTACACCGAACTGGAATCCGCGTGGGCCAGGTGGCACCGAGCCTGTAATGGCAGGCACTGCGCCAAAACTGCGGTTGGAGGTAGATAGGCAGTTGGGCCAGTAGAGCGCGTGGCGGGCAAGCGAGTCGAAGAAAGGGGTGAAACTAACGCCCAACTCGTTGTCGCCGCTCCACTCGCGCCCTAACGATTCGGCCACCACAATCACTATGTTGGGCAGCTGTCCATCGGGTAGTGGGGCAAAGTAGGGGCTAAGCACGTCGGGAATGGTGCTGCTGGCGCGTTCGAGCGGATAGAGGCTGTCGAAGGGCTGCAGGCCAGGATTGTCGCTCAGGAATTGTTCCAGCATGGCACGGTCGAGTTCAAATGCTTGTCCATAGCTATGCCCCTGCACCTTGGCCAGATGCCTGCACGAATGCAGCATGTATAGCGTTTTGTTGGTGATGTAGCTGGCCACGGGTGGTTTTTGAATATCGCGGGTGAGCGTTTTGTGATGCCGCGCAAATGGGGCGGTTAGCAGCACCAGCGCCATTGCACCTGCTGTTAGCCAGCGCGGCCAGCGTAGGCGTGTAGCCCAGAGGCATGCGCACGTAAACACGCCAATAGCGCCCACGCACAGCACCACCGCCAGCCACACGGGCATCACGCTGCTCAGCGTGTGCAGCACCTCGTGGGCAGGACGCATAATCAGCTCGCTACCAATGGGTAGGCCTCGGCGCAGGGCAATGGCCGTAAGCCCAACCTCAGCGAATATCAGCAAACCGAGCAGGGCCGCGCTTACAGCGGTGGCCAATCGTTGCCGCCACCAGGCCAGTAGCATGTAGAGAGGCAGCAGCACTGCTGTTGCCAGGCCAAGGCACATCAGCATGGATAGCAGCCCGCGCCCAACCACGCGCGGAACGGCAAATTTGGCCAATGTGAATAGGTAGCCCAGTTCGGCCAGGCGCAGCAGCAGCATTGCGCCTAAGGCGCAGCAAACCACCATTGCAAAAGGACGTATGCGATGTAATACCCTGCTAATCACTTGCATGTAGAGATGTGCTTTTAAGAATTATAATATCGTTATTCTCGAATTCAACTGCATAGTTGCCGCTATCTATTAGTTCGGCTACGCGTTTATTCGCATCTTCGACGCTTATCGGATAGTTGTAAAGTTGGCGCACCACGGCCACATAGTCGGCGTTGTTAATAACTGGAAATAAATATAAATGTTGTCTATTGTATAGATGCGGTGTGAGCGTGGATGAAGCCGACACAGGACAATCAGCTGGAATATAATGTTTTATCACTTGACGTGTTGTGATTGGATTAATTTTGGGGCGGTAGTGCTTGGCGTTGTAGAAAGCAGTATTATCGTAGTCGTACCACTTCGATTGCCTATTTTCCATGGTGTAGATGGTGCTTGCTGCTGCTAACACGCAGCCCGATATGGATAGTGCCAGTTGTCCTCTACGTATTTTGTGCAGTGCATGCGCTGTGGCAAGCATTATTGCAGGTACAAATTCTATGGAGCATTGGCTGTTGATGCCCCAGAACCAATAGCTGTTCGACATGAATTTCCATAGTAAAATAGGAATAATCATTATCAGATATTTTGGGGCAAATATGGTCATAAAACCGCCTGATATAAGCAGCATTAGAGCCGTTTCCAATTTTATGTAGTCGTAGGAACTATCGTTTAGGGTATTGGTGCATAGTGTGCTGAGGGCATCAATGGGGTGCGACAGACACGAAATGCATCAGCACATCGGGCAGCGATTGCCCCAAATGTGCATAGCGCTCCATCTGCAGGTTGACCTCCGAACCCTGTAGTGCTGGCTGTATCAGCATAATCACTACAATGCCAAAGACCAAGCATAGCAACATTAGCGGTAGTTCTAATTTGCAGAAACTTCTGATTCCCTGCCAGTTGCACAACCCAAAACATAGCACAATAAAGATTGTCCACAGTGCTATAATCTCCTTGTTGCTTAGAATTAGCAACACCAGTAGTAGCGTTAGCCACGGTTTGCGCTCGCGCATGGCTATGGCCAGCCAGGGCACCAGCATGGCGGCAATCACGTTGTTGTGAAAGTCGAATGCGAGTGCCGAGTATATGCCCCAAATGCCGAAGAAATGTATGAGTAGCAGCAACGGTATGTGCGAACCGTTGGCAAACATCGGCTTGGCGTAGCGATATATGCCCAGTCCGCCAAGTATTATTGCGGCAATCTGTATAAGCAGAAGGGTATAGCTGCCAAAAATAAATTGCAGCGGGGCGTACAGAAAGCATATAAAGTCGAAATGGCAGCTCAGAAATGGGTATATCTGTCCGTCTTCGCTTAAGGTGAATAGGGGTGCGCGGACGTGTGAAATTGCATATAGGGCTTGATTGAACATGCCCAAATCCAGCGCAGATGTGCGATATTGCAGATGGTTCACCAGCGAAATGGAGCAGTAGATGAGCGTGAATATGCCCGCCGTCCACACCACAGAACTATTGCCACGCTGCATGGCCTAATCGTACTGCCTCTTCAGGAACCAAAAATCGGAGAAGCTGATGCCCATGTTCACCCTGATGTAGGTTTCGCGGAGCATATCCCTATAGGCCCTCCCCTTTAGGCCCACATCAACCGACAGGGCCAGCGATGACAGCTGCTGCCTGAAGGGCATGTCCACCCCAAATGTGATGCCATAGGCATCGCTGCGGGCCCCCTGGAACGATAGGTGCGAGCGCTCGTAATGCAGGCCCATCTGGTAGGTCATACGTTGTAACAGGTTGCGGCCCAGGTAGTAGTTGGGGCAGAAACTCAAGCCCAGCGCCGCCCTATGGGTGTTGGCAAAACGGGTGGTGCGGTTCTGCTGGGCCACATCGGCCCAGCGCTGGGTCTCATAGTCGGCGGCGAAGGCCCAGCGCTGGGTGGTCAAGGCAAATCCTCCACCCAGGTGGAGCGGGAGGTAGAAGCGCTCCACATCGCGCATCTCTTCATCGCCCCCGGTGCCCATGAACACTGAGTAGTACTTGGCCAGCTTGATGCTGCTGCTCAGGCCGCCCACCAAGCCCAAGGTGAGACGCGAGCCGCCGGGCAGACCGATGGCATACTGCGCTCCAAAATCGAGCAGCAGGGCGGTGTTGGGCTTGTAGCGGTACTTCTCGGTCCACGAGGCATCGAGCAGCCTATGGCTGGTGGTCTTCGTCTTGTTGATGTAGCCGAACAGCATGGAGACGTTGGCCCCCAACGATAGACCGCCGAACGGTCTTACAGATGTTCCAATGTAAAAGCGCGTCAAGCCGCCATCTCCGCTGTAGGTGGCAGTGCTGCGGTCATCGCTAAGCCCCACCACGGGCTCGTGGGCGTTCACCCTGTAGCCCACGTTGGAGAAGGGGGTCATGCCCAAGCTCACAGCCCACAGGCGGTGGAGCCTGAGCCCGAGGGCAATGCGCTTGATATTGCCGTTAAACGAGCTGTGCCCATCGCTGGGGGAGCGCAGCCACAACACTTTGCCCGATGCCGACACATCGAGCACCACGCGCAGACTATCAAAGCCCGCATACGATGCGGGGTTGAGATGGTTCACGAAGCTGGAGGTACGTATGCCGTAGGCCACCCCGCCCATGCCGCTGGTCTTGCTGTACCCCGACAGGTCGAATTCGCCCAGCCCGAAATATGAGTAGGGCGAATTGGTGTTCGACTGCGCTATGAGCGCGAAGGGCAGCAGCGCAACAAGCGCGGCTGATAGTATGGAGCGCCTATTCATGATTGAGCAGGTAAAGGATGAGCTTGGTCTGTGCTCCAGCGTACTGCTGGTCGGCCACTATCAATTGGCTGAACGATGAGCCCGATGCATCGGGGACCAGCATCAGCCCGTAGTTCTCCACATCTGGTGCAAGCACCATGCTACGCACAAACTGCGTGATGTCCCACGAATAGAAGGTCTTGCCGAAGAAGTCGGGATGTTCGGTGAGCTTGCCGCTCTCCGCGCTGCCCGTGCTGCTGTTGTACACCTGCTCGCCGATGTTGTTGTTGCGATCCACTTGATACAGATAAATACCTGACGGACGGCTGTTCACATCAGCACCAGGTACAGGGCATAGCTGTAGCACGGCCTTGGCTACCTGCACCTTCCCCCCATAGCGGGAGTGCTCGCGCAGCGCGGGAAAGTCGATGCGCGAGTATATGCCCAAGGTGCTCTGCACGAGGCCCACGTTGCCGATGGAGTCCGACACCACGGGCGTGTCGGAGAGGTGGGCCACCACGGGGTTCGTCCTGTCCAGCTCGATGTGGCTGCTGCTGGTGATGGTGCTGGTGGCCGCAATCCGCTGTACGTAGCCCACGGGCTGCGCATCGCCCGCTGCGTGATAGTAGAGCTTTATGCAGCACGAGGTGTCGTTCACCGTGTAGCCCACGATGGCCTTAGAGGCCGAGCCCTCTATGCCTATACGGACTCCCTTAAAGTAGCGATTGAGGCCCTCTTCCTCCACGCTGGGGCGCACGGGCATCTGCAGGTAGCCTAGCAGCTCCTCGCCTAGGGCTTGGGGCAGCCTTATGCCTATTACCTCACTGCGGCTGGGCCTCATCCTGTAGCTCACCGTGGCCATGGGCGCGGGGTCGTAGGCGAACCGCTGGGTGCTGTAGATGGCCGAGGCGTTGAGCCGCGGGGCCACCTCCTCGGTGAGCCGATGGATGGAGAGGCGGGTGATGCCCATAGAGTCGCCGAAGAAGAAGCCAGAGTGGTAGAGCTCCAGCCTCACCGAGTCGAGCACGGGCTCCTGGTTGTAAATGCGCAGCGAGTTGTTGCCCATGCCCACGAAGGCCTCGGCCTGCACCAGCCCAACGTTGGGGTCGCTACAGCGGCCCACCAGCACCCTATTGGCCCCCGATGTTACCACTGAGTCGTACATGAAGGTGGAAATCTGGACGGGCTGGTCGTCAAGGTAGACCAGGCGCGAATCGCTGCCAATCAGGGTGTCGCCCACAGCCGTCCAATCCGATTTGCAAGCACCCAGCAGCGCTGCGGCCACGCCCAGCAGCCCCACGAGGGAGCAATGCCTCTTCTTGTCAGTCAAATCGCTATGTTTCAACATAATGCTCTGCTAAATACATCTCCTCCCAAAACTTGCAAATATACAATTATTAGATGAGCAATGGCATGACGATACTCCTCTCCGAACCCTGGGAAGGAGGCTTGGCATAATCCGAACAGCGCATAACATGATGTGGTACACCATGTTACACCCATACAGTTTGGCAAGCCAATGTTTTAAACTTCGCATATTATTTTGCGCTATCCCCAATATAGCCTATTTTAGTGCGGCTCGAACAACGTGGACATTTAAGCATAATCATCTACAAATCACAATGTTATGCACAAAATGCATTGGAGACATGAAGTATGCTCAGCCACCACATCGCGAACCAAATAGCTATCAATCAATATCATAGATATGACAACACGCTTCAACCTTCGAAACATCATGTGGCTAATGGCCCTAGCGCTGCTCGGTGCTTGCGGCGGCGGAACCTCAGAGGAGGTATTTGTGGGCAACTGGAAATGGATGCCCGACTTCTCGGGCATCAGCCGCTACGGCGCGGCCTCGTTCGTACTAGACGACAAGGCTTACGTGGTCTCGGGCTACAACGCCAACGAAAAGCTCTATCTGAATGACTGCTACCGCTTCGATGCCAACGAGAGCCGCTGGGAGAAGATAGCCGACTTCCCAGGCGTTGGCCGCATATCGGCCTTCGGCTTCGCCGCCAACGGCAAGGGCTACGTGGGCTGCGGCTGGAACAGCAACACCAGCACCCGCTACAACGATGTGTACGAGTACGACCCCACCTCCAACACCTGGACCCAAGTGGAGAACTTCGCCAATGACACCACATACGCCAGCGACACCACCAAGGCCGTGAAGGGATGCTACGGTTCCACATCGTTCAGCATCAACGGCATAGGCTACGTGGCTGGCGGATACGGGCAGTCGTACCTCAACGAGCTTTGGGCCTACGACCCCACACAACCTGCAGGCGAACGCTGGAAGTCCAAAGCCAGCCTGCCCCGCAAGTGCTACTACGCCCAGTCGTTCGTAATAGGCAGTACGGCCTACGTGCTGGGCGGCAACAACAACGGCAGCCGCCCCACCAGCTTCTATGCCTACGACCCCGCAACCGACACCTGGATTCGCAAGCGCGACATCACCAACGCCACCGATGATGACTTCGATGACAACTACAGCTCGATTACCCGCGAGGCCGGCTGCACATTCGTGATTGGCGGCCTGGGCTACATCACCGTGGGCGAAGCATCGGCCTCGCTCTCCACCACCTGGGAGTACAACCCCGAGAACGACCTCTGGACCCGTAAGACCGACTTTGAGGGCTCAGTGCGCTCGCACGGCGTGGGCTTCTCCATTGGGGGCAGGGGATTCGTCACCACAGGTCGCGCCTCATCGTCATCGTATGACGACACCTGGGAGTTCAAACCCTTCGAGGACAAGGTGGTGGGCGACTAGTAGCAGCCCTCACACTGCCCAAACCACCCCCCTCCAAAGAGGGGGTTTTTTGTTCCTAAACGCACCGCAGCATTACCCTGAAGGTGGTGCCCCGATGCGGCTCAGAGCGCAGCACAAATATGCGTCCACGGTGATAGCCGTCCACTATGCGCTTGGCCAGCGTCAGGCCCAGCCCCCAGCCCCGGCTCTTGGTGGTGAACCCAGGGTTGAACACCGCCTTGAAGTTGCCCCGGGCTATGCCCTGCCCGGTGTCGGACACATCGAGACACACCCAGCCATCGGCCTCCGACAGCTCCACATCGATCTGCCCGTGGCCCTGCATGGCGTCCACACCGTTCTTCACCAGGTTCTCCACCACCCACTCCAGCAGGGTGGGGCTGCCCAGCACCATCAGGGGGTGCTGGGGCAGATGGGTGCAGAACCGCACCCGCTTCGACAGCCTGCCCGAGAGGTAGGCCACCGATCCCGCTATGAGCTCGCACAGGTCGATGGGCCGCAGGTCGGGCTGCGACCCTATCTTCGAGAAGCGTTGAGCGATGCGGTCGAGGCGCTGGATGTCTTTAGACAGCTCATCGATTACGCCGGGCTGGGCGGGCTCCAATCGCAGCAGCTCAAGGCAGGCCATCAGCGAGCTAATGGGCGTGCCCAGCTGGTGGGCAGTCTCCTTGGCCATGCCCACCCATACTCCGTTCTGCTCGGCCCGCAGCGACTGCCGCACAAAATAGTACGACACGATGATGAACGCCAGAATGACAGCCAGCAGCACGTAGGGGTAGAGCGCAAGCCGCTTCAGGGTCGAACT
>JAFTDN010000140.1 GCA_017454165.1 Bacteroidales bacterium | reverse complement strand
GGTGGCGCAATCCGCCGCGGCCGCCCGTGCGCCGCTTGCGCATACCGTGGGGTGGTGCCCACGGCTGTATTCCTTCGCCCGTGGGTTGAAACCCACGGCTATATTCTTACGCCCCTCTGGGGCTACGCGCAGCCGACCACCTCGACATGCCGCCCCGCAGGGGCGGTAGACCACAGGCGGAGGTGCCAACACACGCTCGGGGTGGGGCCATGCGATGGACAATGCAGCCTGTGGATTGGAATCCACGCCTGCCTATTATATAGCCACTCATGGCCGAAAAATGCCTATCTTTGCGCCCGCATTGAAATGCCATGAGCATGGAAGGATTGAGAGTGTTTAAGTTTGGAGGGGCCTCGGTGCGGAGCGCCGAGGCGGTGCAGAACCTGTTGCGGGTGCTGCGCCACGAGCCTCATGGGCCGCTGGTAGTGGTGGTGTCGGCCATGGGCAAGACCACCAACGCGCTGGAGCGCCTGCTCGCCGCCTACATGGGCGGGCTGCGTTTTGACGAGGAGCTACAGGCCCTGCGGGACTACCACTACGGCATAGCCCAGGCGCTGTTCGAGGGGCAGCCCGATCATCTAGCGTTCGTGGCCCTGCAGCACCTATTTGAGCAGATCGATGCGCTGCTGGCCCAGCCCCCCGCTGGCCCCTACGACTACTGCTACGACCAGCTCGTGCCCTTTGGCGAGCTGCTCTCCACCACCATAGTGGGCCATTACCTCACCGCCCATGGGGTGTCCAACGTGTGGGTGGATGCCCGCGCCTGCCTCCGCTCCGACACCTCGTATCGCGACGCTGCGATCGACTTTGATACATCCAAATATCTATGTCAGAGGGAGTTTGATTTAAAGAGAGCAAAAGTGTTTGTTACCCAGGGATTTATAGCTGGTACGGCTGAGGGCTCGAGCACCACGCTGGGGCGAGAGGGCTCCGACTACACCGCCGCCATACTGGCCAACCTGCTCGATGCCAGCGATGTGACCATTTGGAAGGACGTGGAGGGAGTGCTCAATGCCGACCCCAAGCTGTTCGCCAACACGCAGCGCTTGCCCTACATATCGTACCCCGAGGCCATAGAGCTGGCCTATTGCGGGGCGCAGATTATCCACCCCAAGACCATCAAGCCGCTGCAAAACAAGCGCATACCGCTGTACGTGCGCTCGTTCATCAACCCTCAGGCCGAGGGCACGGTGATTGAGGCCGAGGGCCGCACGGCCAACCTGCCGCCAGTGTACGTGCTTAAGCGCAATCAGGTACTCATATCGCTCATCCCCAGAGACTTCTCGTTTGTCATAGAGGACAGCCTGAGCCGTATCTTCGCCCTGCTCTACAAGCACCGCGTAAAAGTGAACCTGGTGCAGAGCTCGGCCATCAGCTTCACGGTGGTGGTGGACGATGAGCCCCACCGCCTGCCCGCCGCGCTGGCCGAGCTGCGCGAGGGGTTCGAGGTGCGCCACAACAGCCCCATGGAGATGCTCACCATAAGGCACTACACGCCCTGGGCCGTGGCCGAGCAGGTGGAGGGCCGCACGGTGTACCTGCAGCAGCGCACCCGCACCAATGCCCGCTTCGTAATGGATCAGCGCCGCACCGACTAGGTGCATGGGCTCCAAATTTTTTCTTTCTGATATTCAATGGGGAAACGGGGTAAACTTCATGTAATAGAGAACGTTACGATAGAGAGCTTGGCCGCTGAGGGCAAAGCCCTAGCGCATGTCGATGGCAAGGTGCTATTCGTGCCGCTGGCCGTGCCTGGCGATGTGGTCGATGTGCAGCTCACGCGCCGCCGCTCGGGCCACATGGAGGGCCACGTGGTGCGGCTGCACCAACCCTCGCCCCTGCGGGTGGAGCCCGTGTGCCAGCACTTCGGGCTGTGCGGCGGCTGCAAGTGGCAGCACCTGCCCTACGCCGAGCAGCTGCGCTATAAGCAGCAGCAGGTGGCCGACCAGCTATCGCGCATAGGCCATGTGCTGCTGCCCGAGCTGCAGCCCATCGTGGGTTCGGCCCGCACCGAGTGCTACCGCAACAAGCTGGAGTTCACCTTTGCCAGCACCCGCTGGCTCACCGCCGAGGAGATGGAGCGCGGGGCCGAGCAGTCGCCCGCGCTGGGCTACCACATCCCCGGTCGCTTCGACCGCGTGTTCGACCTAGCCGAGTGCCACCTGCAGCCCGAACCATCGAACGCCATCAGACGGGCCGTCCGGGCCTATGCCCTTGAGCACGGCATCGCGTTCATGGATCTGCGCACCAAGCAGGGCGCGCTGCGCAACCTCATCGTCCGCACGGCCTCCACTGGCGATGTGATGGTGATCCTATCCGTAACCGAGCTCACCCCGCAGGTGGAGGGCCTGCTGGCCCACCTGGCCGAAGCCTTCCCGCAGATTACCTCGCTCATGTACGTGGTGAACACCAAGCTCAATGATACCATCAACGATTTGGACGTTAGGCTGTTCCGTGGTGCCGACCACATAGTGGAGCAGATGGAGGGCATCCGCTTCAAAGTGGGGCCCAAGTCGTTCTATCAGACCAACTCGGCGCAGGCCTACGAGCTATACAAGGTGGTACGCAGCTTCGCCCAGCTGGGCGGATCCGAGCTGGTGTACGACCTATATACGGGCACGGGCACCATAGCCAACTTCTTGGCCCGCAGCGCACGGCTGGTGGTGGGGGTGGAGTACGTGCCCGAGGCCATCGCCGATGCCCAGGCCAACTCGGCCCTGAACGGCATAGCCAACACGCGCTTTTTCGCGGGCGACATGAAGGATCTGCTCACCCCGGCCTTCGTGGCCGAGCAGGGTAGGCCCGATGTGGTGGTGCTCGACCCGCCCCGCGCCGGGGTGCACCCCGATGTGCTTCGAGCCCTGCTCGCAGCGCAGCCGCAGCGCATGGTGTACGTGAGCTGCAACCCCGCCACGCAGGCCCGCGACCTAGCCCTGCTCGATGAGGGTTACGCCGTGGAGCGTGTGCAGCCAGTGGACATGTTCCCCCACACGCATCATGTGGAAAACGTTGTGCTGCTGGTAAGGCGTTAGTTTATAGTTGCTTACAGCGCATTCACCTGCTCGAACATGGCTCGGTAGGCATCGGCCTTGCGCTCAAGCGCAAGCGGGTAGGCCCGGCTGCTCGATGGCATACGGAATAGCCGCAATGCGCGGCCATCTACCTCCATTGGTACATGCCCTCCCACGCGGGGCATGGCGCATCCATAGCGCTCGTGCAGGGTGAGGGCCGCCCGCTCGCCCGTGGCCACCACGGCGTGGCACAGCGGCATGGGGGACAGCAGCGCGGCCAGGTCGGTGGGGCGCACGATTTCGAGGTGCTTGTCGGAGGCGTTGTCGCGCAGCCGCCTTACAGCGGTGGCCGTGTCGAACAGCGCAATGCCGCGCTGGGCGCAGAATGCCTCCACCAACGGCTGGTTGAACTGCCGCCGGTGCGGCACCACAAAATGGTCGCGCTGCCCAAAGAACACCAGCCCCATGATGCGCCACATATCGTTCTGAAAGTTGGGGTAGAAGAAGCGCATGCTCCAGCGGGCCTGCGGCGGGGGAAAGCTGCCCAGTAGCAGCACCCTGCCATTGGTCGGCAGGAATGGGCGTAGCGGGTGCTCCTCTATTAATGCGTCTGTGTGCATGGCTTGACGGTGGATGCAAAGATAGCGAAAGGGGACGCATTAGTTTTTATGTATCGACAAAATGGGCTAACTTTGAGCCGCCGTTAGCGTACACGGCTATTGTTGTAAATAAGTATCAATCAGAACGATGCAGGGATACACCGTTAAAACGCTCACGCAGTTCATCATAGAGCAGCAGGCGAGCATACCCTACGCCACGGGCGAGTTCTCGCGCCTGCTTTACCACATAGGCGTGGCCGCTAAGATTGTGAATAAAAAAGTGAACAAGGCCGGCCTGGTGGACATACTGGGCGAGGCGGGCCACGTGAACGTGCAGGGCGAGGCCCAGAAGAAGCTCGATTTGATGGCCAATTGGCAGTTCATACAATCGCTGCGCAACAGCCGTGAGTGCTGCGGTATAGCCTCGGAGGAGGATCAAGAGGTGATCACTTGGGACGATGACCAGCTCACCCGCGATGGCAACTACGTGGTGTGCATGGACCCCCTCGATGGCTCATCGAACATCGATGTGAACGTGTCTATAGGCACCATATTCGGCATCTACCGCCGCATAAGCCCGCGTGGCGAGCGCGTGACAATGGACGACTTCATGCAGCCGGGCCACAAGCAGGTAGCAGCGGGCTACGTCATCTACGGCTCATCTACCATGTTGGTGTACACCGCTGGCAACGGGGTGTTCGGCTTCACGCTCGACCCCTCCATCGGCGAATTCTGCCTGTCGAACTTCCTCATAAAAACCCCCGCTGAGGGCCGCATATACTCGGTAAACGAGGGCAATTTTGAGCATTTCCCGCAGGGCGTGAAGGACTACATCCGCTACTGTCAGGGCGTTGATAAGCCCACCGGTAGGCCCTACTCCACGCGCTACATAGGCTCGCTGGTGGCCGACTTCCACCGCAACCTGCTCAAGGGCGGCATCTACATGTACCCCCCCACCGCCGCCGCGCCCAACGGCAAGCTGCGCCTGCTCTACGAGTGCAACCCCATAGCCTTCATAGCCGAGCAGGCGGGGGGGAGGGCTAGCAATGGCGCTGAGCGCATTCTCGATATACAACCCGAGTCGATCCACCAACGTATGCCCTTCTACGTGGGCTCGGCCCACATGGTGCAGAAGGTGGAGGAGCTGCTGAGCCACGAGGGCTGAGATGGGCACCGACTACACCCTGCTACAGGTTCTCGATAAGTACGTTGAGCACCCAGCGCTGGCCGAGCTGCGCAGGCTCGCCGCCCCGCATGAAGGGGGTAACATCTACCTGAGGGGCGCGGTGGGCTCCATGGCCAGCATCATGCTGGCCCAGCTGGCCCGCACCGACTGCCGCCCCATGCTGGTGGTGATGCCCGACCGCGATGAGGCCGCCCGCTGCTACACCGACCTGGGCGAGCTGCTACCGCAGCAGGAGCTGTTCTTCTTCCCCGCATCGTACCGCCGCGCCGTGCAGTATGGGCAAACCTCCGATGAGGCCATCATCCAGCGTACCGATGTGTTCAACCTGCTGGGCGAGCTGGCCCAGCAGCCCAAGCGGCGGGCCGTAGTGCTCACCTACCCCGATGCCCTAGCCGAACGCGCCGTGAGCCTCGATGAGCTCAGCCGCAACAGCCTCACCATCAGGCAGGGAGAGGTGCTGTCGCCCGCGTTCGTGGCCGACACACTCGAGGAGTACGGCTTCGAACGGGCCGACTTCGTGTACTCCCCGGGGCAGTACTCCATGAGGGGTGGCATAGTGGACATCTTCTCGTTCGCCAGCGCACAGCCATTCAGGCTCGACTTTTTCGGCGACACCGTGGAGTCGATACGTCCATTCGAGGTGGCCGACCAGCGCTCGCATGGTCTGGTGGAGCAAATATCCATAGTGCCCAACATACAGCACACCGGCATCGCCCCTGTGGGCCGCCGGGCCATAGGCGCGCTGCTGCCTCCGAGCACTATGGTGTGGTGTAAGGACACCGAGCTGGTGCTGGCTCGGCTCAACGAGGTGTACGCCGCCGCCATAGCCGCCCTGCCCGATGCCGAGGAGGTGGATGCCCGATTCGCCATGGGCAAGGAGGTGCTCGAATCGCTGCGCGACAAGACCATAGTGGAGCTGGGCCTGCGGCCCATGTTCCGTTCGGCCCAAGTGGTGGAGCTCAGCACCTCGCCCCAGCCCGCGTTCGGCAAGAACTTCGACCTGCTGGCCGATGACATAGGCCGGCAGCAGCTCAACGGATACACCGTGCACATCATCGCCGAGAACCCCAACCAGCATCAGCGGCTGCGCAGCATCCTGCAGGGCATAAACCCCGAGCTGGATTTCGTGCCGCTGCGCGGTACGCTGGGCTCAGGCTTCGTGGATCACACCCTGCGTTGCTGCTTCTACACCGATCACCAGATATTCGACCGCTACCAACGGGTGCGGCTCAAGCATGAGCTCAGCGGGCGCGAGGCCGTCAGTATGCAGGAACTGCTCAACCTACAAAAGGGCGACTACGTGGTGCACATCGACCACGGCATAGGGCAGTTCGGCGGACTGGTGACCATCGATGTGAACGGCAAGCACCAAGAGGCCGTCAGGCTGATGTACGGCGACAACGATACTCTGCTGGTGAACGTCCACAACCTGCACAAAATATCGAAGTACAGGGGAAAGGATGCCGAGCCGCCCAAGGTGCACAAGCTGGGCTCGAGCGCGTGGCAGCGCCTGAAGCAGAGCACCAAGCGCAAAATCAAGGACATAGCCAAGGATCTGATAGCCCTTTACGCCAAACGTAAAGCCCAGCGTGGCTTTGCGTTCTCGCCCGATAGCTACCTACAGCACGAGCTAGAGGCCAGCTTCCTGTTCGAGGATACGCCCGATCAGGAGAAGGCCACCGCTGCCGTAAAGGCCGACATGGAGGCCGAGCGCCCCATGGACCGCCTGGTGTGCGGCGATGTGGGCTTCGGAAAAACCGAGGTGGCCATCAGGGCCGCATTCAAGGCCGTGGCCGACAGCAAGCAGGTGGCCGTGCTGGTGCCCACCACCATTTTGGCCCTGCAGCACTACCAGACCTTCAGCACCAGGCTCAACGGCCTGCCCTGCACCGTGGAGCTGCTCAGCCGCATGAAGACCGCCGCCGAGCAGCGCGACATCCAGAAGCGTCTCGCCGAGGGGCGCATCGACATCATCATCGGCACCCATGCGCTGCTCAATAAAATGATGGTTTTCAATGATCTAGGTTTGCTTATCGTGGATGAAGAGCAGAAGTTCGGCGTGGCCGCCAAGGAAAAGCTCAAGCAGATTAAAACCAACGTGGACACGCTCACCCTTACGGCCACCCCCATCCCCCGCACCCTGCAGTTCTCGCTCATGGGGGCCCGCGACCTGTCCATCATCAACACCCCACCGCCCAACCGGCATCCCATCCTCACCGAGCTGCACGAGTTCAGCACCCAAATCATAAAGGAGGCCGTGGAGCACGAAATAGCCCGGGGCGGGCAGGTGTTCTTCGTTCACAACCGAGTGCAGAACATTGCCGAGGTGGAGGCCATGCTCCATCGCACCTGCCCACGCATAAAGACGGGAGTGGCCCACGGGCAGATGGACCCCAAGGCCCTCGAAAGCATCATGCTGAGCTTCATCAACGGCGACTTCGACGTGCTGGTGTCCACCTCCATCATCGAGTCGGGGCTGGACATCCCCAATGCCAACACCATCATAGTGGACAACGCCCAGATGTTCGGGCTGAGCGACCTGCACCAGATGCGCGGACGCGTGGGCCGCTCCAACAAGAAGGCCTTCTGCTACCTGCTGGCACCACCCGCTGAGGTGCTCTCCACCGATGCCCGCCGCCGCCTCAGGGCCATAGAGGAATTCTCGGAGCTGGGCAGCGGTTTCAGCATAGCCATGCAGGACCTCGACATCCGCGGCGCGGGCAACCTGCTCGGGGGCGAGCAGAGCGGATTTATTGCCGACATGGGCTTCGAGGTCTACCAGCGCATCCTCGATGAGGCCCTCGATGAGCTGCGCCAGGCCGATTTAGCCCAGCTCCCCGACCACGCCGAGTGGAGGCCCTCTCGCGCCGAGTGCCACGTGGAAACCGACATGGAAATCCTCATCCCCGACTCCTACGTGCCCAATGTGGCCGAGCGCATAAAGCTCTACCGCGAAATAGATGCCCTGGCCGACCAGCCCGCTCTCGATCGGTTTGTGGAGGCCCTGGGCGACCGTTTCGGGGCCATCCCCGAGCCCGTGAACGACCTGCTGCACGTGGTGCAGCTCCGCTGGATGGCCGTGAACCTAGGCATGGAGCGCATAGTGCTCAAGAACGCCCGCCTCACGGCGCACTTCATAGCCAACCAGCTGTCGCCGTTCTACCGCACCGACACCTTCGCCCGCCTCATGGCCCATATAGCCCAGCACCCCACCCGCTTCAAGATGAAGGAGCACGAGGGGCGGCTCTCGCTCACGGCGCACGGCATCGACACCATAGCCCTAGCCCACCAAATGCTGGCCCAGCTGCAGCTAGCGGCGAGCGCAACATCCCAGCCCGCATGAATCTGACCATTGACATTGGCAACACGTGCACCAAGCTATGCCTGTTCAGCGGCTCCAAGCTGCTGGAGGAGCTCCCCCCCGTGCCCCGTCTCACGGCGACCTTAGTGCGGCAGACGTTGAGAAAGCACCCCGTCCGCCGTGCCATAGCCTGCATAGTGGGCCCTCGCCCCGCCGCCATGGACGCCCTGCGCCGCAGCGTACCCACGTTGCTGTTCGATGGCAGCACCCCCATCCCCATAGCCAATCGCTACGCCACACCACAACCCCTAGGCCCCGACAGGCTGGCCGTTGCGGTGGCGGCTCACGCCATGTTCCCCCACCGCAACGTGCTGGCCATCGACAGCGGCACGGCCATCACCTACGAGCTGGTGAGCGCTCGGGGCGAGTACTTGGGCGGGGCCATATCGCCAGGGCTGGGCTTGCGCTTCCGCGCCCTGAACCTCCACACCGCCAAGCTGCCGCTGCTCACCCCATCGGATGTCGATGGGCCGCTCGTGGGCAACAGCACCCAGGCCTGCATCGCCACGGGAGTGCAGCGCGGCCTGCTGGCCGAGATAGATTCCTACATAGATGCTGTGGCCCAGTGCTATCCGCAGCTAAAGGTGCTCATAACTGGCGGCGATGCGAATTTTTTGGTTGATAGGCTAAAAAATCGCATATTTGCAGACCCAAACCTGCTGGCTAAGGGACTGAATGAGGTGCTCGAATATAATGAAAGTAAGCTAGTTGGCTTTATGTAGTGGGCCGATGGCTATATTTTGGCACAACATTTGAACACCCAGCGTAACGGACCGTTGAACCTATTGAGAGAGCTAACCACGAAATACCTACTACGATGAAACTTACCAAAAGCATAGGCGTAGCCCTGATAGCGATGATAACCGGTGGCGTATCGGCCTACGGTCAGGCTTCATACCTAAGCAACCCCAAGTATGGTCCCGATGAGGATAGCCGCAAGGAGTGCGCCGCCAACATCTCGATGTACAGCGAGTACTACAAGCAGAAGAACTACCGCGATGCGCTGGAACCGTGGAAGCAGGTGTTCTCGAAATGCCCTGCTGTTTCGAAAAACACTTTCATACGCGGCGTGCGCATAGTGAAGGAGGCCTACGCCAAGGCCCCCAACGCCGAGGCCAAAAAGAACATGTTAGACACCCTAATGCTGCTCTACGACCGCCGTATTGAGCACTTCGGCGAGCGGGGCGCAGTGCTGGGCTCTAAGGCTCAGGATTTGTACACCCTGACCCCCGACCGCTACGAAGAGGCCTACGGCTACTCAAAGGAATGCCTCGATTTGCTTAAGGACAAGACATCGGCCTCCGACCTATTCTTCCACATGTCCCTAGTGAACGCCATGTTCACCAACCAAAAACTCGACGCCGAGCGTGTCATAGAGTCGTACTCCATGCTGAGCGACTATCTTGACACGCAGATAGCCGCAGCCCCCGCCGATGAGAAGCTGCAAAGTGCCAAGACCAGCATCGATGCCATATTCGCCCAGATGGGCGTGGCCAACTGTAGCAACCTAGTCCCCCTGTTTACCCCACGTTTCGAGGCCAACCCCGATGACTTAGCCCTATGCAAGAAGATTCGCAACCTGATGCAGGCCAACCGCTGCACCGCAGAGCCCCTGTTCCTAAAAGCATCAGTAGCGGTGTTCAAGGCCGAGCCCACGGCTAGCCTTGCCTACGATATTGCCCACCTGTACCGCGGCGTGAAGGGCTACAAGGAGATGGAGCACTACTACAATCAGGCCATCGAGCTGGAACAGGACTCGGCTCGCCGCGCCAAGTACTACTACGAGCTGGCAACGCTCACCTTCAGCGAGTTCAAGCACTACGCCCAGGCCCGCTCCCTAGCCCAGAAGGCCATCGCCCTGAACCCTAGCTTTGGTGAGGCATACCGCCTGATTGGCGATATGTACGCCAGCGAGCGCAATTGCGGTAGCGATGACTTTGCCCGCAAGACGGTTTACTGGGCCGCTGTCGATAAATACGCCAAGGCCAAGGAGGTGGATCCCAGCATGACCGAGAGCATGAATACCCTGATAGGCACCTATACCCAGTACTTCCCCTCGAAGGAGGACATCTTCTTCCACGACCTGAAAGCTGGCGATAGCTACAGCGTGGGCTGCTGGATCGGCGAGCGCACCGTAGTGAGAGAACGCAAGTAGATGAAGCCCCGTTCTAAACACAGCATAGGCCGATATTGCCTACATAACGTAGTAGTCCCTGCGATTGTGGGGGCTACTGCTTTTTTGAGCGCCTGCCATGCGGACACCTCGCAGATTGATGACCTCTGGCTACCAGAGGTCACCGCCACCGTGGCGGTATTCAACTCGGAGCTGATATACACCGAGCAGGGGCGTATGAAGATTAAGGTGTACGCCCCAGTGACGCATCGCTACCAATTCACCGATGAGCCCTACACCCAGTTCGACGAGGGGGTGGAGGTGAACACCTACAACGATGCCATGCAGGTGGAGTCGAAGATTACGGCCAAATTTGCGCAGTACATCGACAAGCAGGAGGTGTGGCTCGCCCGCCACAACGTGGTGGCCCAGAACTACAAGGGCGAGGTGCTCTACACCGAGGAGCTTTACTGGGACCAAAAAAAACGCATCATATACACCGATGTGAACGTGCACATAAAAACCGAGAACGGCCATGTGTTCGGACGGGGGCTCATATCCGATGACGCGTTCGACAACTGGGAGGTGAAGCAGCCATACGATGGCGAAATGGAGTTCGACAACTGATGCCCTCCGCCCAATATTTACCTTACAATACCCCCTAAAATGGACAAACTGCCGATAATTCTTGAGTACATCTGGGCCGTGCTGGCCGTGGTATGCCTCGTGCTGGGCATTCACTCCTCCCTGCGGGTGGGGTTCAATGTGAGCTACATGTTCTTTGTGCTCAGCGTATTGGCTATGGCCATGTTTGGCTTCCGCCGTTTTAAGCGGACGCGCTCCAAGCGCAGCTAGCCCCGCCATGCCCCTGCTGATATGACCTCAAGTCTAGTCATTATCGCCATATCGCTGCTATGCTCGGCCTTCTTCTCGGGCATGGAGATCGCATTCTTCTCGGCCAACAAGCTCCGCCTCGAACTCGACAAGAAGCAGGGGGGTGTTGGCGGGCGCATCATCGGATTGCTGACTCAGAACCCCAGCCAGTACATCACCACCATGCTGGTGGGCAACAACATCGCCCTGGTGGTGTACGGCGTGGAGATTGCCAAGCTGCTTGGCCCTCCGATTGCGGAGCACATCACGCAGCGCACCATGCCCGCGCTGCTCATACAGACGCTCATCAGCACGTGCATCATCCTGATCGCAGCCGAGTTCCTGCCCAAGTCCATCTTCCGTCGCTACCCCAACGCCCTGCTATCGGCCCTAGCCCCAGCGGTGCTGCTATTCTACGTGCTGTTCTACCCCATCTGCCGCTTCTCCACGTGGATGGCCTACATCGGCATACGCTATGTGCTGCGCCGCCCCATAGGCCCGCAGGCGGGCATGAGGATGTTCGGGCGGGTGGATCTGGACAGCCTGGTGGAGCAGGCCCAGCCCGTGGAGGACGAAAGCGGTAGCCACGAGCAGGAGCTACGCATATTCCAGAATGCGCTCGACTTCTCGGAGGTGCGACTGCGCGACTGCATGGTGCCCCGCACCGACATAGAGGCCATAGGCGCCGATGAGCCCGTGCAGGCACTGCATCAGCGCTTTATAGATACCAGCTACTCGCGGCTACCCGTGTTCACCGACAGCATCGACAACATAGTAGGCTACGTGAACTCCAAGGACCTGTTCCGCCGCCCCCGCACCATAGCCGAGAAGATGAAGCCCATCGACTACTTCCCCGAGACCATGTTCGCCAATAAGGCGCTGGCCCACTTCATCAAGGAGCACCGCAGCATAGCCGTGGTGGTGGACGAGTTCGGTGGCACGGCGGGCCTAATCACCATAGAGGACATCATGGAGGAAATCTTCGGCGAGATCGATGACGAGCACGACAAGAACGACCTGGTGGAGCGTAAGGTGAACGACCGAGAGTACATGCTCTCGGGTCGGTTAGAAATAGGCCACCTGAATCAGGCCTACGGGCTGAACATCCCCGAGTCCGATGACTACGACACGTTGGCCGGCTTCATCCTCAACGGCTACCACAACATCCCCACTCCCAAGGAGATAATCTCTCTGGAGGGCTTCACGGTGAAGATTGAGCGGATGCACGGGGCCCGCATCGACCTGGTGAGACTGACACTGCCCTGAAAAATATGTCGGAGAAAAAGCCAGGGCATGACCAAAAAATAGCTATATTCGTGCCCTGATTTTTTGAACAACTTTTTCGAGTATAAACCCCATAGAAAGACAATGGCAACACTAGAGAAGATTAGATCCCGTGCGGGCGTATTGGTGGCTGTGGTGATCGGACTGGCCCTCCTGGCGTTCATCTTGGGCGACCTGGTGAGCAGCGGTGGTACGCTGTTCAACCAAGCCCAGCTAGAGCTGGCCGAAATCAATGGCACCTCAATTGCCTACGATCACTACCAAGCCAAGGTGGAGGAAGCCGAGAACCTACAGAAGCTCTTCGCCTCCCAAGGGATCGATGAGCAGACCACGCTCCGCATTCGCGAGCAGGTGTGGCAGGACTTGGTGCGCACCCACGTAATGACCCCAGAGTACAAGCAGCTCGGCATAGAGATTCACCCCGATGAGCTGTTCGACATGGTGCAGGGGCGCAACATCCACCCCATTATCAGCCAGCAATTCGCCGACCCCAACACCGGTATGCTCAACAAAGAATACCTCACCGCATTCCTACAAAACCTCGACAGCGACCCCAACATGCGCTTCTACTGGATGTACCTAGAGCGCGAGATGCTCAAGGACCGCGCATTCTCGAAGTACACCAACCTAGTGCGCAAGGGCCTATACGCCACGACCCTACAGGCCGATGAGGCCAACAAGGATCGCTACAATAAGGTGAACTTCGACTACGTGGTGGCCCGCCTGACCAACATCGCCGACTCGCTGGTCAGCGTGAGCAGCAGCGACATAAAAGCCTACTACGCCGACCACAAAAACGACTACAAGCAGGACGAAACGCGTGACATAGAGTACGTTGTGTTCCCGCTCACACCCTCGGAAGATGACATCAACACCTCCGAGCAGCAGATAGCCCGCTACAAAGAAGAGCTCACCGCCACTGAAGAGCCGCTGCAATATGCCGAGCTGAACTCCGATAAGCCCGTGAACCCCAGCTACCTAAACCGCGACAACGCCCCAGCTGACTTCCGCGACTGGGCCTTTGAGGCCCAAGTGGGCGAGGTGGCCGGGCCCTACTCCGATGGACAATCCCACCGCCTAGCTCGGCTCGTGAGCACCAAAATGCGCCCCGACTCTGTGAACGCCCGCCACATCCTGATAGCCCCCAAGGATGCCAGCGAGGCCGCCAAGCAAGCCGCCAAAACCACCGCCGACAGCCTGCTGGCCATGGCTAAACGTCCAGGGGCCGACTGGCTCTCCATGGCTGCCAAACACAGCGTTGACCCAGGCTCGAAGGACAAGGGCGGCGACCTGGGCTGGTTCCCCGATGGCGTGATGGTACCCGCATTCAACGATGCCTGCTTCGATGGAGCGAAGGGCCAGACCACAGTGGTGGAGACCCAATTCGGCTACCACGTAATCCAGATAGTGGACCAAAGCAAGCCCACCAAGAAAGTACAGCTGGCTGTGATTGAGCGCAGCATAGACCCCAGCTCGGCTACCATACATCGCACCTACAACCAGGCATCATCGTTTGCCGGGCAGAACACCACCTACGACAAATTCAATACCGCCGCCGCCGAGCAGCAGCTACCCAAACGCAGCGCCAACAACCTGCTGCGCAACGACCGTAACATCGCTGGGCTGACCTCGCCCCGAGAGCTCATACGCTGGGCTTTCAAGGCCAAAGAGGGTGAGGTGTCCAACGTGTTCGAGCTGGGCGACCAATACGTAGTGGCCACAGTGCGCACGGCCCGTAAGGAGGGCATAGCCCCCTTGGAGCAGGTGGCCCAGGACATCAAGGCCAAGGTGCTGCGCGAGAAAAAGCTGGCCCTGCTCAACAAACAGATGGCCGAAGCCCTCAATGGGGCGACCTCCTTGGCCGAAGTGGCCCAAAAGCTCAACACCCGCGTAGAACACGCCGATGGCGTAGCATTCACCTCATACACGCTGCCAAACGCAGGTTTTGAGCCCGCAGTGCTAGGCACCGCCGTGGTGGCCCCCGAGGGCAAGCTCACAGCCCCCATCGATGGCAACAGCGGCGTGTTCGTGCTCAGCGTAACATCGAGCAGCATCGATGCCAGCACCCCGCCCCTCAGCGAGGAGCGCGACCGGCTGAACATGAGCTACCAATCGCGAAGCTACTACGAAGCCTACGAAGCCTTGAAGGAGCAGGCCAAGATAGTGGACAAACGCTACAACTTCTACTAGCCTCAACCCCCAAAAATTCCCCGTGGTCGCGCCCCGTGGGGAATTTTTGTGTGCGGAAATGTGCTTGTGGGCATAGTGCAGCGAGGGCAAAACGAACAAAAAAAACGAACCTACGTAGAAATCGGCATGATACGTAGTATCATGCATTTAACTCATAACATCAACCACTATGAAAAGTAGACATTTGTGGGTGTTATTGGCAGTTCTGCTGGCCGGATGTCGGTACGAGCACCAGTTCGATAACATCCAGCTTGAGGGAGACGACCCCGCGTTCGTGATGCCGCTCATCAAATCAACCATGACCTTCAGCGAGATGGCCGAGCGCACAGGTGCCAACACCACGGTGCACTACGATGAAGCCACAGGGGAGTGCTACCTATTGTTTCGGGACTCCAAAAATATCGATGGCGGCGGTTCGCTGGTTGATAAAATTCTTACAGGGGTCGACAACCTTGTCTTCAACAATACCAGCTTGATACTGAAGGATGTGGTGGACAACAAGCTCATATTTGCCCAAAAGATTGAGGTTGGTGGTGGGCAGAGCTTTGTGAACAAAATCTATCCCCAAACATGCAGGGTGGTGGTTACGCTGACCAACAACACTGGCCAAGCCATAGACGGCAAGCTGGTGTTCGAGTCGCTCCGCAGCAATAGCAATGGAGCTCCATTCGAACACACCATAGACAACAGCATAAGCGGTGCCTACAAGATATGGGACATCAAAGCGGGCAACATGTACAGCGATTACAACGCCTACGTTGACTTTGACCCGTTGAACCGCGACTCCACCAACACCATATTCATAAGCATACAGAACCTCCATCGCGATGGCATCCCATCGGATGACCCCAGCGGCATCGAGATAGCCGCTGAGTTTCATGCCATAGTAACCGACTCGCTTTGGGGCCGATTCGCGCTGCCCACGGGGCTCGATTTCGATGCGGGCTCCATAGGGATGGATGTGGATGTGTTCAAGCACACCATGGACGCCGACCTGCACCTAAAAGAACCCTCTATAACATTCAACGTGGTGAACGAGGGCTACCCATTCCAGGTGCAGTTCGACAACGTAAGGGCGATGCGCACCGTAGGCTCCGACACCGCCTTGATGCTGGTGGAGAACCGCCCCGGCGTGGCGCTAAATCAAACCGAAAACCCTCGCGACATAGCCATAGGTCCCACAGCGTGGAATTTTGCTGGCACTGGTACCTACACCTACGTGCTCGACTGGAAGAACTCCACCCTCGATGATGCCTTCAACGTGGCCCCCAACAGGGTGTGGTGCGACATGCGCCTGAAGGCCGAGGCTGCCAACGAGAATAGCCTCACCCAAAACTACTGGGTGTCGAAGGACAAAGGGCTAGGCCTGAGGCTGGACACCGAGATAAAGCTGCCGCTCTATGGCTACGCCAACTTCGTGATAAAGCACGACACCATCAGCAACATCGACATCCCCGATGTGAAAATATCGGAGTTCGGCATGGACGAGGCCACCGTGCGGCTCTACCTGAACGCCGACAACGGTATGCCCCTAGACTTGGTGCTTCAGCTCTACTTCCTCGATGATACCTACGCCAAGGTGGACAGCATACTGGTAGATCCCAACAAGAATTTCATACAATCAGCCCCAGCCGACCGCGTTACAGGCAAAGCTACGGGCAAAACGCGCACCGAGCACGTGGTGGAGTGGAACTACGAGCGCTACCAAAGAATTCGCAACGCCCAGTACATGATGCTGACGGTGGGCTTTCACACCCTGTGGGCCGACCGACAAAAAGGCTCCACTCCCCCCGATGTGAAAGTGATGAAGGACGATCTGCTCGATGTGTGGTTGGGGGTTGAGGTTGAACCCCATATGGCAAGAGTAAAAGTCCTCTAACCACCTTATAACGTGTACAATATGAAAAGGCTAACACTACTTATAATACCCATGCTGGGGTTATGCCTCCAGGGCATGGCCCAGTCGGAGCTTACGCTCCCGTTTATGACCGATGTGTTCCAGTCGAGCTACATCAACCCCGCCGTTAAGCCCGAGCACAAGGTGAGCGTGGGTGTGAGTGCCTACGGTCAGGGAATCAACGATGGACTGAAGTTCGATGACTTCATGAGCTTCCCCAACGCGAATAGCACCACCATCAAGTCGCAGGCCCTACTCGATGGGCTGCGCGACAAGGGCAACCGTCTCTACACCGGCGTGGGAACCGACCTGCACGTGCGCTTTCGCGTTCAGAATGCATTCTACTGGTTCGCCGTGCGCGAACAGGCGGCGGGCAACATGCTATATCCCAAGGCATTGTTTCAGCTGCCGCTTGAGGGCACAAAGCCATACATAGGGAAAACGCTCGATTTGACCGACACCCGCCTCAAATCGATGCTCTACACTGAGTACACCGTTGGCATGTCGATGGAGTTCAAAAAGCTGGTGGTGGGCGGCAGGCTGAGCCTGCTCAAGGGAGGTGCAGCCGCCATGCTCGACCCCACGGTGCTCAAGCTCCAGATAGATGAGACCTCGTGGGCCAACACCGTGGAGTCCGATGCCATCATACGCACCTGCGGGCTGCCCACCGATGGGGCACCAGGCAAGCTGGGCTTCGGCTCCCAATCGAAGCTTGATTACCTCAAGAGCACGCTACGTTCGAAAAACACTGGCTTTGCGCTGAGCCTAGGTGCCACCTACCGAATTGACGACAACCTGCTGGTGGGCATCTCGGCCTACGACCTGGGCTTCATCAACTGGAGGCAGGATTTGGCCTACAAACTCAAAGGGGCGTTCAGCTTGGAGCCTCTCGATGAGCTATACAATCTGCTCGACAAGCGAGGAATTAGCGTGCGCGACTCGCTGATCAATAAGTTTAAGGACTCATTCCAGTTCGACACCATAGTGGGCGGTGGCGACAAGTTCCGCACATGGCTTGACCCCAAGTTCACCCTGTCGGGCACCTACAAACTGGCCCGCCGCACCTCGGTGGGGCTCCTGCTGGGGGCTACTGTGAGCCAGAAGTTCTATCCCACGGTAACGCTGGGCGTACAGCAGGGGTTGGGCCGATTCTTTATGGCCACGGCCAACATATCGTATGGCTATGGTACGCTCAAGAACTTTGGAGCGGGGCTGGTGGTAAAGCCAGGCCCCCTGCAGCTGTTTGTGGCCGTGGACAACTACTTCCCGTTCCTAGGCACCAACGCTCTCTCTTTCCGCTACACGAGCGTGCGGGCTGGCATCAACTTTGTATTTGGCCGTGTGGCCGAGCCTGATGGTATGCCGCTGCGGTAACAATCAAAACAAACACGAGAACCCATGAATAATAGGAAAATAGCCATAACACTAGCGCTGGCCCTGCTGAGTGCGGGGGCAATAAAAGGCCAAGAACCCCAACAGCCCGAGCAGCTACAGCCCCCCAAGGTGCCAAGCAGCTTCGCTCCTCGTAATCTGGGCGATGCGGTGAACACTACATATCCCGAAATCAACCCCATGCTGACCCCCGATGGTAAAACCCTGTACTTCACCAGGGCCAACCATCCGCAGAACTCATGGGGTGGCGACAAGAACCAGGACATCTGGTTCTCGACCCTGAACAACGATGGTACCTGGACTGAGGCTGAGCGGCTGCCCAATACGGTGAATATAGGCCGCTACAACGGCCTATACGGACTGCTCGATGATGGCAGCACGTTGGTAATCAATGGCCGTTTCACCAGCGGCATATTCTCCAGCAAGAAGCGCCATTGGATGGAGCGCGGCATGTCGAAGGTGAAGCGCAACGATGATGGCACTTGGGGAACCCCCGAGCGCATCAAGATACCGGGCTACGCCTCGATGAACCGTGGCGAGACCTCATCGGCCTACGTAACCCCAGATGGCAAGTATATCTTTATGGCCTTCAGCCGTGCGCTGGTGGGCTCGCACAACCGCATCTTTGTGTCGAAGCGCAAGCCCAACGGCAAGTACACGCGCCCCAAAGTGGTGAAGTTCGATGATGGCGGCATCAAGCTGCGGGGTTGCGATGCCCCGTTCCTAGCCGGTAACGACAGCGTGCTGTACTTCGGAGCGGGCAGCGGCAAGGAGCAGCGCTACCGGATTTGCATGGCCACCCGCAAGGACACCACCTACCGCGCCTACACAGCCCTACGCGAGCTGAGCGATACGATAAACAGCGAGGCGTACCAGAACTATCTCCGCATGAACCATAAAGGCAGCTGGGCCTACTTCGCCATGGCCAAGGAGAACAATCTCGACCTGTACAGGGTGAAAATATTCGAGGAATTCCCCTACGTCAGGCTCCACGGCTCAGTAATCAACAAAAAAGAGCAGACCCCCATGCTGGCCGATACGGCCTACGTAGTGGAGTTTGAGGGCGGTCAGCCCAGCCTGATGGTGTTCAACAAGGAGAGCGCCACCTACGAGCTGCACCTTCCCTTTGGCGCCCACTACACCATGCGCCCTCAGCTCGAGGGGTGGATTGGCCAGGACTTCAGCTTTGATGCCACCGACATCAAGGAGTTCGTGGACATGCCCTACGACATACAGTTTGAGTCGATACCGTTTGTGCGCTTCAAGGGCAAGCTGTTGAACGCTCGCACGGGTCAGCCGCTCAAGCCCGAGCAGCGGGCCGTGGTGCTGGTGAACGGGCAGCTCTCCGACTCGGTGCGCTACGACCGCGAGGCCGGCACCTACGACATCACCCTACCGCTGGGCGCGGAGTACAAAATCACCTCGCGCCTGTCGCACTACAAGGCCGCCGAGACGGCCTCCATCGATGCCCGCAACCTAGCGGCATACGTGGAGAAGGAGGTGGACTTCAAATTCGTGTCGGCTCCCTACGTGCGTGTGAGCGGCAAGATGCTCGATAATGTAACATTCGCCCCCGTAACCGGCGAGGCCAAGCCCAAGCTGATGGTGGATGGCAAGGTGGTGGACAGCGTGAAGGTGAACGCCATCACGGGCGAGTACTCGGTATGCCTGCCGTTCGGCAAGATGTACAAGACGGCCATCTCATCGAAGCAGTATAAGGCCCTCGACAACCCTCTCGACCTAACGCCATACAACGAGTTCACCGAGGTGCGCCACAACATCTACGGTGAGAACAAGTTCGCCAACATGGCTACGCTCACAGGCAAAATCATCAACATGAAGACAGGCATGCCGCTAGAACCAGGCATAAAGGCCAACCTGAAGGTGAACGGAACCGAGCTGGAGCACTTCAAGTACGACTCCACAACCGCTTCTTACACCGTGAAGCTCACCGTGGGGGCGCTTTACGACATCATGCCCGCTGTGAAGAACTTCTACAACAAGTACGAGCAGGTGGATCTGACCAAGGTGAAGAAGGGGGCCACGGTGGCCAAGAACTTCTACGTAACCCCGATTGAGGTTGGACAGTCGGTGAACATCGACTTCATCTACTTCGACACGGGCAAATGGACGCTCAAGCCAGCCTCGTTCCGCTCGCTCAACGCGTTGGTAGAATTCCTCAAGGAGTACCCCAACGTGGTGGTAGAGATTGGCGGCCACACCGACAACCAGGGCTCCAAGGCGACCAACCAGCGCCTGTCGGAGAACCGCGCCAAGTCGGTGGCCGATTTCGTAACCGCAGCTGGTATCGACCCAGCCCGCATCACCTCGAAGGGCTACAACTTCGAGAAGCCCAAGGAGTCGAACAAGACGGCCAAAGGTCGCGAGGCCAACCGCCGTGTGGAGTTCACGATAGTGGGCATATAGGCAGCGCAATGGGGTAGCACCCCGTGCTGAAGCAGACAGAGGGCAGCCCCCTGTAAAGGCTGCCCTCTGTCTGCTATTTGATTGTGTGTCTGGCCAATTCTGTATACCTTTGTTGATGACTGTGGGCGGCTATTGGATATGGATAAATGTCTTATTTTGATGATACCACTACTGCTATGGCAGCCATTGGCGGGGCAGGAGCGGTGCACTGTGAGCGGCACGGTGCTGGAGCGCGGCAGCCGTGAAACGCTGATAGGCGCGACGGTGGTGGTGCGTGGCAGCGCTGTGGGCACTGCCACCAATAGTTACGGCTTCTACGCGCTCACGCTGCCAGCGTCCGATAGCGTAGAGCTGGAGGTGTCCTACGTGGGCTACCGCACCGAGGTGCTGCGGGTGAGGCTACGGCGCAATATCACGCTCAACGTAGAGCTAGCACCACAGCAGCAGCTCATAGAGGCAGTGCAGGTGCAGGCCGAAGGGCGCACAAGCAGCCGCAGCGTTCAAACCAGCGTGGTGGAGCTGCCATTGCAGCAGGCAAAGGCCATCCCCATGCTGCTGGGGGAGAGGGACTTGCTGAAGGCCCTACAGCTGATGCCTGGGGTGCAGTCGGGCAGCGAGGGCACTAGCGGGCTATACATTCGGGGAGGGGGCCCCGACCAGAACCTAATCATCCTCGACGATGCCCCGGTGTACAATGCGTTTCACCTATTCGGGTTCATGTCGTTGTTCAACGGCGATGCCATCAAGAGCACCGAGCTGATAAAGGGAGGCTTCCCCGCCCGCTATGGAGGGCGGCTCTCATCGGTGCTCGATATAGCCATGCGCGATGGCCGCAAGGACTCGCTCTGCGGCGAGGCCGGCATAGGGCTGCTCTCATCGAGATTGGTGCTGGAGGGGCCGATAGCGAAAAACAAGGCCTCATTCTTGGTGTCGGGGCGGCGGTCGTATGCCGATTTGCTGCTGCGTCCAGTGCTGGCCATATCGGACTTGGGCCAGATGGGTTACTTTTTCTACGACCTCACGGCCAAGCTCAACTGGGAGGTCGATGAGCGCAACAAGCTCTACCTGAGCGGATATTTTGGACGCGACAAGTTCTACATCAAAGAGCGCTACGATGGGGCTGTTGAGACAACGGGACTATTCTGGGACAACGCTACGGCCACCATGCGGTGGAATCATGTATTTGGAGAACGCCTATTCTCTAACCTTTCGGCCATATTCAGCAACTATAGGTTCAATATTTTTGACAACATGCGGAACCACAGCATGCTCTATATGTCGGGCATACGCGACTATGGGCTGAAGTACGACCTCATTTGGTATCCGCAGCCCTCGCACACCCTGCGCATGGGGCTGCAGCCCACGCTGCATGAGTTCCGCCCGCAGGTGCTGGATGGCACCGATGCCGATGTGGGCATCAGCGAGCATAGCGAGGTGCTTTATAGAACCCTTGAGGCTGCGCTCTACATGGAGGATGAGATGCGGGTGGGCGCTCTGGGTAAGGTCAATGTGGGCGCCCGGCTGTCGATGCACCATCTGGGGAGGGGGAAAACTCATGTACACATAGAGCCGCGCCTGTCGGCGGTATTTTTTATAGACAACCGCTCGGCGCTTAAGGCCTCCTACGCCTTGATGAACCAGTATACCCACCTGCTGTCGAATACGGGCATAGGTCTGCCCACAGACTTATGGGTGCCCGCCACTGAACAGGTGCCCGCACAGCGTAGCTGGCAGGTGGCTTTGGGCTATACCTACGACATTAAGCACCTACAAACATCCATTACGATAGAGGGGTACTATAAGGAGTCGCAGCGCATTATCAGCTATCTGCCAGGGGCTAGCTTCATGGATATCGATGTGGTATTCGATGGCGGTTCGGGAACAAGCAGCAGCATGGCATGGGAGCGCAGCGTAACCAGCGGTTTGGGGCGGGCCTATGGAGTTGAGCTGCTCGCGCATCGCAAGAGCGGTAGGCTATCGGGATGGATGGGCTACACCCTGTCGTGGAACAAGCACCGCTTTGCCGCCCTCAACAATGGACAGGAATTCCACCCCAAATACGACCGCCGCCACGACATATCCATTGTGAGTACATTTGATGTGAATGACCATATAACAATCTCTGGGACATGGGTTTATGGTACTGGCAATGCTGTAACATTGGAACAGGCGTCGTACTACACGCTGGTGCATGGCTACGATGAGCCCCAGCAGGCATACTACTATGGCCCTAAGAATAGCTTCCGCATGGCGCCCTACCATAGGCTCGATGTGGGCGTACAGCTCCACAGGCAGAAGCGGCGCACATTGCGCACCTGGGAGCTGGGCCTCTACAATGCCTATAGCCGCCGAAATCCGTATTTCTACTACACCGCCACGAAGACTAACGCCGATGGCATAGACGTGCAGAAGCTGATGTACGTAAGCCTATTCCCGATACTACCATCGGTATCGTGGAGCATAAAATTCTAAAAATAAGAGCGATGAGGAGAATGGTACAAATATTTCTGATACCAATGGTCGCTATGCTTGCGGCCTGCTCGGAGATGGCCACCGAGGTGGCCGAGGTGGACATTCCACGCATATCGCCCATGCTCAACGTGGTGAGCTTTATCGCTCCAGGCGAGCCCGTGCGGGTCGATGTGTTCGAGGTGGTGCCCATGGCCTACAATCGGCCCGTTGAGCGGAGCGCTGCCGATGACTTTCGCGTGGGCAACGCTAGCGTGAGCCTAGTTTGCGAGGGCACGGGGCAGCGCTTCGGCTTGGCCTATGTAGATAGCCTTGGGGCCTACCTCGGCTCCGACCCCCAGCTCGCCATCAGCCCTGGGGCTGGCTATCGCCTCATTGTGGAGGTCGATGGATTCCCCAAGGCCACGGCCAGCACGGTGGTGCCGAAGGGCGATTTCGACATTGCCCATTCCGGCATCGAAACGGCGCACTCGCGCTATGAGCCCTGTCGCTACCGCATCCGCGTAACCATAGGCAACAAAACCGACAGCGAGCTGATGTTTAGGGTGATAACCCAAACCCGCGACATGCTGCTGGTTGGCTTTCGGGACAGCACCATGGATGGGGGCTATGGCAACGACACTGCTTATGCCTATAGGATGTTTGGCGATGCTTTCGTGGCCGTGCAGCCCAACTCAACGGGCTTCGTGCTGCACGATGAGACGCGCTGGGACAGCCGCTCGT
>JAFTDN010000139.1 GCA_017454165.1 Bacteroidales bacterium | reverse complement strand
TGGGCAGGTGGGTGCAGCCCAAATCAATGCTGCCAAGCGCACCGTGAGCGTGGAGCTGCCCGAAACCGCCAACCTGCAGCACCTGAGCCTCACCAAGCTCACCCTGAGCGAGGACGATGCCACCGCCTCCATTGCCGTGGGCGACGAACTGGCCTGCGTGGACAGCCTCGACTTCACCCTCACCGATGCCGACGGCGAAAACTACCTATGGAAGCTCTACACCAAGCAGCAATTCACGCCCGTGGTGCGCCTCAAGGGGCAGCTGGGCAGCCATATCATGGCCAAGGACACCATAAAAGTGTACGTTAGCAGCATATCCAAAACCGCCATTGAGGAACTGCGCTTAGCACCCGCAGCCAGCAACCCCACCTACAACCCCGACCCTGCCAGCATCACCGACTTCAAACAGCCCATCGACATTGACGTAACGGCCTACGGCAAAACCAAGCACTACGTGCTGGCAGTGAGCGCATTGGGCGGCGTGGCCGAAGGACCAAGCATTGTGGAGTTTGAACTTGAGGGGCAACTGGGCGAAGCACAGATTAACGCAGCCAAACGCACCGTGAACGTAGAGCTGCCCGAAACCGCCAATCTGCTGCAGCTGCGCCTAACCAAGCTGGCGCTGAGCGAACCCGATGCCACCGCCTCCATTGCCGTGGGCGACGAACTGGCCTGCGTTGACAGCCTCGCCATCACCCTCACCGATGCCGACGGCGAGGAGTTCCAATGGAAGCTCCACGTCAAGCAGCAGTTCACGCCTGTGGTACGCCTCAAGGGGCAGCTGGGCGGATTCACCATCAGCAACAACATCATAAGCTTGTTTGTTGACGATGTATCAACCACCTACATTGAGGAGCTGATCTTGGCTCCCGCCGCTGGCAACCCCACCTATAGCCCCAATCCAGCCAGCATCACCGACTTTACACAGCCCGTTGATATTGACGTAACCGCCTACGGCAAAACCACCCGCTACACGCTCAATGTGGGCGGACTTTCGGGCTATCCGTGCGAAAACCCCGTTATATCCGTCGCCACGGGCGCGGCCATGCCTGGAATAATCACGGCTACCATCGAGGCCGCTGTAACGGCCTGCAGCGCCGTGCAGCCCTACTTCGAGTACCGCGAACTGGGCGCTACCGACTGGACAGCCACCCTGCCCGGCCACGTTGAGGCTGGTGCCACGGCCTACACCGCCACCCTCGATGGCCTAAAGCCAGGTACCACCTACGAGTACCGCGCCGTGGCCGGCGACAAGCAGGGCGACACGCGCACCTTCCGCACCGATGCCGACCCCATTGTGTCGCTCTCCACGGGCGATGCCACCCCCGATGTGCGCTCGGCTACGCTCAATGCCAATGTGGTGTGCAGCGGGGCCGTGCAGGTATATTTTGAGTACCGCGAGCAGGGCCTGCCCGATTGGCAGCAAACCGCCACAAGCAGCATCAGCGCAGGTGCTGCAACGCACACCGTTACCATCGATGGCCTTGAACCCGCCACCATCTACGAATACCGCATAGCGGCCACCAGCTTAGCAGGCACCAAATACGGCGAAACGCTCACATTCACCACTGGCGAGGAGTTGGAAGACGTAACCAGCATCAGCACGGGAGCCGCTGAACCTTGGACAAAGTTCGCCCACGTGAGCGCGGAGGCGATGTGCAATCAAACTGCTGTTCCTTTAGGCTTTGAGTACAGCAAGCAGGGTACAAGCAACTGGATTCCCTCCACAACTAAAGCAAGCACCATAGGACCAAACACCTACACAGTAACGCTTACAGGCTTAGAACCCAACACCACCTACGAGTATCGCGCTGTGGCTGGTGGACTAACTGGCGAATCTAAATCCTTCACCACCGATGGCGCACCAACCGTGCCCAACCTAAGTTTCGACGATTGGTCGAAAGATGGGAAAGTTGATAATCCATGGATAGGTAATCCATTTTGGACTACAGGAAATTCGGGGGTTACAACCTGGCCTTTACCAAATAAAGCCAGCAACAACACGCCTACGACTGATGCCGTATCGGGCAAAGCAGCTCAACTCTATACCTATGACGGGATTACATTAGTTGGACTTGCCGCGGGAAGTATTTACACCGGTGAATACAAAACCAATATGTCAAAGCCGCTGCAAAGCACTAAGATGGGTCGTCCTTATACAGGCCGTCCCACTACGCTCAGCGGATGGTACAAATATACTCCAAAGACTATAAATCAGGTCAATACCTCCTACTACAAAGGGCCTGATGTGAAAGGAACGGGAGATAAAGCCCACATCTATATCATACTTATAGATTGGTCGGCTTCGGGCAAAACGCAGCTGCTGGGCGATGAGCTTACAGATGCATTCAAGCAATCAGCCGAAGTA
Source organism: Bacteroidales bacterium (assembly GCA_017454165.1). Taxonomy (GTDB): domain Bacteria; phylum Bacteroidota; class Bacteroidia; order Bacteroidales; family Tenuifilaceae; genus RGIG6076. Next base: position 11,542 of record JAFTDN010000139.1, on the reverse strand, counting down.
GTTGCTTACGGCGAGTTTATGGAAGAAAATACTGTAAGCTCCTACACTCAATTCAACATAAAACTACAATACCGTAGCACCACCAAGCGACCCACACACATCATCATCTGCGCCACCAGCAGCTACCTTGGCAGCGCGTTTACGGGCGGTGCAGGCTCCACGCTTTGGGTCGATGAGTTTGAGCTGGGATTCGACTATGTAGAACCCTATATGTAAATACTCGTAAACTACTATGCCAAAGTTATTTAAACATATAGCACTTCTTGCCCTGGCATCGTTGCTGGTTGGCTCGTGCATCGAGAACGATATTCCATATCCGCTTATATTCGGCGAAATTATTGAGTTTGAGGTTGATGGACAAACAGGCGAGGCGCAGATTGATGCCACCGCTCGCACCATCAGCATCGAGGTAGCCGACAGCGTGGACCTGACGCAGCTGCGCGTGAGCCGCTTCAGCATAAACCCCGAGGCCAAAGCCCCCATACAAAAGGGCGACATAGTTAGCTGCGTTGACAGCCTGCCCATTGTGCTCGAAACCTACCAGCTCTACCGCTGGGTGCTGCACGCCAAGCAGCCATTCACACCCTCGGTGCGCCTCAGGGGGCAAATCGACGAGGCGCAGTTCGACGGCGACACCATCCGCGTGAGCGTTAGCAGCGTGAGCCAAACCGCCATTGAGGAGCTGCGCCTGGCCCCTGGCAACCCCGTCTATACGCCCGCTTTAGATGATATTGACGATTTTAGTCAAACGGTCGAAATCAGAGTGAACAGCTATGGTCGCACCAAGCGCTACGTGCTGGTGGTGAAGCGCGGCGGCGACATCACAATCCCCAGCATCGAGCAGTTTGAGGTCGAAGGCCAGCTGGGCGAAGCCCAAATCGATGTTAAGCAGCGCAGCATCAGCATCGAGGTGTCGGAGAGCACCGACCTGCAGCAGCTGCGCTTGGCCAAGCTCACCCTGAGCGAGGCCGATGCAACCGCCTCGGTGGCCGTGGGCGATGAAATTAGCTGCGTAGATAGCCTGCTGTTCTCCGTCTTCGATGTCGATGGCGAGGAGTACCCCTGGAAGCTCTACACCAAGCAGCAATACACGCCCGTGGTGCGCCTCAAGGGGCAGCTGGGCAACTTCACCATCAACAACGACACCATCCGCGTGATTGTGGACAACATGGCCGCCGCCCGCGTGGAGGAGCTGCGCCTGGCCCCCGGCAAGCCCACCTACAGCCCCGACCCGTTCGGCATAGCCGATTTCACACATCCCGTAGATATTGACGTGAGTAGCTACGGCAAAACGCACCGCTACACGTTGGTGGTGATTGAATGCAGCGGCTCGGTGATCTCCGTGCGCACCAAGCAGGCCGAACCCAGCTACACCACAGCCACGCTTTGGGCCAGCATTGAATGCTGCGAGGCCGTGCAGCCCTACTTCGAGTATCGCCAGCAGGGCGAAACCGACTGGCAAAGCACCGCCCCCGGCCATATTGAGGCTGGTGCATGGGACTACACAGCCACGCTCGATGCCCTGTCGATGGGCACCACCTACGAGTACCGCGCCGTGGCGGGGAGCAAAACAGGCAGCGTGCTTACGTTCGATACCAAGCCCGACCCCGTAATATCCATCAGCACGGGCGCAGCCGAGCCGAGCTACACCACCTGTACGCTCCGCGCCAGCATTGAGTGCCGCGAGGCCGTGCAATGCTACTTCGAGTATCGCCCAGAGAGCGCAACCAACTGGCTGTCCACCACGCCCAGCCCAATGGACGCAGGCACAGGCGAATACACCGCCACCATCGATGGCCTGTCGATGGGTACAACCTACGAGTACCGCGCCGTGGCCAAATCCGCTGTGAGCCAGCACCAGGGCAACGAGCAAACATTCAGCACCACCCCCAACCCCGTGGAGTCCATCAGCACGGACGCAGCCACGCCGAGCCTCAGAACGGCCGAGCTCAATGGCAGCATATCGTGCCGCGAGGATGTGCAGGTTCACTTCGAGCATCGGCAGAAGGGCAATGATGGCGTGTGGCAGCGCACCGCCGCTGCCAACATCGCCGCTGCCAACGCTGCTCCGTTCGCGGCCACAATTAGCGGGCTACAGCCCGAAACAACCTACGAGTACCGCGCCGTGGCCACCTCCAATGTGGGTGAGCACCATGGCAACGTGATGGAGCTCACCACCGAGTCGCAGATTACGTCCATCAGCACGGGCGCAGCCGACCCTTGGGCCAAGTTCGCCCACGTGAGCGCCGAGGTGGAGTGCCGCGAGGCCGTACCCATGGGCTTCGAGTACCGTCAGCAGGGTTCACCCACGTGGACGCAGACGGCCACCCAAATGGGCGCTGTAGGCATCAACGCCTACACCATCACCATCACAGCCCTACAGCCCAACACCACCTACGAGTATCGCGCCGTGGCCATCAGAAATGTGGGCGAAAAATATGGCGCTACCCTCACCTTTAGAACCGAAGCCGCACCAACAGTACCAAACCTTGGGTTTAACGACTGGTGTAGCGAGGAAACTCCAGGCAATTATTTATGGAATGATCCCTACCTATATTGGAAACCTTGGGCAGATGGCCATGAAGAATTTTGGCAGACAAAAAACAGATGGCTTCATGTCGATAGAGCAGCCATACAGCGTCGTCCAAGCAATGTACAACGCGATAACGATGCCAAACAAGGAGCCTATGCGGCAAAGATGGTAACAGCACCTTATCAAGGAGAAGGACTTGGAGCTATAGATTGGGGCGGCGTATTCCCAGGTTGTATATTTACGGGTACCATTGAAAAATTAGGCAACGTGGGTGATGAATGGAAAAACGTCAAGTTGGGTCGCCCCTACACAGGTCGCCCCACAACGCTCAGCGGTTGGTATAAGTATAGCCCTGTAACCATCAATAAAACCAACAATAAGCATCCCAAAGGCAAAGAACACATGGGCAACCCAGACACGGCGCTCATCTACATCTACCTACTCGACTGGTCGGCACGTACCGACAAATTCCTAAACGACGGCGAAACGCCCGCCGCCAACGAGATAGTAGCCTTTGGTGAGTTTATGCCCAGCGGGACAACCAGCACCTACACGCAGTTCAACATCAAGCTCAACTACTCCAAAACCAACGTTAAGCCCACGCACATCATCATCTACGCCACCAGCAGCCGCTACGGCCATTGGCTCACGGGCGGCGAGGGCTCAACCCTCTGGATCGACGAGTTTGAGCTGGGCTTCGACTACGTGGCACCGTAGCCATGGTGCTGCGACAGCCTCAAGCCCCACCATGTTGAAGGAGAGCACCGAGGCATCTTCGCATTGCGCCTTTTTGGGGGAGGAGCAGGGGGCGATGTGCGCAAATTTGCTAATTTTGCTACCCAGTTAGTCCATGTGGCTGATTGTAAACAGGTGAAAATCAATTAACAATTAGAAGAAATATGAAGGGCTTTTTCAAAATGCTGTTGGCCGTAGTGGTGGGCTGCTTTGTGGCCTTTGGCCTGATAATTTTTGTCGTGTTTGGCATAGCTGGGTCGGCCATGTCGAAGAAACCTGAGCCCGTGGCCCCCAACACGGTGCTGCGTCTCAATCTGGCCGGTGAGATTACCGACCGCGCAGTCACGCCCAACCCCATGGGGTCTCTGCCCAGCAGCGGGCTCAGCCTCAACATGGAAACGCTGGGCCTCAACGACATACTGAAAGCTATAGCCCGCGCTAAGGACGATGCCAACATCAGCGGCATCTACATAGAGCAGTCGGGCTTCGGCGGCGGCATGGCCACGCTCGAGGAGGTGCGCAACGCGCTGATCGACTTCAAGCAGTCGGGTAAATTCATCGTGAGCCACAGCGACATGTACACCCAGAAATCGTACTACATGGCCTCGGTGGCCGACCGCGTCTACCTCACGCCTGAGGGCGGGCTCTCGTGGGCGGGCCTGGGGGGCAGCGTGATGTTCTACACCCGTGCGCTCGAAAAGCTGGGCGTGGAGCCGCAGGTAATACGCCACGGCAAGTTCAAGAGCGCCGTGGAGCCGTTCATGCTCGACAAGATGAGCCCCGAGAACCGTGAGCAAACGCTCACCTACTTGGGCTCCATGTGGAAACACTGGCTGCACGGCGTTTCTAAAGAGCGGGGCATCGATGTGGAAAGGCTCAACCAGCTGGCCGATGATATGAGCATTGTTAGCACTCAAGATGCTGTTGATCATGGCTTTATAGATGCGCTGCTGTACAAAGATCAAATCATAGACACCCTGAAAGCCCTCACGGGTACCCCCACCGATAAGGAGCTGAAGACCATTGGTCTACAGAAATACGTTAAAACGCTCACCCCCAGCGGAGTGCCCAACAAAAACAAGGTGGCCGTGATTTACGCCCAGGGCGAAATTGGCATGGGCAAGAACAGCGATGGCGCCAGCATCGGCTCCGAGAGCCTGTCGAAGACCATCCGCGAGGCCCGCCGCGATAGCACCATCAAGGCCATAGTGCTGCGCATCAACTCGCCGGGCGGCAGTGCTCTGGCCTCAGAGGTGATATGGCGCGAGGTGCAGCTGGCCAACGTCGTGAAACCCGTGGTGGTGTCGATGGGCGATGTGGCCGCATCGGGCGGCTACTACATAGCCGCACCCGCCTCGGCCATCGTGGCCAGCCCCACCACCATCACTGGCAGCATAGGCGTGTTCGGCCTGCTGATGAATGGCAAAAAGGCCATGGACAAGCTGGGCCTGAGCGTCGATGAGGTGGGCACCAACAGGCACGCCAATATGGGCTCAATGCACCGCCCGCTCACCAATGAGGAGCGCGCCGTGGTGCAAAAGGGCGTTGAGAACGTGTATGCCACCTTCATAGGCCACGTAGCCCAGGGGCGCGGCCTGAGCACCGAGCGGGTGGACGAGATAGGCCAGGGCCGCGTGTGGAGCGGGGCAAATGCGATGGACATAAGGCTGATAGACCGCTTTGGAGGGCTCAACGAGGCCATCGCCATGGCCGCCGAGCACGCAGGGCTGGAGGGCTACCGCCTGGTGGAGATGCCCAAGCTCAAAAGCCCATTTGAGCAGATGATGGAGCTCTTTGACAAGAAGGCCAAACTGCCGCTCAATGGCCCGCTGGGCGACCTCTACGCTAAACTGCTGTACCTCTCCAAGAATCAGGGCGTACAGGCCCTGATGCCCTACTCGGTAGAGATTCGATAACGCGCAATGCGCATCAAATCAAACTGCTACGGGCCACGGGGTGGCCCGTAGTAGTTTCCAACCTCGCCATGCACCCGCTCCGATACCTGTTAGCCCCGCTCTCGTGGCCCTACTGGGCTGTGGTGAAGCTGCGCAATCTGGCCTACAGCTGCGGCCTGCTGCGCAGCCACGTGCCGCCCCTGAGAACCATCTGCGTGGGCAACCTCACCGTGGGGGGCACGGGCAAAACGCCCCACACCGAGTACCTGCTACGCCTGCTGTCGCTCCACATGCCAGTGGCGGTGCTCAGCCGGGGCTACCGCCGCCAGAGCAAGGGCTTTGTCGAGGTGCAGGACTCCTCAACAGCCCTGCAGGTGGGCGATGAGCCGTTGCAGATGAAGCGCAAGTTCCCCCACGTTACCGTAGCCGTGGATGCCGACCGCGTAGCGGGCGTAGCAGCCCTCCGACAGGCCCACCCCGAGCTGCAGCTCGTGCTGCTCGACGATGCTTTTCAGCACCGTCGCATCAGCCCTGGGCTGTCGGTGCTGCTGGCCGATTACCGCCGTCCTATGCACCGCGACCTGCTGCTGCCCGCTGGCTCGCTGCGCGACAGCTTCGCCGAGCGCAGCCGCGCCCATATAGTGGTGGTTACCAAATGCCCGCCCGCGCTCGGCCCGGCTGACATGGCCCGCATTGAGCGGCAGCTGCGGCTGCACGAGAGCCAGCAGCTCTACTTCACCCGCATGGCCTACGGCCCTCTGCGCCCGCTGCTGGGCGGCGAGGCCCAGCCCATGCCCTCACGCGCTGCGGCCCTCTGCGGCATCGCCCGCCCCGAACCTTTCCTGGAGCACCTGCAGGCCCACACCCAGCTGGTGGCCAAGGCGGTGTTCCCCGACCACCACCATTTCGCCAAACGCGAAATAATGTCTATCTTTGAGCGGCTATCACGCCTCGGCCTGGCCGATGTGCCGCTGATAACCACCGAGAAGGATGCCGTCCGGCTGGCCCATCTCGGTTTGCCCTGCAATGTAGAGCAGCTGATTATGTATCAGGAGATTAGCGTTGAGTTCGTGGGCAATCAGGCCAAACAGTTCAATGAAGCTATAATGCGTTATGCTAGAGAAGTTTAAGGAAACAGCGGAGTTCATTAAGGCTCGCACCAGCATCAGGCCCGAGGTGGGCATCATCCTAGGCACGGGCCTCGGCGGCCTGGTCGATGAGATTGAGCAGCAAGAGGCGCTCAGCTACAGCGATATACCCAACTTCCCGGTGTCCACTGTGTCGGGCCACTCGGGGCGGCTCATACTCGGCGTGCTGGGTGGCAAGCGCGTGGTGGCCATGCAGGGCCGATTCCACTACTACGAGGGCTACACCATGCAGCAGGTAACGTTCCCCGTTAGGGTGATGAAGCTGCTGGGCATCAAAACCCTGTTCGTATCGAACGCCAGCGGCGGTATGAACCCATCGTTCGAGATTGGCGACCTGATGCTGATCAACGACCACATCAACACCATGCCCAACCCGCTCATCGGCCCCAATATCGATGAGCTGGGCGAGCGCTTCCCCGACATGAGCGAGCCCTACAGCCATAGGCTCATCGACCTGGCCAAGCAGATAGGAGCCGAGCTCAACATCAAGCTGCAGCAGGGCTGCTACGTGGGCACCACCGGCCCCACATTCGAAACTCCCAAGGAGTACCAGCGCTTTGCCCACATGGGCGGCGATGCCGTGGGTATGTCCACCGTGCCCGAGGTGATTGTGGCCCGCCACATGAAGCTGCCCGTATTCGCCATCTCCATCATCACCGACCTGGGCGTGGTAGGACGCATCGTGGAGGTGTCGCACGAGGATGTGAAGCGCATCGGTGCGCTGTCGGAGAAGAAGATGACGCTGATAATGAAGGAGATGCTACGGCGCATGGAGCTGTAGCATCGATTCCTGCTCTCTGCGTATAGAACCCACGCGTGGTGCGGACCATGGAACCCGCCACGCGTGGGCTTTTTTGTGGGGCTGCTTGCCGGTTCGGAGCTCCATCCTATCGCTGCCACTGCGCCATGGTGTCGGCATGCGGATTGTAGTAGCCAAAGCATAGGCGCGGGAACTCACGCCTTATCTCTTCCATAACGTTCATGATACCAATTGGCTCAGCGCATGCGTCGAGCCCCGTGCGGCTGAAAAACCAGTCGGGGTCGATGTTAAAATTACGCCACTGCACCATGCTCAGCTCGGTGCGCTTTATGAGCTGCCGCAGGGCTTCCAGCTCCTGCGGGGTGTCGGTGAGACCGGGCATCACAAAGTAGTTGATCGAAGCCCAACGCCCGTATTTACGTGCCACGCACAGCGATTCCACGGCATTGGCCATGGAGTAGCCCACGGGGCGGTAGTAGAGGTTGTACCACGGCTCCTGCGCCGAGTTCATGCTCACGCGGATGCTATCTAGCCCCGCCCTGAACAGCTCCTCAACCGCCTGGGGCTTGCTGCCATTGGTGTTCAGGTTGATGATGCCGCGCTGGGTGCGGGCGCGTATGGCGCGTATAGCCTCGCGCAGCAGCTCCCATTGCAGCAGCGGCTCGCCCTCGCAGCCCTGCCCGAAGCTGGCCACGGGGTTGGGGGCGTTGTCGAGATGCGGCACCACATACTCGGCAATCTCCTCGGGTGTGGGCACAAAGCTTAGCCGGTGCTGGCTTTCGGGCACAGGCGACTCCTTGGGATTCTGATACGATATGCAGCCCACGCAGCGGGCGTTGCACTGCGGCGAGGTGGGTATGGGGGCCTCCCAGCGGCCCATCATCAGGTTGCGGGCGGCGGGGCAGTAGTAAGTGCAGGCGCAGTTGCGCACCAAGTGCTCCACCAGCCGATTCTTGGGGTAGGTGCGGAGCATCTGCCGCCCGCGCTGTTCGATTAGCCGCTGGTCGAAGTGGCGGCAGTCCTGCCGCTGGTCGGGGTCGATGCGCACTGCGGGTACGTAGAACTCATCATCGTACCAGGCCACGGCGGTGTAGGCGTAGAGCGGCAGCACGGGGGCGTTGGGGGCGGCCCGCCAGGCGGCCACGGCCAGCTGGGTGTGGCCGGGGGCCACAAAGGCCGCGCTGGCAAATCCCTCGCGGGTGGCCCGCAGCTCGCCGTTGCGGGTGAAGCCCAACGTGCGGCGGCCTGGCAGCTCGAGCAGCTCGCTACCCTCGGGTAGCGGTATCATCTGGTCGAGGTAGAGCGGATGCACGTGCCGCCCCGACCGCCCCGCAGCCAGCAGGTGCGTATCTTCGAACATGTTGCCGTGCCCATCGCTGAATACTGCGTATGGTTGTATGCGCTTGGTGTTCATATGTTTGCGTTGTGCATGTGGTATGGCTATTACGATTGCTGCACGGCGTGGGCCTAAAAATACCAGGCCAAGGCCGCCGTGCCCGCCATGACTGCCCCGTGGGGCGGGGTAGTGCGTGCGCCAGCGGTTAGGAGCATTTTAAAGCCCGTTCTGCCGCTGGGTGGTGGGTTGTTTGGCCGCCAGTGGAGTAGGTCTATTTCGGCCCTGAGGTTGGCTCCCAGCACCAAGTGGGATGGGAGCACTTCGAGCGTTTGGTTCTTGTCAATTTTTATGTTCGATGCGTGTATGCTGCCAAGACCTAGCTCGCCCATGGCGTAGCAGGTGATGCGCCGAGGGAGGGTGAGCCTATAGCCCCCGCAGAATACGATGTGGCTTAGGTTGAGGCGTTCGCCCGTTTTTACTTCGAATGTGCCGTATTTGTTGGTTATGGATAGTGGAGAGCCTGAGTAGTTGCACGATAGTACGCTCGCGCTACATCCTATCAGGAGACGCCTCACATTGAGCGACAGCTCGGCGTATCCGGGCCATTGGGTCGAGGTGCCCACAAAATCGGCGGTATGGCCTCTGAATAGCATGGGCTGTACGCCTATCGCTATGTTGAAGGATAGCGTGGTTGTTGCGTTTACGGCATATCGGGCCAATTCCGCGTACTCAGTGCCTTTGAGTTCTCGCTGCGCTTTGGCGCAGAGGCGTTGCGCTTTGTCGATGTTGGGGTCAATGCCTATGCTGTATAGATATGCCGATGCGGCTGTCCTCTGCTCGTTGGTCATGGGGTACGTGTCGAGCCATTGGAGCCAGCGCTGGGCGGAGGTAATTATATATTGCTCGGCCATGTTGCCCAGCCATTCCCTATGGAATGCATGGGGGGGGAGCTTTTTCATCGTGCTGAAAAAGCGGGCGTAGTCGCCATTGAGCAGGCAGAGGGCTAGCATGGTGGGGCGTTCCACGAGGTGTATGTGCATATGCCTCGTGGTGTCGTTGTTTATCCTTGGCTCGGCAAAATCGACTATCTCCAGTAGCTCTTCGAAAAGCCCTAGAGCTAGGCGCTGGGCGAGCAACCGGCGGCTGTTGGTGTAGTAAAGCTGTGCTGAGTCGGTCTGGAGCATGATCTCCTCGTACAGGTTGGTTTGCGCCATTACCTGGGGCATGAAGAGCAGCAGTAGCAGGCTTAGGTATAGGTGTTTACGCGGCATTGGCGGGCTGTTTAGTCCGTGCTGATGTAGTGCCTCAGCTTGCTGTAGCGTTCGGGCTCCACTAGCTTGTGGCGCAGCAGGTCGGCGGGTTGGGAGAACCGTCCCATGGTGGAGCGGTAGTAGATGATGCCCTTGGCCTCGTGCAGGGTGAGGTAGGGGTGCTGGCGCAGCTGGTCGAGGGTGGCCGTGTTCAGGTCGATACGCCGGATGAGCGCTGTGTCGATGCTCAGCTGCGAGCGCAGGCGGTCAATCAGGTCGGGCTTTATGCCCCGCACCTCGGCCAGCTGCTCTATGCTACGGAAGCCGCCCAGGCGGGCTCGATGCTCCACTATTCGTTGCGACAGGGTGGGGCCAATGCCCCGCAGCTGCCGCAGGGCGGCGGTGTCGGCGGTGTTGAGCTCCAATGTCGCGATGGGGGTGCTGATGCTGTGGGCGGGCCGCGCTGCCTGCTGGTCGCTCGGAGCGGATGCGGCGGTGCTGTGGGCTCTGGTTGTTCCCGCAGTGGCGGGCAGCCGCACTAGCGGCTGTAGCCGTTGGCGTGTGCGCTCATCGATGGCGCGGAGCTTGGCCAGGTCATTGGGGCTGCGGAATTGGCCGCCTGCCACGCGGTAGCGCACGATGGCTGAGGCCTGCTTGGCGCTGAGGCCGAGCAGCAGCAGGCTGTCCGCCGATATGGTGTTGGGGTCGAAGGTGAAGGCCAATGGGGCGCGGCTGGGGCCGACCTCCTCCAGGTCTAGCCGGGTGGGCCGCTCGATGGCCTCTGCTGGCTTGGGCTCTAGCCCGCCGAAGAACTCGGCGATGTTCATCTGCTCCACCGCCGACACCGTGCGCCTAGGGGCGTAGCGGCGCAGCAAGGGGGGCACCGCTATGAGGAGTACCAGTACTGCCATCAGCACCATGGTGCCCATCCGCTCTATGCCGGTGTGCCCCAATGGGCCAAGCAGCTTTCTATTGCGCCTCAATTTCATGGGCTTGCTGGCCCCTGTTGGGGGCAGTGTTTAATCGTGCCGCAGGCGTAACTATTTGATTATTAGCAACGTCGGCTATAAATCAAAAAATATTTGGCAGGTTAAAGTTACGAAATAATGCTGTCAATAGCCTCTCGGGCTTTTCGAATTTTTGCGCTCATGTTGCTGCTATTCAGCTGTAGGTTTGTAACTTTGTGGGCGCAAAAAGTGCCGAAGCGACCCGCACAACCCTATAAATTATATACTCTATGGATGTGAACAACTTGTTTTGGTTAGTCCCCATTGCCTCGTTGGTGGCATTGGGCTTTGTGGCCCTCTTCTTCAGGCAGATGATGAAGGAGAGCGAGGGCACGGAAACCATGGCCAAGATTGCGCTCTACGTGCGCCAAGGGGCCATGTCGTACCTCAAACAGCAGTACCGCGTGGTGATAATCGTGTTCGCGGTGCTGGCCATAATCTTCGCCGTGATGGCCGCCTTTGGCCTGCAGAACCGCTGGGTGCCCTTCGCCTTCCTCACGGGCGGATTCTTCTCGGGCCTGGCCGGCTTCTTCGGCATGAAGACCGCCACCTACGCCTCGGCTCGCACGGCCAACGCCGCCCGCCGCTCGCTCAACGCCGGCCTGCAGGTGGCCTTCCGCTCGGGTGCCGTGATGGGCCTGGTGGTGGTGGGCCTGGCCCTGCTCGACATATCGCTGTGGTACATCATCCTGAACCGCTTTGTGGAGGGTGCCGACCAGGCGCATAAGATGATGATCATCACCACCACCATGCTCACCTTCGGCATGGGCGCCTCCACTCAGGCACTGTTTGCCCGTGTGGGTGGCGGCATCTACACGAAGGCCGCCGACGTGGGCGCTGACATCGTGGGCAAGGTGGAGGCCGACATCCCCGAGGAC
>JAFTDN010000012.1 GCA_017454165.1 Bacteroidales bacterium | reverse complement strand
TAGGCCCCCGTGGTTGCCGTAGAAGTACTCCTCGTAGCCCATGTCGAACACCTCGTGGGGCGAGCCCACGCGGTAGAAGTCGAAATGGAATATGGGCGCACCGCTGGGCCTACGGTACTCGTTCACCAACGCAAAGGTGGGGCTCGTGACCACATCGCCCACGCCCAAGGCCGCGCATAGCGCTCTGATGAGCGTGGTTTTTCCCGCCCCCATGGGGCCGTAGAGGCATACGGTGCGCCTGCCATCGAGCATCTCCACGATTTGCTGTGCTACGTGGTCTATATTATTGAGGGTGAATGTTATGCTGTCCATGACGTGTGGCAGGCTAGTGCGTGGGCGAGAGGGTGATTATGGGTACCAGCATCTCTTCCATCGACACCCCGCCGTGCTGGAACGTGTCGCGGAATAGGTTCGCGTAGTGGTTGTAGTTGTTTGGGTATACCAGGAACGAATCGCCGTGGGCGAATATGTACGATGAGCTCACGTTGGGCTTGGGTAGGTGGATGGCCTCGGGGCGGCGTATCTCGAACACCTCCTTGGGGTTGTAGCTCAGATTTTTGCCCAGCTTGTAGCGCAGGTTGGCCGATGTGGCCCTGTCGCCCACCACCCTGACGGGCTTCATCACGCGGGTGGTGCCGTGGTCGGTGCTGATGACGACCTTGAGCTGCATGTCGGCGGCCTCGTTGAGCAGCTGTCGTAGGTCGGAGTGCTGGAACCACGAGCGGGTGAGCGAGAGGTAGGCTGCCTCATCGGAGGCCAGCTCTTTCATCATGGCAGAGTCGGTGCGGGCGTGCGACATCAGGTCGACGAAGTTGTAGACCACCACCGACAGGTCGTGCTGGGCCAATGCCTTGGCGCTGTGCGCCTTGTGCCCTAGGGTGTTGCCCTTTGAGTAGCGCATGGAGTAGCCCTTGCCCAGCCGCTGCAGCTGGTTGCGTAGGAGCTGCTCCTCGAATTGGTTCTTGCCCTCTTCCTCCTCGTCGTACACCCAAAGGTCGGGGAATGCGCGTTGAATTTCGAGGGGCATCAGGCCTGCGAATATTGAGTTGCGGGCGTACTGGGTCGAGGTGGGCAGTATGGCGCAGTACAGGTCGTCTGCGTCCACGCGCCAGCGGTCGGAGATGAGCGGCTCTATGGCCTTCCACTGGTCGTAGCGCAGGTTGTCTATCAGCACGAACAGCACGTGGTTCCCGCTGTCTATCAGCGGGAATACCTTGGTGCGTAGCAGGTTGGGCGACATCAGTGGGCGTTGGCCCTCGTTGGGGCCGAACCAGTCGGTGTAGTGGGCTTTTATGAACTTGGCGAAGCTGTGGTTGGCCTCGGTTTGTTGCATGTCGAGTATCTGCCGCACCTGTGGGTCGGCGGTGCCTAGCAGCCTTATTCTCCATCCGCACAGCTTGCGGTGCAGCTCCATCCACTCCGTCATAGAGCGGGCTTGGCTGATGCTGGCCCCTATGGAGCTGAACTCCGTGCGGTAGTCGGCCAGCTGTTTCTCGCTGATGAGCTCCTTGGCGTGCAGGTTCTTTTTTATGGAGAGCAGCACCTGCATGGGGTTTACTGGCTTGATGAGGTAGTCGGCGATTTGGGCGCCCACGGCCTGGTCCATGATGTTTTCCTCTTCGCTTTTCGAGATCATCACCACGGGTAGCATGGGCTTGGCCTCTTTTATTAGGGGCAGGGTCTCCAGTCCGTTGAGACCAGGCATGTTTTCATCGAGGAACACCAGGTCGAAGTGCTGGCTGCTCACCAGCTCTAGGGCATCGTTGCCGCTTATGGCGGTGGTTACGTGGTAGCCCTTTTGCTCTAGGAACAGGATGTGGGCTTTTAGCAGGTCTATTTCATCGTCGACCCAAAGTATTGCGCTCATGGGGGGCTGTGATTGATGGTGCCTATGCGTCAGCGGTTAGTAGTTCTGCCTGAAGAAGTTCATGTAGTCGGCTATCGACTTGTCGTTTAGCAGCGTGTTGAGGTTCTCTGCGCTTATTAGGAATATCTGGTAGTCGTCCGTTTGGAGCGGGGCGAATATGCTGCGCTGCTGGGGGGCGAGCTGCTTGAGGTAGCGCATGGCCATGCGCTGGTCGGCCAGCCCGCTGACGCTGATCATCTCCACGAAGTCGCTGAATGGTGCGTTGTTCACGTTCAGGTCGGTGTCAATGAAGTGATCGACGTTGAAGCTGATGATGTTGAACTTCAGCTGGTTGATGTCGGCCCCTTTGGGGACGAGGGCCACCAGCAGGTGTTCGCCGCTGGGTATGGCGTAGCTGGGTGCGTGGTGCTGGTGCGTGGTGGTGTCGGCGGGGGAGGGGCCGCCCGTGGCGGAGAGCTGTAGTTCGCGGGCTTTTGTGGCTGTTAGCAGCTGTTGGGCATATTCGGCCTCGGGGGTTTGGGGGTGGGTCTGTAGCAGGTCGTTGAGCAGGCGCTGCATGGAGGGCAGGCCGGCGCTGTGCCCCGATGCTAAGGCCTCCAGTAGCGCGTATTTAGGGGCTATGGGGGTGCCGCTGTGCTTGGTGCGGCCCTCGCGGGCCATTGCTGCCGCCGCGCTGTGGTTGCCCTGGCTGAATAGGGCGTAGGTCTGCTGGTAGTGCTGCTCCATCTCGTGCTGCTGCTGGCGCATCTGCTCCACGTAGGTGGGGTTGGCCAGCAGCTTGGCGTAGGCCGATTGTGGGTATCGCGCTATCAGCGTTGATTGCAGGCGCTGGGCCTCGGTGCTGTTGCCCTGCTCACTGGCCAGTTTGTGGGCG
>JAFTDN010000011.1 GCA_017454165.1 Bacteroidales bacterium | reverse complement strand
TTGTACTTCTCTAGAAACTCGCCCGCGCCCGAGAAGGCAATCTGGTTGATGTAACGGTCGATCTCCTCGGCGGTCATCCCTACGCCGTTATCGCTGATGGTGAGCGTTTTGCGCTTTTTATCGAGGGCCACCTGCACTCGCAGCTCGCCCAGCTCGCCCTTAAATTCGCCCACCGAGGCCAACGTTTTCAGCTTCTGCGTGGCATCCACGGCGTTCGATATGAGCTCGCGCAGGAAGATCTCATGGTCGGAGTACAGGAATTTCTTGATTATGGGGAAGATGTTCTCTGTTGTAACCCCAATTTTTCCGTTCTGCATGGTTACTGTCGTTATTTTGGCTTATGAAGCGCTGGTTGCAATGGTGCAGGAGCCGACAAACTGAGCGCCGCAGCATTGCAATAGGGGCAATTTTTATGCATATAGCGCATAACACAATCAAAATCAACCACATATACCACACAGTGACCAATCCCATCATCCTGACAAAATGTCAGGCCATGGCCCGCAGCCCCAACCGCACCACCACCGCCACGAGGGCCACAAGCCATAGCGCCACGGACCAACGCGCCCTGCGCCTACGCAGGGCGAGGCTGTGCCGACCAGCGAGCAAGAGCACAATGCCCTCCACGCGGGCCCGCAGGTCGTCGTCCTTGGGGAGGACGCGCGGCTGTGGATGCCCGAGCTGCTCCTCGCGGGCCAGCTCGAACAGGTGCAGCTGGCCGCCCCTCATGGCCCCAGCGCACCGCTCGGCCAGGTAGGGCACGAACTCATAGGCGGCAAAAAGCAACACGAGGTCGTGGCGCCCCAAGCGCTGCTTCCCGAACGCCTCCACGAATTGGCTGGCCGCAGCAAAGCTGCTCACCCGCAACCCCTTGGGCTGAGCGCGGCGTACAGACTGCTCTAGGCCCTCCCTAAGCTCGGGGTCGAACTCCACTATGTACGCCCAACGGCGGGCTATGGGTAGGGGTAAGCGCATCTACTAACGATTAATGGGTGTTCAATCGCCATCGTCGAGGCCATCGGTGGGCCCACCGCCGTGGTACGACAGAATAAGGTAGTCGGCCCCCAACAGCAGGAGCAGCAGGAAGTCGCCCCGCTGAAAGCCCAGCAGGTTCAGCAGCAGGCTGAACAGCATGAGACACAGCGTGATGCGGCGGTAGGCATCGGCTTTTGAGGGCTTTTTCCTGCCAAGCACATGGTGCCTGATGCGATGGAGCAGGAAGGGCACCAGGGCTAGGTAGAACAAGACGGAGCCCACGCGGTAGCTCGCCAGCCGCACCAGCCCAGCCACTATGAGCAGCCCCACGGTGAGCAGTATGAGCTGCCGTTCAGATATGCGCTTAGTTCTCATGATGTTGCAGTGCGCTAGCGGGGTGCAAATATATGCAAATTTAGGGTTCGCTGGCCCTGCTCGCCCACAGCCAAGCGCTGCGCAGGGCCTCGTGGAGCGTGAGCTGCGGCCTCCACCCCAGCACATCGCGGGCCATGGCGGTGTCGGCCCAAATGGCGGGGATGTCGCCTGGGCGGCGCGGTGCCATGAGGCGCGTAATGCGCCGCCCCGCAGCCTGCTCAAAGGCATCGATCATCTCCAGCACGCTCACCCCGCTGCCCGAGCCTATATTGAACACCTCGTAGGGCTGCTCGGCTTTCCGCCCCAGCAGGCGCCCCAAGGCCAGCACGTGAGCCTGCGCTAGGTCCACCACGTGGAAGTAGTCGCGTATGCAGGTACCATCGCGGGTGGGGTAGTCGGAACCGAACACCTTTATGGCATCGCGCCGCCCCATGGCCACATCGAGCAGCAGCGGGATTAGGTTCTCGGGCCGTCCGTTGGGGCGTTCGCCCAGCAGCCCCGAGGGGTGCGCCCCTATGGGGTTGAAATAGCGCAGCACTACCGCCCGCAGGCCGGGGTGGGCCTCCACGGCCTGGGCTATCATACCCTCCGACACGCGCTTGGTGCTGGCATAGGGCGATGCTGGCTCGCTCAGCGGGGTGCTCTCGCTCACGGGCAGCCGCTCGGGCCTGCCATACACCAAGCACGAGCTGGAGTACACCAGGGGCAGGCCGCGCTGGCAGAGCTCGTCGAGCAACACCATGGTCGATTGCACGTTGTGGCGGTAGTAGCGCAACGGGTGGGCTACGCTTTGCGCCACCGACTTGAGCGCGGCGAAATGCACCGCCCCCACCACATCGGGATGGGCCGCAAACACCCCGCGCATCTGCGCCGCATCGGCGCAGTCGGCCTCCACCAGCATGGGCCTCCGGCCCGCCACAGCCCCGATGCGTCCCAACGCTCCAGGCGATGAGTTCGCAAAATTGTCGACCACCAGCACCTCAAACCCCATCCGCAGCAGCTCCACCGCCGTGATTGAGCCTATGTAGCCCGCGCCGCCCGTTACCACTATTTTATCCATAGGGCATCATACATTGCCACAAAAATAGTACATTTGCGGTTTCATAGCAATACAACAACCAATCCACAGCACATGGCGGAGACACCAAAACAACAACCCCCAGCAGAACTCGACCTGCTAGAGATGCTCAGCTACACGGGTAACGCACTGAAAAGTGCAATCTTTTGGCTATTCAATTTGTTAATAGGCATAACGCAGTGGGCCATTAAAATCATCGTATTCTCAATCAAAAACATAGCCTGGGCCATCGTATTCGCCCTGCTGGGCTACGGGGGAATAACGCTATACCAATCTATTCCCCGACAAAAGCCCATCACCACCGAGCTCATAGCGCAGTCCAATGCGCTGCGCGAGTCGGATGTGATTGAGTACATCAACCGCACGGGGAGGCTGCTGCAGCACCGCACTGAGACCAATCTGCTCACGGTGGCCAACAACCTCAACATGCAGCCATCCGATGTGGAGCAAATACGCTCATTGAGGGCAGGCTGGGCCATCGACACCGATGGCGATGGAGTACCCAACAGGGCTAACTACACCAAGCGCGACACATCGGGGGCGGTGGATGGCATGTTTTACGTGGAGCTATGCGCCCACGGGGCCATCATAGCACAGGTAGCCCAGAGCCTGCCCAGCTTTTTACAGGACAACCCCTATTTTTGCCAACGGCACAGCGCGTCCATACAAACGCTAGAAGCCCTGAAGGCCAGCATCGACAACGAGGTAGAGGTGCTCGCACGGCTACAGGAAACGGTATACGCCAATGCCCCCAAACAGATGGCTGGTGCTGCAGCACCAGCTGCAGCTGGTGCTGCAGCTGGTGCTGCAGCACCAAACTTCGCATACCAAATACCGCTATACCACAGTGATATACTATCCATGAAGAAGCAGAGCCAAGAAATTGCTACCAAGCTCAAT
>JAFTDN010000138.1 GCA_017454165.1 Bacteroidales bacterium | reverse complement strand
GGAGAGATTCCTTTTGATGACTATTTTATCCCTGCTGAAAATCAGGAACACGTGCAGCTGACTGTTGAAAGCGCACGGTGGCTCATCAATCAGATAGAAAAGGATGCGAATTATAATCAGATAAATGTTTATCTCTCTGGCCCCAACAAGGTGTGCTCTACCAGTACATTTTCGTTGAGTAATGCGCCTTCTGGTGCTTCTATACAATGGACTTATAGCAGCAATTTAGTTTATGTTAGCGGACAGGGAACATCAAAATTGGTAGTGAAAAACTCATCTTCGTTTACGAATGAGGATGGATGGGTGCGGGCCACGATTACTGTAGGTGGAATTCAACATGTTCTTCCCACCAAAAGTGTTTACGTAGGTATTGGTGTTGCCCCCAGCATCATGGGTCCCTACGATGGCGACCTAGTGGCAAGGGAGATATGCCCTTGCAAGCCATCCTATTTTAGGGTGGTGGATAAAGCGCAGGGCGTGAGCCAGTACGAGTGGACGCTCACGGGCGATGGCCTGCCCGCGATGTACGCTGGCGAGCGGGCCGATTTTCACGTGTCGCAGGAGGGGCGCTATGCCATCTCGTGCCGTCAGTACCACGAGGGCTGCGGCTGGAGTGAGCCCACCGTGCAGAGCTTCTACGCTTCATCAATGGCGGGCAATTGTCCCTCATGCAATGGGCACATCATCAGCCCCAATCCGGGCAATGGCGTCATCCGCATCGCTCCGCGTATCGAAGTGGAGCGGGGTATGCGGGACACGGAACAAGCCCAGCCCATCCGTAGCGTCCGCATATTCAGCCCGCAGGGCGCACAGGTGCTCTATCGCACCTTCGGTAGCGGTATGGCCGAGGTGCATGTGGATATATCTGCTTTGCGGACAGGTGTTTACACCGTGCTGATCAACGAGCAGCAAACCGAAACTTTGATAAAGGAATAGACATTGCACGTTTTTTTATAATTTTGCACCTTATGGACGCAATAACCCAAACCAACTTCAAATTCCCCCGCCAAACGGCGGTGTACCATGGCAAGGTGCGCGATGTGTATAGTATTGGTAATGAGTATCTTGTAATGGTGGTAAGCGATCGCATTTCGGCTTTCGATGTCATTCTGCCCAAGGGCATACCCTACAAAGGGCAGGTGCTCAATCAGATAGCGGCCAAATTTCTGGATGCCACCGCCGATATTGTCCCCAACTGGAAGATTGCCAGCCCCGACCCCATGGTTACTGTGGGCCATCGCTGCGAGCCGTTCAAGGTGGAGATGGTGATACGTGGCTACCTGTCGGGGCACGCTTGGCGCGAATACAAGGCTGGCAAGCGTAGCATCTGCGGGCAGGCCATGCCCGATGGTATGCGCGAGCACCAGCGCTTCCCGCAGCCCCTCATCACCCCCACCACCAAGGCCGATGCTGGCCACGACGAGGATATAGCCCCTGCCGACATTGTGGCGCAGGGTTTGGTGAGCGCCGACGACTATGCCCAGCTGGAGAGTTATACCCGTGCGCTCTTTGAGCGTGGCTCTCAGATTGCCCAAAAGATGGGCCTCATACTGGTGGATACCAAGTACGAGTTTGGTAAGAAGGACGGCAAAATCTACCTCATCGATGAGATTCACACGCCCGACTCATCGCGCTACTTCTATGCCGATGGCTACGAGGAGCGCCTGGCCAAAGGTCAGGAGCAGCGCCAGCTCTCCAAGGAGTTCGTGCGCGAATGGCTCATGGAGCACGGATTTCAGGGTAAGGAGGGGCAGCAGGTGCCCGACATGCCCGCCGAGTTTGTGGAGCAGGTGAGCCAGCGCTACATCGAGCTCTACGAACGCATCACGGGCGACCGCTTTGTGCGCGCCGACAATGCCGATGTGCTATCGCGCATGGAGCGCAACGTAACCGAGTGCCTGCTGAAACTGTAAAGCACATACTTTGAGTGCTCATAAAATGTAATGGGGAGACCAAAACTGGCCTCCCCATTGCTTTTGTACCTATGGCCGCTGCTAGTAGCGGTAGTGGTCGGCCTTGTAGGGTCCTTCGATTTTTACGCCGATGTAGTCGGCCTGCTTCTGGGTGAGCTGGGTGAGGTGTACGCCCAGCTGTTCCAGATGTAGGCGGGCCACCTCCTCGTCGAGCTCCTTGGGCAGGCGATATACGCCCACCTTGTGCTCCTTGGTCCAGAGCTCGAGCTGGGCCAGCGTTTGGTTGCTGAAGCTGTTGCTCATCACAAAGCTGGGGTGCCCCGTGGCGCAGCCCAGGTTCACCAGCCTACCCTCGGCCAGCAGGAATATGGAGTGGCCGTCGGCAAAGGTGTAGCGGTCCACCTGAGGCTTGATGTTCACCTTCTGCACGCCCTGTGCGGCGTTGAGGCGATCCACCTGAATCTCGTTGTCGAAGTGGCCAATGTTGCACACTATGGCCTGATCCTTCATCTTCTCCATATGCTCCAGAGTGATAACGTC
>JAFTDN010000137.1 GCA_017454165.1 Bacteroidales bacterium | reverse complement strand
GCCCTGATAGACATGCGCTACAACAGCAACCACGCCGTGGTGTACGCCAAGGGGCCGCTTATCCTCGACGAGTTCGCGCAGCGCATAGGCTACGATGAAATGGTGCGCGTCATAGCCGAGTTCTACCGCCGCCACGACCTGAAGCCGGGCCTGCGCTACGAGGACTTTGTAGCCACCGTGGCCGACCTGCACCCCGAGATAGCCGAGGAGCTCGATCAGCGGCTCAGGAGCATATAGTTCTACAGTCACTTTGTTTAGGAGATAACCATGACCAGCAATCATATCATCCCATCCCACGATATACAGCTGTTCGCCGCCGACAGCCAGAAGTACTTCTACCACACGCCCAGCGGGCTGATTTTCAAGGTGGCCAACGAGCAGCTAGAGCGCTACATCAGCATATGCACAGGCCAGCAACCCGCTGAGGGCGCGGAGCGGCTCTGCGAGCACGTGCACGGCATCATACAAAAGACGGTGGCCGAATACGGCCAAATCGATGCCGCCAGCGTACCCGCCAACGAGCCGCTGCCCTTCAGCCCGTCGTGCGTGGAGCTCAACGTGGCGGGCAGGTGCAACCTCGTATGCCCCTACTGCTTCGCCCGCAGTGGCAGCGGCTTTGCGTTCAATAGCATGAGCGCCGAGGAGTGTATGCGGGCCATCGAGTTCATGTTCGAGCGCAACCCCGATGCTGGCGGCTACAACATCACCTTCTTCGGCGGTGAGCCGTTTTTGGAGTTCGACACCATGCGCGAGGTGGTGCGCCGCACTGAGGCGATGTTTGGGGGCAAAAAGATAAGATTCTCGGTCACCACCAATGGCACAGTCATGACCGAGGCGATGGCCGAATTTGTAAAACAGCACGGCATCGCTATGCTCATCAGCATCGATGGGCCGCAGGCAATCACCAATGCGCTGCGCCCGCATGTGGCGGGGCGCGACACCTACGCCGACATCATGCGCAGCCTGGAGCTGCTCCGCCAGCATGGTGCCGACTTTGAGCTGCGCGCCACAATCGCCGCCGATGCCGCCGATTTGGTGGGCACGGCCCGCTTCTTCGAGCAGCTGGGCGCACCGTACCATTTCGTGTTCTGCTTCGACTCGCAGCATGGCTCCAACGAGCATTCCAACTGGAATGCCCCCGCACTCGATGGTCTGGCCGCGCAGCTCGATGCGCTGTTCGGCTTTTACCTCGGGCTTTTGCGGAGCAAAACATATATTTGGGGGTATTGGTTCTTGGAGCACCTGCACGGCATAGCGGCCCGCAAGCTCAATCCGGTAACGTGCGGCTCGGGCGTGAACATGTTCTCGGCTACCGATGGTGGCGGCGTGTTCGGCTGCATGAACTTCGCATCGAACCCCGAAACCGCCATTGGCGACCTGCAGCATGGCGTGGATGAGGAGCGGCGGCTACGCTTTGGCGCATGGCCCACCTGCCACACCCAGCGGTGCGCCGCCTGCAGCGCCCGCTTCTACTGCGGCGGTGGGTGCCTCCACGAGCGCTACACTGCTCTGGGTTCCACCTCCTCTCCCAACGAGCAGCAGTGCGCCCTGCGGCGGTTGCTATTCGAGAAAATGCTGTCGTACTACCAGCACATCAAGAATCACCTGCCCGAGGCCATGGTGCGCATCAGCGAGCACAGGCAGCACCTGCCGCAGGCCTGCTAGTGGAGGCGTGGTGGTGGTGGGCCATCGCTATGCGCTGCTCCAATCGACATGCAGCCCCATGTGTTCGCTCAGGGGCGGTGGGATAATGTCCCGGCGAAGGTATTTGTCCGTGCCAATCTTTTTCGTACCTTTGCGGCAGCAACCATCGCTAATCGTTGTATCTCTGATTAGAACGAGATGCGCCTGCTCCACCGTAAGCCGAATTGGCTGGGACTATAGCTTTTTTGGTGTGTATAGGTGTATGTGTGGCGGCTCGCTTTTTTGTTGCGCTACTTCAGGGAGAACGTTGTGCCTAGGTAGATGGTTCGCTTCTGGTAGAGCCATGCCGTGGCCTCGGAGTAGTCGGTGTTGTACATCCACCCTGCGGTGTTGTTGGTGTTTAGTATGTTGGTGATGTTGAGGAATGCTATTATAGATGTACTTTTCAGTGAGAATATCCTGTTAAGCATCAAATCGATGCAGGTGTAATTGCCAAGCCGCGCCGAATTGGTGGGGCCGTATGTGGGCCTTAAGCTATTGGCGCTGGTCGAATATTCTGAGCCTATGATTGGGGTATAGCGTAGGCCATGTCGGGTGGCGATATTCATTGATGCGTTTATAATGCGGTTGTTCCAGTAGCTTAGTCCGCACTTTATCAGGTAATTGAGGCTGTTAGATGTTTCGAAAGTTTCAATATCATTTTTGCTATATGAGTGTAGATAGGTGTATGAACCTGTGAGGCTGAAATTATTATTTAAGATGGCTTCGCCGCCAATCTCGATGCCATTGATGCTTATGCGGGTGTCGAGTTGTTGGCTGTGGGTGTTGTAGTATATGGGCATGTCTTCTGTTTTATGGTATGCAGCAATATTTAGGCTGTGCTGTGGTTTGTGGAGGAGATATTCAATGGAGGCCTGTTTCGATGCTACGGGCTTGTAGCTCATGATGGTATGATTTGGGTAGGTGTATCCGTGGTACAATCCGCCAGTTATAAGGATTGAGTGGTGTGAATTGATGTTGAATTTGCCGCTCAGCTGCGTCGATATGGTGTTTGGCTGGCCTTGTATTGGGATGTTTTTTCGGGCACCCAATCCGATGTGGAATCGATGGATGTTCAGTTTGCCGTAGGCGTAAGCCTCCAGCATATGATTGTTGTCGGATGTCGAGAAGCTGTACGAAGAATCATTGGGGTTCACGGCGAATATGAACCATGGAAATGTGCAGTCGAAATTGCTATGCCCATAGTCGTGGGCCATGCCGGCTTGCAGCTGGAGCATGTTGCCTATGGAGATTTTGGTGTCGAGCGAGGTGTAGTGATTGCGGGTGTTTTGGAGTATGTCTAGATTGCCGAATATTAGATTGTTGCGTTCAATGTTGGTGCCGTGGTTGAGCGTAAATTGCAGTATTCGTCTGTGGTATACGAAGTTGATGATGTTGAAATTGCGTTTATTTGTGTAGTCCATCGCGCCGCGATAGTTGTACATATAGCTGTTGGCATTGTAGTTCTCGGCAATTGCGTATGAGTAGACGTTGATATATAGAGATTTGTTGATGTAGTATCTGAAATTGAATCCTCCGTCAATGGAGCTGAAATTATTGATAAAATCCAAACTTTTCTTGTTTGCTGGGAGATATAGTCACGATGTTTGGTAATTCCCATATGCCTGAATGAATGAGCGCCGATTGCCCTGAGCGTAGAATGCGCCTAGACTAGCCATTGATAGGCTTAGCTTTAGCATTTGGCTGTCAGTTAGGCTATCAATGGTTCGCACCTCCACCAGGCCCGCAGTGGAGTTTCCGTATTTTAATGGCGGGTTGCCTGCGTACACCAGCTGCTCGCTGATGATATCAGTGTTGAGCAGGCTGAAGTTGCCCAAACCGCTGAGCTGCATGTTGCGGATGGGGTTGTAGATGGGGACATCGTTGAGCACCACCCGCGAAAAATCGCCGCTGCTGCCGCGCAGCTCAACGTTGGCGCTCTCCGATGTGTTGGTGCTTGAGGGGAGTGCAGCCACGGCCCGCAGGGGGTCGCCGCTTGATAGGGGCGTGAGGTAGATGTCCAACGGGGAGAGCTGCTTTACAGAGAACTCCCGCGACACAGAGCGTTCGCGGACGATAAGCACATCGGTGATGGTTTCGCTTTTTTCTTGCAGCACAATGGTAATGGGGGATTTGCTGATGGCTACGGTTTGCGTTTCAAATCCAATGAATTGTGCCACCAGGCTGTCGTTCGCTGGCACTGCGGGCAGTGTAAAATTGCCCTCGGCATTGCTGATGGTGCCAATGTTCGATGCGGTTTTATAGTAGATGTAGGCGCCATCTATGGGGTTTCCCTGCATGTCGACCACGCGGCCCGAAATTTGCGCATAAGTGCTGCAGCATGTAGATATTATGAGCAGTATAATCGCTATTGGCCTATTGGCATTGCTCCTCGATTGTTGCGGCATGTTGGTTCAGCGTGTAGTCGTCAGGAAATAGCTGTAGCCCTTTGTCTACAGTCTCTTTGGCCTGTTGGCACATGTTGCGTTCGATGTATATTCCTACCAGCAGTGCATATGCGTTGCTGCGCCCCCAGGTGGGCATATGTGGGTGCTGCATCGATTGGTCGGGCATGGATATGGCTTTTTTTAGGTATGTTTCGACCTTTTTTCCGCCGCCGTACATCTGCGGTGTGTAGTAGTCGTTCTGCCCCAGCACGTACCAGGCCCTGAGGTTGGTGCTGTCGGCGGCAATGGATTTCATGGCATTGTCTTTTACCAATTTCGATATGGATGCCGACGACATGCCGCTGGCGAATTGGATGGAGAAGCTTTGCATCATGGCCAGCAGTGCGTATAGCTCGCTGTCCTTATTGCGGGCTTGCTCTATGGTGTTGATGGCCTGCTGAATGGCTTTGCGGGCTTCCTTTTTATTCCCAAATTTAAGGTGGTGGATGGACAGGTAGTATCCAGCGTAGGCCTTCCAGTAGGTGGCAAGCGTATTTTTTTGGGGGAGCGTATTCAGCTCATCCATGAGGCTTTCTATGCGGCTGGGATTGCCGTGTGAGAAGGACAGCATAAAGGCATTGTATATGGAATCCTGTATGCCGTTGAGGAGTAAGCCTTTGGTTTGTCCAAAGCCATAAATGCTCGGGCATAGCATGATTAGCGAGAGCATTGCAATACGCACAAATCGGGTTGAGCTTTGAGTTGTCATTGTATGGTATAGTTTAGAAGTTTTGGTGATAGCAGCATGATGATAATTGCTCCCCATGCAATAAGATGGATGTGCCAGGTGGGGCTGAATAGGTATTCATTGCGTAAATCATGCACGTCGATATCAGCTGCGGTGCCTATGGCGCGATTCCGTTTAATACGTGCATAGTACATGTACGAAATGGTGGCGACCACATAGTCTGAGTAAAATGGATTGGTGTCGACTATTATCTGTAGGGCGATGATGTAGTACAGCGGGGGGTATTGTATTCTAAGCGCAGATGTGATGATAAATGCGATGATAACAAAAAGATTGCCGCTTAGCAGAAATATAATGCGCTGCTGGATGCTTATATTTTTGTCGACAACGGCTACATATGCATGCGGAAACGGTTTTAGCCGCAGCCCAAAGCCCTCGACAAGCATATTCTGCATTTTGGCCGCTGAATAATGCCCAGCCTCATGAACGAGTAGCACCATGCAAAATATCAGTATGCTCACAAAAATAGTCATATGCTATCTGCCCTTTTGTTTCAATGGATTACGGACGAGCATGATGATGATGCAAAGCAAGATCCAGCCTATGGCGATGAACGAGAATTGCCCCGTGCGGGCCAGGCTAATCGACGGGCTGATGGGGTTGAGCTGGGCCACAGCCCCCAGCTTGGGGTTGAGCTCGGAGAGCGGGTAGAAGGTGTCGCTGACAAATAGCGAGGCGTAGAGCACGATGTTTAGGATACTTGTGTAGGAAGATGTCTCTTTTGCGAAGGCAGCGGCTACGATGCTTATAAGTGAAAAAATAATGGCATTGAGCAGGGCTCCAGCTAGTAGGAGTAAAATATTCTCAACGCTTGGCTGGTAGCCGTCTTTTATCGCAGCGACTATCGGTACTAGAAGTACGGCTACGGCTATTATCAGCAGCCGGCTCAGTATCATGCTCGTCATGTGCACAATGAATCCATTGGGGATTGACTTTAGGAATTTTGACATCCCCCCATGGAAATAGCCGACCACGATGCTGCCGATAGAAAATATGGCATCGCTGGCTGTGACCATCATGGCCGTGCCCGTCAATAAAAATTGGCAGTACTCGGGTTCTCCATTCCCCCATATCATCGAAAATAGAATGTAGATGAAGCATGGAAAAATGAATGTGAAGAATACGGCCTTTTTTACTCTTAAAAATGTGAGCGTCTCGTAATATGTTCCAATGGCAATAGCTTTCACGATTTGATATGTATTAGGTATTGATAGATATCCATGAGGCTAATGGGCATAACGGAAAATCCATGGGTTTGCAGGGCTACGCTGTCGACAATGTTGTGGTCGCCCTGGACGAGGTAGCACCAGCCGCCATCCGATTCGTATCCAAAAACGTTGATGCCTTGCAGCGGGGTTTTCTGCGCGAGCACTATCTTTTGCGTGAGCCCCAATTCGCATTGGAGGACATCCGGGCTTTGGGGCGGGCAGAGAAGCCGTCCATTGCTGATGAACATGACCTTGTTGGCATAGGTTTTGGCCTCGTCCCACTGGTGGCTTGAGAAAAGGATGGTGCGTTGATGGGCAATAAATATCTTTTCCCACACCAGTTGCTGTATGGTTGGATCCAATGCGGTGGTGGGCTCGTCTAGAATCAGCAGCTGCGGATGGTGCATGGTGGACAGGAGGATGTTCAGCTTTTGCAGCTCTCCGCGCGATAGCCTTTGTACAAACGTGTCTCCTACCTTATTTAGCCCCAGAATATCGTAGATATGGCTGTAGTCGCTATGTCTTTGTTTATGCAGCGCGGCTATGTATTTAATTGCCTCGTTGACGCTGAAGTAGGGGAACAGCTCTAACGCATCCCAAAGGATGCCAACATTGCTTTTTACGGTGCTGAACGGCTTACCGTCGAAGCGCACCGTGCCGCTGTCGGCTGCGGTTGTATCGGTCAGCACCTCGAATAGCGATGTTTTTCCGGAGCCATTATGCCCCAATATGGCGCATCGATCGCTCGGAGCAATCTCAAACGAGATGTCGTTCAGGATGTGCTTGCCGTTACGCGTGTAGTTTATATGATTGGCGTTGATATTCATGTTGTTATGGTTTTTTTGCCAAGGGCAATGACGGCTTGGGTAGTCTCTGTTACGCCGTCAGCATCAATTAGTTTGTTTATTTCATTGTCAAAGAAGCTGCCTATCATGCATGACGCCATGTCTAAGGCCTCGCAGGTTAGAGAAATATTCTGCCCCACAAATCCAACCTCTTGTAGGATGAATCTGTATCCGCGCTCCCCATATTTTAGCAAAGTCCGCTCCATTATCGATGATATGAGTACGATGCAGTTTGCAGTGTCGATGTTGATATACGGTTCTGCGACCATGTTTTGTTTCAAAATCGGCATGTGATCGCCATTTGCAATGGCTTCGAGGGCGTTTATGTCGGGCCGATAGTGGTATATTCCTTGTGGCAATGGGCTTCGGTGGAGGTATACATATAGCTCTAGGGGGTATAGTGCGCCCCCTGATGGAACAGAGCGGTATGCCCAAGTTCCATCGGCTCCGTTAATTTGGTTTTCTGCGGTAATGCCATATGCGTGGTGCAATAGGAGGTATAGCTCGAACATAGAAATTGGAAGGCTGTTGTATGTGCGGATGCTCCTGCGGTTTTGCATAGAAGCGAAGAGGCCTTTCTGGGGTAGAGGGGTGTTGCCGTATTCGGACATTGGGTATATCCTGCTCCCAGTGAAACATTTGTATGGCTGGCTTGCTCGCTTTAGCAGATATGGGGATGAAAACGCGCCAATCATTTCTCCTTGTCTGATTATGTCCAGCCTGTCTAGCTTTGAATTCTCATGATACCACATCGATAGCATATCCGCGATATGCATGGGATTTTGGACGGAAGAGTCGATGCTGGAGATGATACGTTGTGTTTTAGTAATCATGGCCTCGGTTTAAGGGAATGGATGGGGAAATTTGTTGAGCTCTTCAAATGATAGGCTTTTGTGCCCTAATTTTTGTGGTACATCGTAGAGCCTTTTACCCCCTAAAAAATAGAATGGATAGGCACCCCCCATTTGCAGTAGCTGCGGTACGACAGCCCTTATGCAGTGGAATCCGATTTGATTTACGTCTGGGGTTGTAAGGTCTTTGACCAATACGTTGTAGCCGTTGGTTTTGAGGGTGGTAACTATTTTAAAAATCTGTTCCTTGCAATTTGGTACGGTGCGGTCGTGAAAATTGATGCGTTTTGTTTCTGGGGCATATCTCCAGGTGTCCATCACTTTTTGCAATTCTGTTTTTTTGATGTACAGAATGGAATGATCTTCAAAGTTTAGGATAGAATCGAAGTCGTCGCTGGGTGTCCACTCTTTTTTTGCACCTAGTAGGTAACGGAAGTAGCTTACAGATTGTCCAATCTCTAGTATTACCTTCCGTAAAGCATCGGCCAGATTGCTCCGACAGGCTGTACCTACGGCCATGAACTTCCCATACTCTGCTTCGCCAAAGCATATCCCGAACGCGGTGGGAATGTTTATATCATAGGTAATGTCAAATAGGTGCCATTCGTATTTGGTTGGGAATATTTTGTTTATGTATGATTGTATGTTGTTGTCTATAATTATTTTATGGCTAAATATTTTTTGATGCCACGTGATGACAAATGAGTCGCGCTCTATAATTTCGTATAGTGCTGTTAAAATGGCGGCATAGTAGTCTGTGTGCGCGGCTAGGCCTGTTGACGTTCCCACAGTAATCCATTGAGAATCTTTTGTCCATGGTAGATATATGAATGCAGCGGGGACGTAGGTGTTCTTCCCATTTGTCAGGTCTATGCATGTGTCCCAAAAAATCGAGGTGCGTTCATCAAATTTTCCCATGGTGTATTTTTTATCTTTGTAGTATGCGTGTTGTTTTTGATGGAATAGGGCGTATTCTGATGGGGGTATGGCCAAGTTGGATATGTCTGTGTAGCACCCATGATACATCTTTCCCATGTCGTAAAAAGCGGGGCAATATCGCTCTATTGTCTCACCTACAGTTCCCATGTAAGCGTCTACCATTGAAAAATTGCAACCGCTGCTTCGCCCCTCAAACTTTTCACCGTTTAGCATCGTTGTGTCGCATGGCCACATGCCAAACGCGTTTACGAATGGATCTTTGTGCAATCGGGGTAGCTTCGACAATCCTCGCATGATGCCTAGCCTATGTGAGATTAGCCTTTTTGTGTTTATGTGGTTATTCCTAGTGATAATCATGTGTTTGCTACTTAAGCGTTACCTCCTCTAACCATGGATATGGGCTGTAGTCTAATTCTGGCTTGCAGCAATGGCATAATGGTGCTTTTAAGAAATGGTGGTGCTCTATTTTGTAATTTTGCATGTTGATGGTGATATTTGTGCGCCATGTTTCTGGAACGTACCAATTGCACAGGTATCTCGCGATGTCCATGATGATGATTGATGCCGCGAGCTCTAATATGAAGACATGGGTGCTATCGGCCTTAGATTGGATATGGTTGGATTGTAGAAAATTTTCATATGCTGAGGTGTAGGAGATGAATTCGTCGTTGCTCCGAAGCCGGCTGCGGTAACATTCGTAGCATCCAGTATGTTTCCCATGAAAAATTGGGCTGATGCCGAAATGTATGGACGACGTTTTTCCTTCGACAAGAATCCATGGTTTGTTATGTGCAAGTGCAATGGTGTTTATGATGTTCAGGGCATATGGATTCCACCGGGTGCTGTCTACGATGATAAAATCGTGTGCGGCGAATATCTTATCAACAACCATCTCGTATTTGTGGAACTCAGCGGGGAGCTTGGTGGCTGTGAAAGATTTAAATCCAAGTGCTTGCGATTTCCTGTCTAGCAGCTCGGCCATCTCGCCCTCGCCAATGAGCCCTACGGCATATCTGCCCGCCGCGTCAGCATTGGTGGACAGCTCCTGGGAATAATTGGTTGGGGCAGATAGGCTGTCTGTAGAAAACATAAGGTTGTCGTGGGTGAGCACACCGCAAGTCAGGAGCTCTTGGACAACATCGGTGATATCATCGGATGTGTATTGGTCTGATAGCCTGTTCATGATGAAGTCGAAAGATAGAATCGGATGGCCATCGTATAGGTCTACAATGGCGTTGAATATGGATTCTTTCTGCGGATTGTCGAACTCGACGACGACGATCTCGCTCTTGGTTCGAATCTGGTAGCCGCCATTCTCTTTGTCGTTGAAGATGTCAAAAGCTTTCCTTAGGGACATAGTATGTGGGGTGAGTGGATTTTCGTTTACCGTGAGGCTGGCCATCGCCGGCCTCACGGTGCAGCTTAAGCCGCGCAGCAGCAGCAACAACAACAGTTGCAGTTGCAGCAACCAGCAGCAACTGCTGCGCCTGCGGCAGCAACAGCAGAGGTTGCGACTAAACGTTTTGCTTTCATAGCGGTAACGATCATGGGGCTTATTCATCTATTGGTCAGGGGCCCCTGTTCCCTAGCCAACGGATAGCAAAGGTATAGGGGGGGGGGATTTCCAAATTTTATCTCATAAATTTCATTAACAATCATGGTTAATGTTTGCTAACAAGGTGAATGCCAGATATGTAGCGGTAGGTAAAACATATCCACCACATCGGCGGCACACCATGGAGCCACTGAGGCTAGAACGCCCGAACTGCCCCCATCATGCAGGTGCCCCCGCCCGCGGGGCCAAACTTAATGGGCCGACGGGGTGGCCCGTACCGATAATTTTTATACCTTTGCGGCAGCAACCATCGCTAATCTTTGTATGGACGATTATCACCCTGAGTGTTAACCGTTGAATGGGGGTAGCCATGCGTAACCTCTGTTCAACCAATGAATTGGAGGCTAATTGCATGATTACCTATTGGAGAAATGGCAAGGGGATTGAGCCCTGCCCGCAATGGGAGCCGGAGTGCTGGGTGCATGTGGAGAACCCCACGCAGGAGGAGCGCGACTACCTGATGGGCGAGCTGGAGATTCCAGAGGCTTTCTACAACGATGTGGAGGACGTGGACGAGCGGCCCCGCATAGAGTTCGAGGACAACTGGTTCTTCATCATCTTGCGCCTGCCCTACCACAACCCCGCCGATGAGCGGGTGCCCTACTCGGCCGTGCCGCTGGGCATCATGTTCAAGGACGATGTGTTCGCCACCGTGTGCTTCCATCAGGTGCCAGTGGCCTCCGACTTCATACAGCACTCGGTGCGCAAGGGCATCAACTACGCCGACTACTTCGACCTGGTGCTGCGGCTCATGCTCTCGTCGAGCGTGTGGTTTCTCAAGTACCTCAAGCGCATCAACGTGAGCATCAGCGTGGCCGAGCGCGAGCTGGAGCAATCGGTGAAGAACCGCGACCTCCAATCGCTGCTCCGCATCGAGAAAAGCTTGGTGTACTTCACCACCTCGCTGCGCGGCAACGACATGCTGCTCCACCGCATTAAAAACCTGCGCAACTACAAGAATACCTACGATGAGGATTTGGTGGAAGACGTAGAGATTGAGCTGCGGCAGGCTATGGAGACCACCAACGTGTACTCCGACATCCTGAGCAGCCTCACAGAGACCTACGGCAGCATCATCTCCAACAACCTGAGCGCGGTGATGAAACAGCTCACCATCATATCGCTCATACTGATGCTCCCCACGCTGGTGGCCAGCCTCTTCGGCATGAACGTCCCCAACGGCATGGAGAGCAACCCCTACGGCTTCTTCATCATCCTGCTCATATCGCTGGTGTGCTCGCTGGTGGCCATCATTTATTTTGTAAAAAAACGCTGGTTCTGAGTTGTTTAGCCGCTAGTAGATATGCACAACATCCGCGTTACAAAGACCTTCCGCTTCGAGATGGCCCACGCCCTCGATGGCCACGATGGCCCATGTCGCCATCTGCATGGCCACTCCTACGTGCTCGATGTGTGTCTGCTGGGCCAGCCCAACCCCGCCCCCCAGAGCCCAAAGCAGGGCATGGTGGTGGACTTCTCCGACCTCAAGCATCTTGTGAACGAATTGATAATAAGTCGATTCGACCATGCTGTGGCCATCAAGCAGGGTAGCACCATCCATCAACGGCTTGAGGCCGAGGGGTTCGAACGCGTGGTGCCCCTCCCGTTCCAGCCCACCTGCGAGAACCTGTTGGCCCATTTCGCCTCCCTCATCGGCCCCGCGCTGCCACAGGGCGTAAGCCTGCACCACCTGCGCCTGCACGAAACCGCCTCGGCCTTCGCCGAGTGGTACGCCTCCGACAACCCATAACCCCCTCCGCTCATGAACCGATTGCTACTGCTCGATGCCTACGCGCTGATATACCGGGCCTACTATGCCTTCATCAACCGCCCCATGCGCAATAGTCAGGGACAGAACACGTCGGCAATATATGGCTTCCTGAAGTCGCTGCTCGATGCCCAGCAGCAGTTTGACCCCACCCACTGGGCCGTGGGCTTCGACCTGCCCGGCGGAACGTTCCGCTCCGAGCTCTACCCCGCCTACAAGGCCCAGCGGGAGACCACCCCCGAGGACATCCGCACCTCGGTGCCCATCATCAAGGACGTGCTGAGGGCCATGCGTGTGCCCATAGTGGAGCTGCCCAGATTCGAGGCCGACGACGTGATAGGCTCGCTGGCCGTCCAGGCCGACCCGCAGCTGTTCGAGGTGATTATCGTTACCCCCGACAAGGACTACGCCCAGCTGCTGGCCCCAAACGTGCGCATTGCCAAGCCATCGCGCAGCGGCAAGCAGGCCGAAATTGTTACTGCCGACTCGTTCTGTGCTAGCACGGGCCTAAGCTCGCCCGCCCAGTTCATCGACGTGCTGGCTCTATGGGGCGATGCCGCCGACAACATTAAAGGGGTGGACAAGGTGGGCGAGAAGACCGCCCTGCGGCTCATCGCCGAGCATGGCTCTGTGGACCAGCTGCTGGCCCACACCGCCCAGCTCACGCCAGCCCTGCGCCAGCACCTCGACAGCTCGCACCAGCTGCTGGCCCTCAACCGCCAGCTGGTCACCATCAGCACCGACCTCGACCTGGGCCTGCAATACGACGATTTGGTCGTGCGGGAGCCCGACACCCCGGTGCTGCTCCAGCTCTTCGAGCGGCTGGAGTTCCGGGCGCTCGTCCGCGAGCTGGGTTTAGCTGCATCGCCGAGCGGCACCCCAGCCTCCACGCAACAGGGTACGCTCGACTTTGGCGAGCCGCTGCCCGCCATCGCTGCGGCATCGGCCCTCAACTCCGTGTCCGACTACCCGGTGGACTATCGCACCATCAGCTCGCCTGCCGAGCTAGAGGCCCTAGCCCAGGAGCTGATGCGGTGCGCCGAGTTCGCATTCGATACCGAGACCACCGGCCTCGACCCCCTTACCGCCGAGCTGGTGGGCATATCGGTCTCCACCGACCCGCACACCGCCCGATGGATTCCCCTGCCCCTTGACCGCCAGCAGGCTGAGCTGGCCCTGCAGGTGCTCCGCCCCGTGTTTGAGAGCGAACGCATTGTCAAGGTGGGGCAGAACGTCAAGTTCGACCTCAAGATGCTGGCCCAGTACGGCCTTTACGTGCGCGGCCCGCTGGCCGACACCATGTTGGCTCACTACCTGCTCTATCCCGACATGCGGCACAACCTCGACATGATGGCCGAAAACATATTGGGTTACAAAATGATAGCCATAGATGAGCTAATAGGGAAGCCTGGCAAGCCTCAGCGCACCATGCGCGATGCCGACCCCGAACGGCTCTGCACCTACGCCTGCGAGGATGCCGACATCGCGTTGCAGCTCAAACGGGTGCTTTTTGCCGACCTACAGCGGCAAAACCTGATGGAGCTGTACACCAGCATAGAGGAGCCGCTCATAGGTGTGCTGGCCAGCATGGAGCTCACAGGGGTGCGCATCGATGCTGGTGGGCTGGGGGTATTCGCGCAAACGCTTAGGCAGCAGATAGACGGTATTGAGGCTGACGTCCGCCGCATGGCTGATGAGCCCGCGCTTAACATCTCATCACCAAAGCAGCTGGGTGAGGTGCTATTCGGCAAGCTCCGCATTGCCGCCGACAGCAAGGTGGGGCGCACCAAGACCCAAAAGTACTCCACCAGCGAGGACGAGCTACTCAAGTACGCCAATGCGCATCCTATTGTGCAGCAGGTGCTTAACTACCGGTCTGCCAAAAAGCTGCTCTCCTCATACGTGGAGACGCTGCCCACCATGGTGAACCCCAAAACGGGACGCATTCACGCCTCATTCAATCAGGCAGTGGCCTCCACGGGCCGCCTCAGCTCCAACAACCCCAACCTACAGAACATCCCCATACGCGAGGCCAATGGGCGCGAGATAAGGCGGGCCTTCATCGCCAGCGATGCCGACCACCTGCTGCTCTCCGCCGACTACTCGCAGATAGAGCTGCGCCTGATGGCCCATCTCAGCGGCGATGCGCACATGCTGGAGGCATTTCGGCGCGGTGAGGACATCCACGCCGCCACGGCGGCCAAGATTTTCAAAACGCCGCTCGACCAGGTAACCAAAGAGCAGCGGAGCCGCGCCAAAACGGCCAACTTCGGCATGATCTACGGCATATCGGCCTTCGGCTTGGCCCAGCGCATGGGCATCAGTCG
The DNA here is from genome assembly GCA_017454165.1 of Bacteroidales bacterium. Classification (GTDB taxonomy): domain Bacteria; phylum Bacteroidota; class Bacteroidia; order Bacteroidales; family Tenuifilaceae; genus RGIG6076. Next base: position 1,503 of record JAFTDN010000137.1, on the reverse strand, counting down.
CACGGATGCTAAAGAGCTGATAGATAACTATTTCAATACGTATCAGGACGTGAAGCGCTACATGGATCGTTGCGTGGCCGAGGCCCGTGAGCGCGGAGCCGTGTTCACCATGTTTGGCCGTCGCAAGGTTCTCCCCGACATCCGCTCGGGCAATGCTAACGTGCGCGGCATGGCCGAGCGCAATGCCATCAATGCCCCCATACAGGGCTCTGCCGCCGACATCATAAAGCTGGCCATGGTGGGCATACCCCGCGAGCTGGAGCGCTGCGGCCTGCGCTCCAAGATGATTGTGCAGGTGCATGATGAGCTGGTGTTCGATGTGCTGCGCACCGAGCTGGAGGCTGTGCGCGAGCTGGTGGTACGGGGCATGGAGCGGGCCGCGCAGCTGAGCGTACCGCTGGTGGTGGAGGTAGGCACGGGGCCCTCTTGGCTCGATGCCCATTAGCCGTGCTTAGGGCACGGGGTCGTAGCCCGACCCTCCCCATGGATGGCATCGTAGCAAACGCTTGATGGTAAGGTAGCTACCCTTTAGCAGCCCGTACTTCTGGAGGGCCTCTATGGCATAGCTGGAGCAGGTGGGGGTGAAGCGGCAGCTGGCGGGGAATAGCGGCGATATGAGCGTTTGGTATAGCCGCACCAGCAGTATGGGTATGAGGGTGAGTATCCGCATGGGGCTCCGTTGTTTAGCCCATCTGGCTAGCGATGTCTCTGAGTATCATCTTGATGCTATTTTCAATCTCGGCATATGGGCGCACGTTGCGACCCACATATAGCAGGGCCATGTGCAGCCTATGCCCTGCTGGCGGTACGATGGTGTGTATGTTGAGCCTATATGCCTCGCGCATCCGGCGTTTGGCGGAGTTGCGCTTATGGGCCCGTTTTAGGTAGCTTTTGCCCGACACTATCAGCACTCGGCACGGAGGCCCATCGGGTGGGTCGGCGGGCACCAGCTTGTATATGCACTTGATGGGGAATGAGAAGGTAGCCCGCCCCGACCTAAATATGGGCGTGATGTCGGCCTCTTTGTTTAGGCGTTGGTCTTTGCGAAAAAAATAGCGCATCGCGGGGAGGCTGTTATGGTGGAGGTGCGCTGGAGGATTGATAGCTTTTTGGTGTGGAGGACTTTGATTGTCTGTTTTAGGACTCAGTTGCTTTTACCTTGCCAGTCTTTGGTGCAGCTGCCTTTGTCTTATCTGCCTTAGCCTCAGCAGCTTTCGCCTTAGGTGCAGCTGCGACCTTTACCTTGTCGGTCTTTGTGGCGGTAGCGGCTTTTTTCGAGGTGGCCTTTGTCTTATCTGCCTTAGCCTCAGCAGCTTTCGCCTTAGTGCCAGTGGCGACCTTTACCTTGTCGGTCTTTGCAGCGGTGGCAGCTTTTTGCGTAGTGGCCTTTGTCTTATCTGCCTTAGCCTCAGCAGCTTTCGCCTTAGGTGCAGCTGCGACCTTTACCTTGTCGGTCTTTGTGGCGGTAGCGGCTTTTTTCGAGGTGGCCTTTGTCTTATCTGC
>JAFTDN010000136.1 GCA_017454165.1 Bacteroidales bacterium | reverse complement strand
GGCCTCGTGGAGCTGGCTCTCGAACGCCCGAAGGGTGAACCGAACACCGCTGAATAAATCAAATGCAGTGAGGAAGGGTTTCATCACGAGGGCCTTCTCCTTGGCGGGGCAGACGTCGGCGCAGTTGCTCACTGTCGTGTATTTGATTAAGCGGTGTTCGCAGGCATACCAGCCGCAGCCCGTGCAGTCCATAGCGCTGACCTGCATGCGGAAGTGCATACCGGCCATCTCCTTCGGCATCTTGATGTCGGCGGTCTTCATCGAGGCGGGGGCGGCCTTGAGCTCGTCGTCGGTCATCACCACGGGGCGGATGGCTGCGTGGGGGCAAACCAGCGAGCACTGGTTACACTGAATACAGTTGGCCGACACCCACTCGGGCACCACTGAGGCCACACCGCGCTTCTCGTAGGCAGTGGTACCAGCGGGGAATGTGCCGTCGATGCACTCGGCGAAGGCGCTCACGGGCAGGTCGCTGCCGCACTGGGCCACCATGGGGCGCATCACCTTGGCTATGAACTCAGGGTCGCCAGCATGCTTCTCCACCTCAAACTCGGTGCCGCAGGGCAGGCTGGCCCACTCGGCGGGGATGTCAATCTTGACAATCTCACCACCGCGATCAACGGCTGCATAGTTCTTGTTCACGATGTCCTCGCCCTTGCGTCCGTAGCTCGTCACTATGAATTTCTTCATCTGCTCAACGGCCAAATCGTAGGGGATTACGCCAGAAATCTTGAAAAATGCCGACTGCAGGATGGTATTGGTGCGGTTGCCCAAGCCAATCTCGGTGGCAATCTTAGTGGCATCGATGATGTACATGCTGATTTTGTGCAGGGCAAGATATTTCTTCACAAAATCGGGCAGGTTTTTCTTGGTTTCCTCAACGCTCCAGGGCGAGTTGTAGAGGAATGTGCCGTTGTCCTTCAGGCCGCGCAGGCAGTCGTACTTACGCAGGTAGCTGGGCACGTGAACGGCCACAAAGTCGGGCGTTCCAACTAGGTAGGGAGCGGGCAGCGGGCTGTCGCCAAAGCGCAGGTGCGAGCAGGTGTAGCCGCCCGATTTCTTCGAGTCGTAGTCGAAGTAAGCCTGGCTATATTTATTGGTGTTGTCGCCAATAATCTTGATGCTGTTCTTGTTAGCACCTACAGTACCGTCGGCACCCAAGCCGTAGAATTTGGCCTCGAAAGTACCCTTGGGCAGGATGCTGATTTCGGGCAGCACGGGCAGCGACTTGAAGGTAACATCATCGACAATACCGATGGTGAACTGGTTCTTCTTCTCGCCGGCCAGATTGTTGTACACCGAGATGATTTGTGCGGGGGTGGTATCCTTGCTGCTGAGGCCGTAGCGACCGCCGATGATGCAAAGGTCGTTGCGTCCCTTGAAGGCCTCCACGATGTCCAAGTACAGCGGATCGCCGTTGGCGCCGGGCTCCTTGGTGCGGTCGAGCACGCAGATGTTCTTTGCGCTCTTAGGCATCACGTCCATCAGGTGTTTCACGCTGAACGGACGGTAGAGGTGTACGGTGATAACGCCCACCTTCTTGCCCTGAGCCTGCAGGTGATCCACCACGGTTTTGATGGTCTCGGTAACCGAACCCATGGCCACAATCACATCGGTGGCATCGGCTGCGCCGTAGTAGGTGAAGGGCTTGTAGGTGCGACCGCAGAGTTTGCTCACCTCATCCATGTAGGTGGCCACAATCTCGGGCAGCGCGTCGTAGTACTTGTTCTGCGCCTCGCGGGTTTGGAAGTAGATGTCGGGGTTCTGAGCCGTACCACGGGTTACGGGATGCTCGGGGTTCAGGGCGCTATCGCGATAAGCCTTCAGGGCTTTTTGGTCGATTAGCTTGGCCAAAGCCTCCTGGCTGGGAGCCTCAACCTTCTGAATCTCGTGCGATGTGCGGAAACCGTCGAAGAAATGGAGGAAAGGCACACGGCTCTTGATGGCGGCCAAGTGGGCTACGGGGGCCAGATCCATGATTTCCTGCACCGAGCTGGTGGCCAGCAGGGCGAAGCCCGTTTGGCGTGCGCTCATCACGTCGGCGTGGTCGCCGAAAATCGACAGTGCCTGAGCCGCCAAGGCGCGTGCCGAAACGTGGAACACGCCGGGCAGCAGCTCGCCTGCAATCTTGTACATGTTGGGAATCATGAGCAGTAGGCCCTGCGATGCGGTGTAGGTGGTGGTTAGCGCACCAGCCTGCAACGAGCCGTGCACTGCACCTGCGGCACCAGCCTCGCTCTGCATCTCAACAACCTTAACGGTTTCGTTGAAGATATTCTTGCGTCCGCCGGCGGCCCACTCATCGATGTACTCGGCCATGGGGCTTGACGGGGTGATGGGGTAGATTGCAGCCACCTCGCTGAACATGTAGGCGATATGGGCAGCAGCGTAGTTACCATCACAGGTGATGAATTGCTTTTCAGCCATTGTGTTGTAATATTGGTTCGACAATGAAAATTTGGGTACAAAGTTACGGCAAATAAAACACTTAGCCCAAGATTTTGAGCTTTTTCGACCGTATATAAATATCTATATTTCAGATATTTACCTCAAGTCATACTAATTTATATTGGGTCTAATTTACGATTGACCTAATGCGCTCCCGCCGAAAGTTCAGAAATACGCTGTTTTATGGCCTCGATGGCCTGCTTCGGGTTGCTTATGCCTTCAACCGACTGCTCGAGCGGGCACAGCCCATCGCGCTGGGGGTTGAGGATGCGGGGCACCAGTTCGCCATACGACGTCCTGACCCCCTTTTTCCATAGCAGTTCATACGCATCCTCGCTCATCAGTATGCCATGCACCATTGCCGCCTTGCCTTCAAGCAAAATCATGGCTGCAGCGCGGCCAATCACCTTGTCGACCACAATAGCACCATGCATGGCACCGGGATGCTGCTCGTAGATGCTCAGGAGTGGGCTAAGCCCGCGCCCCTGCTCGATAATCTGCTCCCCATTGGCGCACACCATCACACAGTCGGCCTCGCCACGGTTTATCATCTCAACAGCCCGCTGCTTGATTTCTTCGCTGTTAATAAAGCAGCCCAACAGGGTCGGCAGCAGCACAAAATACAAAATTCTCGCTTTCATCTCAACTTATCGCTTATAGTCAAACATTTAACCTACACATTATGCATCCTATGGGCCAACATCAAGTCGGCCAGGGCGATGGCCGCTACGGCCTCGAGCACGACTGGCACACGCAGGGCTATGCATGCGTCATGGCGGCCACCTATCTGTAGGGGCTCCAACTGGCCCGTCATCATGTTCAGGGTGCGCTGCTCCCCCCCTATGCTCGCCGTGGGCTTAACGGCCACCCTGAAAATCAATGCATTGCCATTGGTGATGCCCCCCACCACCCCACCGGCATGGTTGGAGCTGGTGCGCCCATCGGGGCTCACGATGGGATCGTTGTGCTGCGAGCCGCGCATGGCAGCGGCGGCGAAACCCGCTCCGAACTCCACGCCCCGCACTCCTGGAATGGCGAAGGCCAGTGCGGCGATGGCCGACTCCACCGAGCCAAACAGTGGTTCGCCCACACCCACGGGCAGCCCCGTGGCCTCGCATTCCACCAGCCCTCCCACCGAATCGGACTGGGCTTGGGCCTGGGCCACTTGCTGCTCCACGTTGGGGCTTCCGCCCACCGACAGCAGCCGCGCCCGCACCACCACTGGGGCTATGTGCAGCTTGGCCACCACGCCCGCAGCCACCAGGGGCAGAGTGAGCCGCCCGGAAAGATGCCCCCCTCCACGGAAATCATTGTATCCATGATATTTACGCGATGCAACAAAATCGACATGGCTGGGCCGAGGCGTATCTATAAACCTCTCGTAATCGGATGCCTGGGCATCGACATTGCGGAACATCACGGCGAGCGGTGCGCCAGTAGTGCGCCCGCGGAACAGCCCCGACACAATCTGCGGCGTATCGGGCTCGCGGCGGGCTGTGGTGCCCTGCCCCCCTGCCCTGCGGCGGGTCAAGTCGGGGAGCATCTGCTCCGCGTCCAGCGGCAGGCCCGGCCTCACTCCATCGACCACCACCCCTAGGGCCTCGCCATGCGATTCTCCGAATATGCTGATTTTAAAATTATTACCCCAACTATTCATGGTATCACGCTACATTTATACGCCGCAGCACCCATGCGGGTTCGCCTGCAGCCGGTGCAGCTCATCCCAAAAGCCGGGGTAACTTTTGTCAACGGCTTCTGCCCCATCTATCTGCACCTCGGAATCGGACATCAGGGCGGCCACGGCGCAGGCCATGACCATGCGGTGGTCCCCGTGCGAGCTAAGCGCTGCGCTGCGAGGTTTAGCCCCATGCACAAACATAGTATCATTATGAATATCAATACGTATGCCCATCTTTCCAAGCTCCACGACTAGGGCCTCCGCTCTATCGCTTTCCTTATGGCGCAAACGCGATGCACCGCGTATCTCACTAATTCCCACACAATTGGCAGCCAGCGCAACGAGCGGCGGGAATAGGTCGGGGCTGTGGGTGGCATCGTACACAAATGCCTTAAGCCCATCGCGCTGCACCCGCACCCCGCCATCCATCAGCACCACCCGCGCTCCAGCATCACGCAGCACCTGCACTATGTCCGCATCGGGCTGCAAGCTACTGTTTTTTAAATTGTTCACCACCACATCGCCGGCCAATGCGCCAGCTACGAGCCAGAGCGCAGCCGCGCTCCAATCGCCCTCCACATCGACATGGCTGGGCAGGTATCGCTGAAACGGCGCAATGTAAAACTCGTCGTGCGTCAGCGCATCCACCCTAACGCCGAATTGGCGCATCATGGCGATGGTAAGGTCGATGTAAGGTTTGCTTTTCAGGTTGTCCACGCAGAGCCGAGCTGATAGGCCCGTGCGCACAAGGCCCATCAGCAGGCCGGTGAGCACCTGCGAGCCGTGCGAGCCATCGAGGCGCACCGTACCGCACGGTCGCATGGGGCCGCGCACCGTGAGCGGTAGCCCATCGCCCGTGGGGTGGCACTCCACCCCTAGCTGCCCGAGCGCATCCGTGATCGGCGCCAGTGGCCGCCGCAACAACGACCCCCGCCCCGTGAGCTGCACCGGCCCACCGACAGTGGCCGCTATGGGCGCGAACATGCGTAGGGCCAAGCCAGACTCGCCGCAGGGCAACGTCCCCATGGCCCTCAGCTGACCGCCATGCACACGCAGCTCACTGCCAGGCACCCCATCTATCCGCACACCCAGCGCGAGGGCCGCCTCCATGGCCGCCCTGACATCGTCGCTACGGCCCACATGCCTCAGCGTGGAGATTCCGTGGGCCATGGCCGCCATGGCTATCGCCCGCTGAGCAACGCTTTTCGAGGGCGGCGCGGCTACAACCCCGCTAATCGCCGATGGCACAACGTATTTCCTCATCGGCTATGGCTTTAACATTGGCCACATCGACCACCAGCAGGTCGGCACGAAGCGCGGAGCCATCAGACATACCGCTGACCACCAGACTTCTACAATCCACATCGCGTTCCACCGCAGCCTCAAGGGCCGTCATATCGGGCAGCCCGCCGCAGAACTGCTCAATAGCGGGGAGGGCCTGGTGCAGCAGCCATCGCCGTCCCGACACCACGCGGCAACCCTTCGCATGGGCCTGCTCCAGCAGGGGCGAGCGCTTGTAGTTGGCATCGAGCACCCACTGCCCTGGACGCAATTTGACATCGTGCAGCATGTTGGCATCGGCCCGCAGGGCCGATACCAACACATCGAGCTGCGGCAGAAGCCCCCTCAGCTCGTCCACGCGCACCGCGCAGCATCCCAGCCGGCGAGCCAACGCTGCGGCCCGCCCGTGCGTCCGGTTGGCCACGTACACCTCGGCCCCAGCAGCCCTAAGCCCATAGGCGGCGGCGGCAGCGGCGGGGCCCGCGCCGAGCACCAAGCTTCGGCAGCGTCCAAGTTCGCAACCCGCCTCGGCCAGTGAGCGTGCAGCACCGATGTAATCGGTGTTATAGCCCAAGAGCCGCCCGCCATCGTTCACCACCACATTCACCCCGCCAATGGCCATGGCCTCGGGCGCAATCCAGCTCAGGTGGGGCATCACATCGGCCTTGAATGGTGTGGTGATGTTGGCTCCCGCAAGAGGCATAGCGCGCATGAGGTCAACGATTTGGCTCACGTGGGCGGGCCTTATACGCAGGTAGCGAGCGTTGATGCCCATGCCAACAAATGCCGCATTAAACAGCTGAGGGCTAAGGCTATGCAGCACATGCACCCCAAATATTGCGTATAGCCGATGGGCGGAGCTCAATTGTTGTAAATATATGATTGACAATACATAACATCAGCGCACAGCAATCTCAGCGGCCCCATGCGCACCGCGCAAATGTAGCGCATTTTTCTGACATGCCTGCATTCAAAAGCTGGGAGCGCAGCCTGAATACGCGCCGCGCCCCAAACGGCTTCCCGATGCCCACCCATACAACGAAGGCCCGAGACGCACCTTCTACCCACTGGCGCATAATAAATCCTCCATGCGCGCTACGAACGGTCAGATTATTCGGCAATTCGACAATGTTCATGCCACACAGTTACGGCTGTCTCCTACGATCGGGCCACGCCTTGGGCGATAAGTTGGCGGAATAGGGCTATCTGCGTATCGGTTCGGCTTGCTCATACATCTCGTTTGTTATGAAATATGCGTAGGTACACCTACATAATCCCTTTTTACGATTGCAAAACTCATCGCTTCTGCCTTCAATAGCCCAAAAATCATTTAATTCTTTAAAACAAAAATCATGACATCCGTAGTTCTTGATTAAAATCCGTCGTCTCATATTATCAAAAATGATTTCCACAGAATCTATACTCGGAAAAATCACAATACCACTCGAATCCGTTACGAAACCATCATATAGTAGCCTTTCAAATTTTTTAGGTATTTCTGCATAACCCCTATCGCATTGCTTATGAACGTGCTGTTCATTAGGTTTAATCTGTATTGTATCGATATAGCATGTGTCCACATGCATAGATGGATTTGGGTCGTTATAATCACCAACAGATTTGTGTGATATGATTAGAATGTGGTTGTTTGTTTTATTCACAATAATGTCAGTTGCACATGTTTCTTTTTCTGCAAAAATCCATAAACAACCGCACAACAGCGGTAAAATTGCTACTATCATAATAGCAGCTACGACACGCATTACATAGAAAAGCAAGGTTTTCATATTTCAGTATTAATTTAGATTATCGGCACAGCCTGCTCGTACATCTCGTCAGTGATGAAATAGGTGAGTGTGCTCCAGATCTCGCCTTTTTTTTTCCGTACACGAAACGTCACTTCTGCCCTCGAACACCCAAAAATCATAGAGCTTATTAAAAGGAACAACCATGAATCGGTTATTATTAAAGATAATTTTTATTGAATCAAGATCTCCGCAATAGTAAGGAATAGTATCACAATAATAAAACGGTGTGTTCGAACGGAAGAATTTATTGAAATCCAAGGGCTCACAATGAAGCCCAAAACCTCCTTCTTTTTGTTCTAAATTTCCGTTGGACTCTATCAATAAAGTATCGGAATGAAAAATAAATTGGGGCAAATTGAGTGTGTCTGCCGAATAGATTCGTGAAGAGTAACCAACAATTCTAACAGAACAATCCAGGTTGTTCCTCAAAACACGAGTCCAATAATGGTACTTTTCCATCATTACCCACATACAGCTGCTACAACATGTAAGCACCAAAAAAATGTAAGAATATTCATTAATTTCTTCATATCTAATTTAGTTTTCTGTAATTAGAAAATAATTCCTCCAAATAAATATTTGTTGGATTGTTGTATTGTCGCAGACCGTTTATCACGGCCTTCAAACCATAGGCGGTTGTATCGTTAGAGCCAAACTTTATGGCCTTTTCTATTTGAGAAAGATTATACCCTGACACCCTATCTATTGGATATAACTCATTATAGAATTCTTTTTCTCTTTGATTATAGGTATCAATACAATCTATAAAAACGCCTGTGTAGCCATCTTTTTTCGAAGCTTTTATTGTGAGTTTTTGATAATCTGCATATTTCAAAGCATCCCATCCGTAATCTGAAGTTTGCGGAGGATAAATATCGTTTGTAACCACATATTCCACACACGATGCCCAACTTTCGGGGATTATGGCCTTTCTAAAGATGTAGTCCACCGCATACTGGCCGTAGCTATAGCCCATCTCCCAGTGCGATGCATGCGCCAACTCATGGATAGTGGTTGCAAAAAGGTCGATGGCTCTTTGTTCTATATTATCCTTGTCGTACCTGTACACCTTTATCTGCGACGTGGTGAAGAACTTATTGAAGTCGTAGAAATGCGCCCGCCCGGCCTTGTCCATCGCCCCGATGTGGACGCGCTGCTTGAGCAGCTTGCCATCGAGCGGCGGCGACTTGATGCCCCAGCGGCTGTGCTGGTAGTAGTAGGTGTAGGCCGCTCGGTGGATGTGCGCGTAAACCCACGAGAAAGCTATGACCATGGATGCTGAAAGATGTAATTTAATGTGATTCATGATGATGAAAAAATAAAAGAAAAGCATTTACTATCTACAAATCGGCGTTGCTTGCTCGTACATCTCATCGGCGATGTAGCAGTTAAATACACACTCGCAGTCTCCTTTGTGCCTGGAGCATTCTTTGTATCCACGTTCGTTAATCCTCCAGAAATCATTGTACGCCTCCGTATTGCCAACGCCTATTATGATTAAATGTCTGTCCGTACCGAAAAGTATCTCTAAGGAATCTATGCGGTAGTGTACAAGTGTAGAATCGATGTAGCTATTTTCGTTGGCAAAACCTTCTATTAAATATGAAAAATCAAAACCGCAACCACCGCCTCTACGAGTTTGATGATTCATATAGTTGCAATTCGGTTCTATTCTTATGACCGTATCGGCATCTATTTTTGGGATAGATGGATTGGTGACTAATCGGATCGAATCGGCTCCCCTGATGATTAGTGATTTGTGAGCGATGATTGAAACCAATTTGTCGGTATTGTTGTGGATATAGTATGTAACGTGCGCGTATTTTTCTGAAAATATCCACAAACAGCTGCTGAGCATTGGGAAGGCCAATATGGCCGATGCGATTATTCGTTTCATGGCTATTTTAATTTACGGTAGCTGGAGAATAATTCTTCGAGATGTGCGTTGGTGGGATTATCGAATTGCCGTAATCCCTTTATTATAGCGGCTAAGCCGTGTGCCGTTGTATCGTTTGCTCCAAATTTTATGGCATTCTCTATTTGAGATAGAGTAAATCCAGACACTCTATCTGAGGGATAATCATTGCTATTATACACTTCTCTTTGATTGTAATTATCGATGCAATCTATGAAAATGCCAGTATACCCATCAATTTTTGATTTTAAGATCGTTAATTTCTGATAATCTGCGAACCTATCATTATCATATCCATAGTTGGACTTTATTGGAGGATAAAAATTGTTCGTAATGACATGTTCTATGCAAGTGGCCCAACTTTCGGGAACAATTGCACCGTTGTCAAACCAGTCTGCTACATACTGCCCGTAGTCGTAGCACATCTCCCAGTGCGATGCATGCGCCAGCTCATGGATAGTGGTTGCAAAAAGGTCGATGGCTCTTTGTTCTATATTATCCTTGTCGTACCTGTACACCTTTATCTGCGGCGTGGTGAAGAACTTGTTGAAGTCGTAGAAATG
>JAFTDN010000135.1 GCA_017454165.1 Bacteroidales bacterium | reverse complement strand
TGGACTCAAATAGTTCATCAATGGTCAAACCACAATGAATAATCTTATCATAGAAGAAGTCGTAGTTGCGGGTAACATTCGACTCATTGATATAATGCTCCTTAGGCTTATACAGCAAAGCGTCAAAAGACAGCATGTCTTTCTTGATCGGTTTTAGCTTCACCTTTCGTTCATCCTCTTGATACTCATCTACCAAATAACGCTTGAAGATTTTCTCTACAAGTTTAGCGTCTGTCGCTTCTATCAATCCTTCTTTCTTGGCATTTACCATTGCAATGAGCAACAACGAAACAGTAGTAATTCGTTGTTGACCATCAATGATGAATCTGTCTTCAGTTCCAGACTGTATGCTTGACACAATACTTCCAAAGAAGTGGCTTCTGCGGTCGCTGTTATGCAGTTTCATCAAGTCCCGAAACAACTGTTCGCAGTTCTCTTCTTTCCAGTCGTAGTTACGCTGGTAAAGAGGGATGATGAATCGTTTGTCTGATCCATCAAAGAACTTTATTAGGGGTTGTGCGTCACCTTTCATAGCTATTATGCTTCATTCTAAAAATAAATCTGCATAAGGCTTAAACGAGAACAGCCTATTACGACTTTGACCCGTAAACTCTTCAAGGTAGCTGTCCTGGCATAGAAGTCTCACTATGTCATTTGCTGCTTTGTACGAAACTCCACAAATCTGGGCAGCATCATCTACTGTTATAACTGGATTCTGAAGCAACCGATGCACAAGTAGTATGGCATTCGAACTGCGCCTGCCGTAGTGGGTGCGGATGTGGTTTTCGATTTCCTCTTTGAATTGTATAATCTTTGTAAGCGTTTGTATTGCAAGTGTTGCTGTCTGTTCAATGCCCAGAAGAAAATACTTTATCCAATGGGACATGTCGTTATGCACCCTTACCGAGTTAAGGTTGTCATAGTATAGGTCTTTCCTTTTCTCAAAATAGGTGGATAAATAGAGTAGCGGCTTGTCGAGCATTTTCTCCTGTACCATGTAGAGCGTAATTAGCAATCTACCAATACGTCCATTGCCGTCAAGGAATGGGTGAATGGTTTCGAACTGGTAGTGCGCTATCGCTATTTTTACCAAATCGGGAACGTTCACATTGGGGTTGTTCAGGAACTTCTCCAAATCGCCCATTAAATCCCCAATAAGCTGATGATGGGGCGGTATGAAGCGTGCGTCGGCGATGGCATTACCGCCAATCCAATTTTGGCTGGTGCGGTATTCGCCAGGCATCTTATGTTCTCCCCGAACGCTGCTGAGCAGTCTTTTATGCGTGGAGCGGATGAGCCGCGATGATATGGGTAAACTATCAAGTTTGCCTATGGCATCGTTGATGGCATCAATGTAGTTATGCACCTCCTGCCAATCGTTCCGGCGCTCCTCGCGTATCTCCGACTGTGGCAAAAGGGCTTCGTCCATGTGGGTTTGAGTTCCCTCGATGCGGCTTGACAGCACAGCCTCCTTCGTAACGTGCAGCAGGATGAAGAGGTATATATTGGGCAAAAAACGGGAGTACGAGTTGAGCTCACCAAGCCGCCGCGATGCCCTTTCTAAGAGTCTGCTTATGGCGGGGTCATTCCATGTCCACTCGTCATCAATCTTGGAGGGCACAAAATACTTGTACCCAGCTGCCTGCTCGTAATGTCCAGACAGATAGCTTTCTAATGCAATCATCTCACCAATAATCTTAGGCGCAAGATACGACTTTTTATTTTACTTTGAGCGCGGAAAGTAAAATAAACATCACGTTATTTTACTTTGAGCGCGGAAAGTAAAATAACGCACCCCGCTATTTTACTTTAGGCTCATCATGGCTCCCTGGCACACGCAAAAGCCCCTCCCTGCTCTTTGGGCGGGGAGGGGCTGGGGGTTCGGTGGTCGTGCTCGGCCCTTACACCGACAGCGACACGCGCTTGAAGCCTACCACTTGGATGTCCTTATCAACGCCCTGCAGGTCCTGCTTAATGGTCTGCTTGCCGTCCTTGATGAACTCCTGGTTCATCAGCGTGCTCTCCTTGTAGAACTTCTGCACGCGGCCATTGGCGATGTTCTGAATCATCTTCTCATCGAGGCTGGCGGCCTTCTCGGCTCCCACGGTCTTGATGATCTCGCGGGCTTTGGCGGCATCCTCGGCGGTAATCCAGCCCTTAGCCTGGTTCGACTCGATGTGATCCTCGCTATCAACGTGGGCGGGGTTGATGCCGGCCTTCTTGATGGCGGCCTCAATGGCCTTCTGCACCTGCTCGTCGCGGGTCTTCTGGATGGCGATGTTGCGCTCCTGCTCCACCACCTCGGCGGGGCAGTCGGCCTCCGAGATCGACACGGGGTTCATGGCGGCCACCTGCATGGCCACATCCTTGCCCGCCTGGGCATCGATGGCCTTGCTGAAGCCCACTATGCTGGCCAGCTTGTTGCCGGGGTGGATGTAGGGCACTACGCACTCGGCCTCAACGAAGCTGTAGTGCGAGAGCTCCATCTTCTCGCCGGTGATGCCCGAGAACTCCATCACCAGCTCGTTCACGGTGTTTTTGCCATCGATGTTCTGAGCCTTGAGGGCCTCCAGGTCGGCGGGCTTGTTGGCCAGCGCGTGGTCGAGAATCTTGGTGGCGATGTCGATGAAGTCTTGGTTCTTGGCCACGAAGTCGGTTTCGCAGTTCAGCACCACGATGGCGCCTCTCTTGCCATCGGCGGTGATTTTGGCCAAGCCCACGCCCTCGCCGGCCTCGCGGCCAGCGCGTTTGTTGGCTATGGCCTTGCCGCGCTCACGGATGAGCTCCACGGCCTTGTCGAGGTTGCCCTCGGCCTCGGTGAGGGCGTTTTTGCAGTCCATCATGCCAGCACCGGTCATCTTGCGGAGCTTGGCCACGTCTGCAGCTGTTATGTTAGCCATAAGATTGTGCTATTTATTCAGGGTTGCTTGTGTGTTTTACTCCTCCTCGGCGGGGGCGGTTGCCTCTTCGGGTTCGGTCTTCTTGGCGCGGGCTGCCGATGCCCTAGGGGCGGGGCGTTCGCCAGCCTCCTCGGGGTTCACCCGCTCGGCCTTGCGGGCGCGGGTGCGGGGTGCGGGCCGCTCGGCGGCCTCCTCGTCGTCGCCTGGCTCCTTGTCCTTGTCGAGCTTGCGCTCTTGCAGGCCCTCCTCTATGGCGCGCACCATGGTGTCCACTATAAGGCTGATGGACTTGGAGGCATCATCGTTGGCCGGAATCACAAAGTCGATGGGGTCAGGATTACAGCAGGTATCCACCATTGCGATTACCGGGATGTTGAGCTTCTTGGCCTCGTTCACGGCGATGTACTCTTTCTGCACATCAACCACGAACAGGGCGGCGGGCAGGCGCACGAGGTCGGCTATGGAGCCGAGGTTCTTCTCCAGCTTGGCGCGCTGACGCGAGATTTGCAGCTTCTCGCGTTTGGACAGGGTGTCGAACGTACCATCGGTCATCATCTTGTCGATGGAGGTCATCTTCTTGACTGCCTTGCGGATGGTGGGGAAGTTGGTGAGCATACCGCCAGGCCAGCGCTCCACCACGAAGGGCATGTTCACCGTCTTTACGCGTTCGGCCACGATGTCCTTGGCCTGTTTCTTGGTGGCCACGAATAGCACCTTGCGGCCCGATTTGGCAATTTGCTTCACCGCAGCGGCGGCCTCATCGATTTTGACCACGGTCTTGTGCAGGTCGATGATGTGGATCCCGTTCTTCTCCATGAAGATGTAGGGGGCCATCTTGGCGTTCCATTTGCGGGTGAGGTGTCCGAAGTGGCAACCAGCGTTGAGTAGATCGTTGAAGTTGGTCCTTGACATTGTGTGTTCTGTGTTGTTTGGCAATTGGCCAGTAGTCCGGGCTTAGCGGAGTCTGGTCAATTTTACGTTGTTTGCCAAATGGTTAAGAGTTGATGGTTGAACAGTTGATTAGCGTTTGCTGAATTGGAAGCGTTTGCGGGCCTTGGGCTGGCCAGGTTTCTTGCGCTCCACGCTGCGCGAGTCGCGGGTCATGAAGCCTGCGGCCCTCAGGGCGGGCTTGTACTCGGGGTTCATCTCTACCAAGGCGCGGGCTATGCCCATGCGCACGGCCTGCGATTGGCCGGTGAGGCCGCCGCCGTCGAGGGTTACCTTCACATCGTATTGCCCCTCGAGGTTGAGCACCATGAAGGGCTGCTTCACCACGTAATGTAGCAGCTCGGAGGCGAAGTAGTTGGCCAAATCGCGGCCATTGATGGTGATGTTGCCCTTGCCCGCCTGCATGTAAACGCGGGCTACGGCCGATTTCCTTCTTCCTAAACCGTTATATACTTGCATGGCTCTTAGCTATTTAAAGGTGCTCAAATCGATTTGTTTGGGGTTCTGCGCCTCGTGGGGGTGCTGGTTGCCGGTGTACACGTAGAGGTTGCTGAAGAGGTCGGATGATAGCCGGTTCTTGGGCAGCATCCCCTTTACGGCGTGCTCGATGACCCATGCTGCGGTACCACGCATACGCTCGCGGCGTAGGGGTTTGCCCTCTACCTGTTCGGGCACACGGCTGAGCATGTCCTTGGCGGTGAAGTGCCGCTGCCCGCCGGGGTAGCCGGTGTGCTTCACGTACTGCCGGTCGGTGAGCTTCTTGCCCGTCAGGCGCACCTTCTCCGCGTTGATCACGATTACGTTGTCGCCGCAGTCCACGTTGGGGGTGTAGTTGGCGCGGTGCTTGCCGCGCAGCATCTTCGACACCTGGCTGGCCAGCCTTCCCACGGGCTGGTTGGTGGCGTCTATCAGCACCCACTCCTTGGTAACGGTGGCCTTGTTGGCCGATACCGTCTTGTAGCTTAGTGTGTTCACTGTAAAATCCTGTGTGTTAAGTTAATACCTGCTGTGTGTTGCTGTTTGGGTGAATAATAAGCGGACGGCAAAGGTACGGACTTTTTTTCAATCTGCCAATGATTGGGTCTTTATTTTTCTCCTTATCAACATGTTGCTGTGTATCGCCCTGAAAATCAGCGGTATTTTTTTTGCGCAGCTGTTGAAAACTTTTGGCGGCGCACTGCGAATGGCCTGTGTTACGGGCTTGCGCATGCAAATTCGCATACGGCCCGATGGGTCTGCTCCCTATCTAAATGGGGTGCTTGATGATGTTTTTCGCTTACTGGGGCACGATTTTTGTCAGATTATTAGTAACTTGCGCCGTTTTTGTTCCTGACATACGCCCTAAATGAGCACGATGGAGAGGATAGCGGTATTCCCGGGGTCGTTCGACCCTATAACGGTGGGGCACGAATCGGTGGTGCTGCGTGCCCTGCCCATGTTCGACCGAGTGGTGGTGGCCGTGGGCCGCAACGCGGCCAAGCGCACCATGTTCACCGAGAGCCAGCGCGTGGATATGATCGAGCGCGTGTTTGCTCAGCACGGCGCCGTGGAGGTGATGGCCTACGAGGGGCTCACGGTGGAGCTGTGCCGGAGCCTGGGGGCGCGGTTCATCCTGCGGGGGCTGCGCACATCAGCTGACTTTGAGTTCGAGCGGGCCATTGCCCAGGTGAACAAGGCCATGTACCCCGAAATCGAAACCCTATTTCTGCTCACCCTGCCCGAGCACACGCCCATCAGCTCGAGCATCATCCGCGACATCCTGCTGCACCACGGCGACCCCTCGGCGTTCCTACCCCAGCGGCTCGACATCACCCAATATCCCTTTCGATGAGCATAAGGTGTTTGCTATTAGTGATTTGCGCATTGCTTCCGCCCGCTGCCTGCGGGGCGGTACGGGTGCACGGCGCGGCCCCATCGCACAGCGGCGATCAGCTGCGGTTCTACATCTACTCTGACTACATCACGGCCACCGAGCGTGAGGTAGGGCGGTGCACCGTGGCCGATGACGGCCATTTTGAGTGCCCGCTGCAAATCGATGAAACATGCATGGTGATGTGCCACCTAGGCGTGTACCGCGCTTACTTCTTCGCCGAGCCAGGGCGTAGCTACGAGCTGGCCCTGCCCCCCAAGGAGGCCAAGACCGAGGCCCAGCGGCTAAACCCCTTCTTCCGCGAGGTGGACATGCAGCTGGGCGTGGTGGGCGTGGGCCCCGATGAGCTCAACTTCCTGATTAACGCCTTCGACCTGCGGTTCAACGAGCACTTCGACCAGCTGGTGCGCGATGCCTATCTGGGCCGTTCGCGCATGAACATCGACTCGCTCATAGCCCGCATCGACGCTCGATTCGAGGGGGCTACGCACCCCTTCTTCAATGACTACCGCCGCTACCGCTACGGGCTGCTCAAGCAGGTTACGCGCTACCAGAAGTCGAAGACCATTTCCGATGAGTACTTCCTCCGCAGCCCCGTGCGCTACGCCAACCCAGCCTATATGGAGCTGTTCAACATGGTGTACGATAAGTACTTCTTCTTTTTCTCTAATACGCCGCAGGGCAAAACGCTGGGCACCGACATCTCGCGCGACAAGAGCCTCGAGCAGCTGCGCCGCACTCTGGGCAACAACCAGGTGCTGGCCAACGATACCCTGAAGGAGATGGTGATCATGAAGGGCCTATTCGATGAGTTCTTCAACGATGACTACTCGCGCTCGGCCCTGCTCGACATCCTGGGGCAGCTCTATCGTTCGGTGGTGAGCACCGAGCACTACGTGATTGTGGAGAACATCCGCAGCCGCATCACCCGACTGCTGCCGGGCTTCGTGCCCACGCCGTTTGAACTGGCCGACACCTCGGGCCGCTTAGTGTCGTTGGATCAGTTCGAGGGGCGCTATGTATACCTGAACTTTTGCGCCACATCGAGCTACACGTGCATACAGGAGTTCGCCCTGCTGCAGCAGCTCTATGGTCGCCACAGCAAGCACCTAGAGATTGTTACCGTGCTCACCGATGATAACAGGGAGGACATCAGCCGCTTTTTAAGGAGCACGGGCTATAGCTGGACCTTTTTGCACTACGGCAATAGGCCCGAGGTGATAAAGGATTACGATGTGCGCGCCTATCCCACCTACTACTTGATAGGCCCCGACCAGAAGCTGGTGATGTCGCCAGCGGTGTCGCCGCAGGAGGGGTTTGAGGCGCGCCTCTTCCAGCACATGCGGCGGCAGGGCGAGATTTAGCCCGTCGGCCTATCTCTGGTTGCATAGGTGGGGACGGTGGTCATAGGTGGGATGGATGGGATACTCGGCCCCGTCCCTTGAACTTGATGGGGAAGGTGGGGGAAGTGGGGGGAAACAGAATAAAAAAATGGATGCACTCGGGCGAGAACATCCAAGTAAAAATGTTGCTGCGGTAATTATAGACCCAGATACTTCTCAAAAAACTCCTTCAACCTCTTGATGACGGATGTCTTTTTATAACTCCTGTTGCCGCCGCCAAATCTCGACATTGCCGGAAGTATCTTGTCGGGTATTGTTAATCTAATATAGAAAATAATATGTATCTTTGCGGCCTGAACCAATATTGTAATTACCATGGATTGTCCAAAGTGCAAAAGCGCCCTATACACGAGGAACGGTGTGGTTGGCGGGAGGCAAAGATACAAGTG
>JAFTDN010000134.1 GCA_017454165.1 Bacteroidales bacterium | reverse complement strand
GATGTGCTTTGTTGGTCAAGTGATTGATGATTATGATATTGATGAGCTCTCTGCAAAACTTTTGCAAAAAGATTCACCCCAAATGTTGGTCGGTTAAAAGTATTTTACTATCTTTGCAGCATCAATCATTATGATGATGCACCTAACACGTTGCATAGCAATAGCGGGGCCTCGGAGCCTCGGGGCATACCTATATATGCATACCGCATAACTTTGTACAAATATCTGATTTACAGCATGAACGCACTAAAGCCCGCCACCGCCACCACAGCCAGCGCGGGCATCCGCCGCATGGAGGCTGAGTTGCCCCTGCCGCTGGGCGAAGAACGGGCGGTAGGGGCGCGAGGGCACCTTGCGGAGGTGCGCCATTGGAGTTCTTCAGCCGCGAAGAATCCGCATGCGGTGGGCGATGCCCAAATTGCGGGAAAAGTTTTTTATAGGAGTCTGGGCTTAAAAACAAAGAGATGCTTAGGCTTTCACAACACCGATTTTGAAATGATGAAAAAGATATTTTTTTCAGCAATAGTAATGCTGATGGCTTACATGGCCGTAATTTCGTGTAGCGACAAAGATTCTGTGGCCTACACTCAGGAGGAATGTGGCGTGGTTAGCGGAGAAGAAATAACCGCAACGCTGGCAAGCGACATTGAGTTCTACAAGAATAATCCCGTAATTTCAGCCTCGATTAGCCCTATTCGTAGCACCAATAAGCGCGCTATCGAGGATGGGTACATGCGCTTGCAGACTTGCAGAGCTCAGCTGACGAGTAGGGCAGCGCTTGAGGAGCAGATGTCCTTGGCATTTGAGGATATGGTTCCTCTGCCTCGTCCCCAAAATATGGACGGACAGGTGATAGAGGATGTAGTTGCATTCCTGCTAAAAAGTTTTGCCGATGATATGGTGGACCCGCAGATTGCCCTAGAGCAATTGGCGCGGGCTTATGAGGCTGCTATCGGCGATAATGTACATCTCCAGGAGTCGAAAGCTTATTTTTCCCAAGTAGTAACAACATTTTCTGATGTTATTGTCTCTGCTGGCACTATGGGGTTAGCGTCGGCGGAGAGGGAGTTTGAGAGCTGTATGCGCAGAAAATTGAACGGGATGAACAAATTTGAGATGGCAGTTTTTGTGATAGGCATTTCCGAGTCGTTTGTGGTATTGTCAGGGGCGTGTCTGTGCGAAACAATAACGGATTCATGTAAATAATTAAAGAATGGAAAAAAAGGAGATTGTTGAACTAGTTGGTCTGCTGCTGCTTGGCTTTAGCGGAATGGTCAATAGGCTGATGGGGCTGTCCATCTTTGTGGTTTTGGGCGTAGGTTTGGTGGTTTCGCTGCTTTACCTGCTCTATCATGGTCAGTACTACGCCGATGAGCGTAACTTTCTGCTGGAGCTCGCTACCCGCTGGGCTTTGTGCCTTGCGCCGATAGGCTTCGCGTTGTGCTTTGTGTCGAAGCAAGCTGGCGGGATAGTGCTTTTTGCAGATTTGATTGCTACCTTGCTGATTGTCATACTGCGCTATAAATATGGCTACATCGATAGAGCTATAGCGTTACGAATTTGGCTCCTATATGGTGCGTTCGCATCTCCTGTTTATGTGTTGTCCCATTGATTAGCTCTATTGGGGGCGACCTCATGAGGTCGCCATCGTTCTTGAAACACAATAAATTCGTGAGATTTTCAATACTCTATATTTTTCTTTTTTTAGTATCGCTGTCTGTACATGCGCAGCATCGCATAACTGGCACGGTGAGGGACAGCGTGGGTGGGCCGCTTTGCAACGCTGTGCTGATGTTCTACGCGCAGGCCGACAGCAGCCACGCTGTGGCCGATCTCGACGGCTACTTTCAGCACTACCTGCCCGATGGTGATTACCGCTGTGCCGTGCTGTACATGGGCAAAAGATATGCTCCACGAAACACTACGTCCTCAGTGCATGGCGCCGACACCTCGCTGGGCGAAATTGCCATTGCGGTAGAATCGCTCAGCACAGATGGGGTCGTTGTTGCAGCGCAGCGGCCATTCGTTACATACAGGGGCGATACGCAAATTTACAATCTGAAGGCGCACCCCGCATCGGCGGGCGGAAATATAATGGATGGCATAAAGCAAATTCCTGGCATACAGAGCGATGTCGGGTCGCTAAAGGCGTTCGGTTACAGCAAGTTGGCCGTGGCGGTAGATGGGCAGCTGCTACCCATGGGCGACGATGAAATTGCGGCCTACCTGGCCACGCTCTAAGTGGATGATGCTGAAAGCGTGGAGCTTATACGCAATCCTGGCCCCGAATACGGCACCAACGCGGGGGTTGTGCTCAACATTGTGAGCAGCCGGTGCGCCAACGATGGCAGGAACGCCTTTCTGTCGGCCAACGCCATCTACCAAGCGCTGTGGTCGGGCGATGCGCGGGGGCGCGTGAACCTGAACCGTGGGATTAGCCGTAACTACTTGGCCTACAGCTTTGGCCGGCGGCACCGCCGCGAGACCCTCGTCACCACCTTTGGAGCCGATACCACCGAAATATCGCCCCGCACCATGCACCAGGTGCAGCAGGGCACCAACCTGCGGCTGGGCAGGCGCTACACGCTTGGAGTCCGCAACATCCTGTCGTTTGCCAACGAGCGCAACACCTATAACACGCAGAACACCATCGATATGCATCAGCGCTCGCTCTACACCAACATCTACAGCCGGCTGCATGGAGAAAGATGGTGCTGGATTACAAGCATCAACCTATCGTTGGGAAATAATTGCACGGGATATGCATGAAATACAGTGTTTTTAAGCCAAAATGATATAAGCAGCAGATACCATAATATTAGATCGACATTTATTTATGATATAACAAAGAATCTTTCTACGCAAATATCTATTAATGAGGCGGATAGTGAGTACAATTCTGAGCGGAAAACCGATGCTCAGGTAAATGATAGTCGGTTGGCCGAGCAAGCATACTCGTCATTTCTGACGTTGGAGTACCAGAAAGATAGGCTCTATGCCTCGGCCAGCCTGCTGGGCAGTAACGATCGGCGCGAGCTGCACGAATCGCAGGCCGACACCATCTACCGTAAGCAGCTGTGGGCATGGCAGCCATTCGTAAACCTGACCTACGATGTGTCGAAGAATCAGCGTGTTTGGGCTAAATTCAACACCGATTACCCCCGCCCCGCGACGCGCGACATGCTGCCCTATGTATCGTCGTCGTCGAGCATGCTGCCGCGCATGGGCAATCCCAATCTGCGCAATAGCACCAACTACAACCTGTCGCTGGGCTACTCGTACATGCGGGCCGCCTCCATGGAAATGATATATTCGCACAGGAACGATGCCATTGTGGAGTATTTGGCCCCGCACAATGGTGGCTACATCATTGCAAAAGATAACTTGCAAAACTCGCGCTACGTGCGCATGATAGCCGTGCTGCCGCTGCCAGTGAACATGTTTGTAAAGATGGATTTTGTGCAATGGATGTTCACCACCGTGTTTGCGTATCATCATCAATGGGATAGGGGTGAGATTGGCAATGCGATGTATGACAAACAGTTCGATGCATTTTATTTTTATCATCAGCAGTCATTCGATTTTAAGCGTAACTGGCATTTCGATGCATCTATTTCGTATTATAGCCCGCTGTATTTTGGGGTGTATAACACCGAAAAGCAATATTGGATAAGTAGTACGCTGAGCAAGCGCGTTGGGAATTGGAAATTTTCGATCAGTGCTTACGATTTATTCAACACCAACATTGCACGCGGGCGGTTTAACAATCTGCCTGTAGATGCGCATTTTGCGCTCGATTGGCATAGCCCCAGGATAACATTTGGAGTTACCTATAGTTTGGGTAAAACGCAGATGAAATCGTACCAAGACCGCCGCATCGACAATGCCGACAGCCGATTGAGCAACGACACTAATGAGGGCGTAAAGGTGGGCAGATAAAGCGGAAAATTTTGCGCTGTGGCGCAAATGTGAGTAATCTGCCCCGCCGAGGCGCCATGCCGCTTAAGTCCAGCTTCGCTTGCGGCGGATTGGCCAGCTACAGCGCGTTGTAGAGCTGCAAAAAGTCGGCGGGGAAGCGCACGGGCCGGTGCTGTTCCATGTTGAAGTAGTAGCCCACCTGATGGCCTGTGCAGTAAATGGCCTCGCCCTCCGCAATCTCGAACTGCGCCACCCACTTGCTGGCCCCTAGCTCTGAGAGCCACACCCGCCCGGTGGGCCTCGATTCTAGCGTAACGGAGCGGAGGTACTTCACATGCGTTTCGGCCAGTATGGGCGTGTTGCCGGCTTTCATCATCTCGGTGAGCGGGAAATGCACGTCGAGCAGGGCCATGCGCAGATCCTCGAACCACTTCACGTAAACCGTGTTGTTCACAATCTGCATGTAGTCCACATCGTAGGAGTGCACCTTGATGGGCATCTCCACAAGCATTCGGCGCTTCTCTTCCATGGGTATGCGTTTTTGATTAGGCTACGAAGGGTTTTCTGGGGAGCCATTGGCGTGGCGGGCAGCCAGCACCATGCGGACCTCGTTGTGATCAGTATCTGGGGGGCACAATTTGCTTATGGCAAAAGCGCTGGCCCCATCGCCGGCCTGCACGATGGCCCTCTCGATGGCCTGCTGCCGCTCGGGCGGCACTATATCGGCCAGCGCGATGTCGCCCGCCTCTACGTAGCGTAGCAGGTGCCCCATGATGGTGCTCAGGGTGAGGCTGCGCTCGTGGGCAATGAGGCCAGGTTTCAGCCCCTCTTGGAACAGCCTGAAGGTGAGCTCCCAGGTTTTGGCTTTGGGACCCTTTGTGGGCTTTGGGGTCTTGGTCTTGCGCTCGCGCTTGGGCCTGATGCTGCCCTCATCGATGGCGTCGAGCATCGACATCTGCTTTTCCTTGAGGTAGAAGCCCACATCGAATCCGTGCTCGGCAATCTTTGCGAGCAGATAGCGGCGGGCGAGCCACGCTTGGCGCAGCTCGGGCAGGGCGTTGCTCAGTCGGCGGGCGGCCTGTTTGTTGTTGGTTTGCACCTCGGCGGAGAGCTGCAGGGGCTTGGCGAGGGTCTCGCGGAGAGCTTCGCCGAAATACTCGGCGCTGCGCCTGACGCGCTCCAGAAAGTCGGTGCTGCGGAGGGCCTCTGTGGGCGTGGTGCGGATGCGCTGCTGCCAGCGGTCGGCCACGCTGACCACGCGTTGACGGATGTCGAGCAGGGCCTGGTCGTGGAGCTGCTTGAGCAGCGAGTGGCTGTGGTAGAAGAACTCGGCGAATATGCGCACTAGGGTCTCCTGCTGCAGCACGATGGTTCTGAAGTCGAACAGCTGGAGCAGTAGCTGGCGTTCGTAGTCCTGCTTCAGGGCGGGCAGCTGCGCTATGCTGCGCTGGGCCTCGGCCCCCTGCTGGGCGATGTAGGTGCCCACGCGCTCATCGCTGATGATGGCGCGGGCATTGAGCGGGGCGGCCAGCACCAGCCCGTTGAGCGTGCGGCATCGGCTCAGGGCCACGTACACCTGCCCCGGGGCGAACGACTGGTTGGCATCTATGATGGCGCGGTCGAACGTCAGTCCCTGGCTCTTGTGGATGGTGATGGCCCATGCCAGCCGCAGGGGGTACTGCCTGAAGGTGCCCAGCACCTCCACCTCGATCTCGCGGGTGGCCTCGTTGAGCGTGTATCGGGAGTTCTCCCATTCCAGCGGCTCCACGGTAATGGGCTCATCATCGCCATCGCACTGCACAAGTATCTGTGTGTCATCTATATAATACACAACCCCTATGCGCCCGTTGTAGTAGAGGTGCTCGCTGGAGGGGTCGTTCTTTACGAACATCACCTGTGCCCCGCGTTTGAGCTCGAGCGTTTGGGCGGTGGGGTAGGAGTACTCGGGGAAGGTGCCCCTGATTTCGGCCTGGAAGAGGAATGGCGCATCGGGCAGGCGGCGCAGCTCCGACTGGTTGTAGGCGTTGGCTTGGCTATTGTGCGTGGTGAGCCTGATGTAGGTGTCCTCGGGCCTGGGAGCAAACGCTGGCCTATAGCGCGAGTTGAGCCTAGCGAGGGCCTCCGCCGAGGGGTGCCCCTCGCGGATTTGGTTCAGGATGTCGATGAAATCCATATCCTGCTGGCGGTAAACGTGATCCAGCTGGATGGTTACGTAGTCGATAAGGCCGAGGGCCTTGGAGCCGAAGAAGTAGGGCGTGTCGTAGTAGGGGGCCAGCATCCGTTCGTCATCGGGGGTGAGCACCGGGGTGAGCTGGGCTAGGTCGCCAATCATGAGCAGCTGCACACCGCCGAACGGCAGCTGGCGGTCGCGGAAGCGGCGTAGCACCGAGTCGATGGCATCGAGCAGGTCGGCCCTCACCATCGATATTTCATCGATTATGAGCAGGTCGATGGAGGCTATAATTTTGCGCTTATCGCGCCCGAAGTCGAACTTGCTATCAACCTTGGCCCCTGGCACGAATGGCGAGAGCGGGAGCTGGAAGAAGGAGTGGATGGTAACGCCGCCCGCATTGATGGCGGCCACGCCCGTGGGGGCTACCACGATGCTGCGTTTCTTGGATTTCGCCACCTCGGATTTCAGGAACGTGGTTTTGCCCGTTCCGGCCTTTCCCGTCAGGAATATGCTACGCCCCGTGTGCTCCACGAAGTCCCATGCCAGATGCAGCTCTTTGTTGTGCTCCAAGTTCATTGGGGTGCCGTATTGGCCACAAAGGTGCTCAATTCTACGCTAATGGCCAAATGGGGCTATCTTTTTTTGTGGGGCAGACGTGCGGCTGGGACTCTCACAGCGCTCCCACCACGGCGTGGGGCCTGTAGGGCTCTTCGAGCCAAGCGGCATCGGTATCACTCAGGGCTAGGTCGATGGCGGCCACGGCGGTGTCGAGATGTTGCGCCTTGGTGGCACCCACTATGGGCGCAGCTACGCCGCGCTTGAGCAGCCAGGCCAGGGCCACCTCGGTCATCGATACGCCGAGCCGCTCGGCCAGCTCGGCCACGCGCTCCACAATGGGCAGGTCGTCGGTTTGGGCGTGGTCGTATTTGCTGCGCATGGTGCGGTCGGTGTTGCTGCGCAGCGACCCGCTGTTCCACTCCTTGCGGGAGAGGTGGCCGCTGGCCAGCGGGGAGTAGGGTATGCGGGCCACGCCGTACTGCTCGCAGATGGGTATGAGCTCGCGCTCGTCCTCGCGGTATAGCAGGTTGTAGTGGTTCTGCATGGTGGCGAATGGTGTCCATCCGTTCCGCTCGGCGCATAGCTGCATGTTGTGGAACTGGTACCCGTACATGGCCGATGCGCCCAGGGCGCGCACCTTGCCGCTCAGCACCAGGGAGTGCAGGGCCTCCATGGTCTCCTCGATGGGTGTGCTGTAGTCGAAGCGGTGTATTTGGTAGAGGTCGAGGTAGTCGGTGCCGAGGCGGCGCAACGTGCCGTCAATCTCGCGCTCAATGGCCTGTCGCGACAGGAGCCCCTCGTTGAAATAGACCTTTGAGGCGATCACCACGTTGCTGCGGGCCACGCCGAGCTGGCGGAGCGCCTGACCTAGGAACTCCTCGCTGGTGCCGTGCGAGTACACGTTGGCCGTGTCGAAAAAGTTCACGCCCATGTCGATGGCGTGTTTTACCATGGCGCGGGTGTCATCGGGGCCTAGCGTCCATAGGTGGAAATCATCGGAGGGCTGCCCGAACGACATGCAGCCCACGCAGATGCGCGACACCTCGATGCCTGTGCTGCCCAGCGTGGTGTGTTTCATAGCGTCAGGGTTTTGATGAAGCCTTCGATTTGTTTGTCCGCCGAGGCCACGTTGCTGCCGTAGAGCGATAGCCCTTGGGCGATGTTTGCCCCTGGGCAGGCGCGTTTCAGGTCGGTCAGGCTGCTGCCGAAGCCGCTGCCCTCGTGGGTGCAGAATGGTGCTATGGTTTTGCCCGCCCATTGGTGGGCCTCCAGAAACGTGAACACGCACATGGGCATGGTGCCCCACCAGTTGGGGTAGCCCAGAACGATGGTGCTGTACTGCTCTGGGTTGGCCACATCGGCAGCCAGCGCGGGTCGGGCCTTGGCGCGTAGCTCGTCCTTGGCCACATCGATCAGCGCTTGGTAGCGCTCGGGGTAGCGCTTGGCCGGCTCGATGCGGAACACATCGGTCCCAGGGAGCAGCACCCGCAGCTTGTCGACAACCACCTCGTTGTTGCCCCGTTTGAGGGTGCCAATGCCCCCGTTTACCCAGTTTTCTCCCGCATGGGAGAAGTATGCGATAAGTGTCTTTGCCATGTCGTTGTGCAGTTTGTAAATAAATCGGTTTCAGTTATGGTGCAAAGTTAGCGCACGGTGGCGGCAGCGCGCTTATCTATTTCACGGAAAATTGTGCCGTTTTTACGGCGCAGTTGAGCGAATGGGCCATCAGCGGGTGCCGTTGTTTACTATTCGCACGCGGGCCCCGTGCACCCGCCCATTTGGGGCGTAGTCCGCTCCGCTACCACTGGGCTGCGCTGGCTATGGTGGGGTAGCATCTGGTGCGCCCGCCACAGTATCCGCAGTGGGGCTCATCGTTGGGGCGACTGGCCCTCCTCGCTGGTGCGAATGGCGTGTCTGCAAGCACCTCGAGCACGGTCTTCGCCAATCGTGCTAGAGATCCTCGCATTCCGCGCCCCTTTGGCGGCCTAGCACCATAGCGCGATGTGTGTTCCGCCGCTGTGCGGGGGAGCGCGTTTCATTTATTAGTGATAGATAATACGTTTAGTATGTGCCAGTTATGCCGTTGTGTCATTATCTGCATCACTAAGAATAGTGATATAAAATCATTAGTTTTGAGTATTGCGCGGTGGGAATATCGTCCCTAACTTTGTGCCCGATAACTAACCAAACAGACAGACCATTATGGCTTATCAAGAAACCACGACCACAAATTACGGAACGCGCGTAAAACGCTCATTGGGTGGCATCGGCACGGGGCTGCTGATGTTCATCGCCGCCACAGCGCTGCTGTGGTGGAACGAGGGCCGCGCCGTGAAAACCGACAAGATGCTCAACGAGGCTGAGCGCGCCTACGTGGACATGGAGAATCCGAACAAAAAGGACCCCGCGTTCGATGGCGAGCTGGTGTGCGCCTCGGCGCTGGCCACCACCGCCGACTCGCTCATTGACAGCCAGTTTGGTATAGGGGCCAATGCCATAGCCCTGCGCCGGCAGGTGGAGTACTACCAATGGGTGGAGCACTCGCAGAGCCAGACCGAGGACAAGCTGGGCGGCAAGGAGGTTACCACCACCACCTACACCTATTCGCAGGAGTGGGTGGGGCGTCCGGTGCAGTCGGCCCAGTTCAAGGATCCCTCCTACCAGGGCAAGAACATGGTGCTGACCACCGTGGACGATGCCGAGCAGTGGGCCGAGGCGGTGAGCTTCGGGGCCTACCGGCTCAACGACGCCCTCATCCGCAGCATCAGCTCACGCGAGCCCATGGCGCTGAGCCTTTCCTATGAGCTGCTGCGCCAGCTCAACGCCAACACGCAGGCCGCCCACGAGCGGTTCTACGGCCCCGCCCGTCCCGACACCATGGCCCGCACCGATGAGCTGCGGCGCTACGTGCACATCAGTGGCAACGAGCTATACTACGGCCTCGCGCCCAGCTCGCCCCAGGTGGGCGATGTGCGCGTGACGTTCGAGAAGGTGGTGCCCGCCCGCGTTACCATCATAGCGCAGGTGGACGGCGACACCTTTAAGCCCTACAAGGCCAAGAACGGCAAGCGCTTCCAAACGCTGGTGATGGGCCGCAAGGGTGCCGATGAGATATTCGAGGCCGAGCACAGCGCCAACACCACCATTCTGTGGGTGCTGCGGGTGCTGGGCGTGGTGCTGGTGGTAGCCGGCCTGAAGGGCGTGTTCAACATCCTGCAAACGCTGCTCAAGGTGCTGCCCTTCCTGGCCAACATCATAGGTTGGGGCGTGGGCATGGTGTGCACCATTATAGGCGTGGTGTGGTCGCTCATCGTAATCGCGCTGGCATGGCTGTTCTACCGCCCGCTGCTGGGCATCGGGCTGCTGGTGCTGGCGGCGGCGCTGGTTTGGCTGTTCGCCTTCAAGGGGAAGGACAAGCTGCAAGCCATGGCGAGCAAGCCCACCCCCGAGGCCGCGCAGTAGTGCACGCCTCACTTTTCGTACCGAATGGGCCGCAGGCATTGCCTCGCGGCCCTTTTATGCGTATTGTCCATTGCGCATCCATAAAAAATGACTACCTTTGCAGTTAGGGCATTGCCCAGCATCCGAAAGGCATGAGAGGTGGTAAAAGTAAGCTATTCAATGTGATAGACTTCTCCTACGGAGGAGGGAGAGGCTCTGTATATAGGGGTTTGGTTGGTACGTAAATGGCTATGGGTGGTGGTAATATTGAGATATTCAATGCGATAGGCTCCCTCTGTGGAGGGAGAGGGATGACGTGTGGATTGCGACAAGCGGGGATTGATGTGATTGCCGGAGTGGATTTTGACGGAAATGAACCCAACCGCAACTACGAGAACACCCAACACTGGAATTTGGGGGCGGAGTATTTGGGGGCGTTGAAGGGGTTTTTGGAGAAGAATTTAATTGAATAATTATGCCTAAATATACATTCATAGACATGTCCTCTAATGGCGGGTTCCATGTGGCAATGCGGATTTCAGGTGTGAAAGATGTGTATTTTTGCAGGGTGAAAAACAATGATTAAGAAGAAAGCATGAACATACAGAAAATACAGCACTACAAATCCAATTTTGACTTGATAGTCAAAACGGTAAGGGATGATGATGGGCAGGATATGGAAGTGTGGTACGCCCGTGAACTGCAGCAGGTGCTTGGCTATTCCCGATGGGAGAATTTTGTAACTGCGATAGGAAGAGCCATGCAGTCGTGCAAAACTTTTGGGGTCAGTATTGACGACCATTTTCGTGAGGTCACGAAAATGGTTCAGTTGGGAAGCGGTTCGCAACGCGAAGTGCAAGACTTCATGCTTACACGTTATGCCTGCTATCTTATAGCCCAAAACGGAGACCCCAAGAAGGAAGAGGTGGCTTTTGCGCAAAGCTATTTTGCTGTTCAGACACGTAAAACGGAGCTCATAGAGGAAAGAATGCGGCAGATATCCCGAATGGAGAGCAGGGAACGTTTGCGGGCGTCCGAAAAACAGTTGAGCAAGAACATTTACCAACGTGGTGTTGACGACAGAGGTTTCGGACGTATCCGCTCCAAAGGCGACCAAGCTCTTTTTGGCGGTCTCACCACCGAACAGATGAAACAGCGGTTGGGCATAAACAGCGGGGCTTTGGCCGATTTCCTCCCCACTCTGACCATAGCTGCCAAAAACCTTGCCACCGAAATGACCAACCACAATGTGGAGCAGAAAGACCTGCAAGGAGAGATGAGCATTACCGCCGAACACGTGCAGAACAATCGCAGCGTGAGAGGAATGCTCGGACAACGGGGAATAAAACCAGAAGAACTGCCGCCTGCCGAGGACATTAAGAAAGTGGAACGTAAAATGGCCAAAGACCAGAAACAGCTACAGGAAAAGTCTAAACGCCTGCCCAAAGACAATAAAAACAACGACAACTGACCATGCCCAAGAAAACACACACATTTTGCTGCGCAACAAGTTTTCTCGCCACGGCAAGGGAAGCAAACTCCCATTGCCCGTTTGGCTTGACGAAAACATTCATCGACCTTTTCGCCGGTATCAGCGGCTTCCACACGGCAGGACGTGGCGTGGGAGCGGGGAAATGTAGTTTTGCGGGATGAGATACGATGAGAAAATGACCTGTAATGGATTTGACAACACATAACACGGATAATCTGCCACAACACGGCTCAAACATGTTGCTGGACTCCTTGCGTGGCCTGATTTCAGTGGCCAGGCAAAAGATGGCCGTCTCAGTAAATGCGGAACTAACGCTTTTGTATTGGCATGTAGGCGGGCAGATCAACTCCTTTATACTTCAGGGCGAGCGGGCAAAATACGGGAAACAGATTGTTGCGACAATAGCCAGACAGTTGACAGAAGAATTCGGCACATCTTTCGCCGAGAAGAATCTGAGGCGGATGATGCAGTTTGCCGCAGTGTATGACGATGAAAAGATTGTCGTACCACTGATACGACAATTAACGTGGACACATTTTATCGCTCTGATTCCCATAGCAGACAGCCTGAAACGTTCCTTTTACGAACAGCTCGCCATTGTTGAACATTGGAGTGTGCGTACACTGAGGAACAAAATAGACAGCCAGTTGTTCGAGCGGACAGCCATCAGCCGGAAACCTGACGACACAATAAAACACGATTTGGATTTGTTGAAACAGGAAAACCGGATGACCCCCGACCTTGTGTTCAGAGACCCGTATCTGCTTTCTTTCATGGGACTTCGCGACACTTATTCGGAGAAAGACTTGGAAAACGCCATTGTGTCGGAAATGCAACGTTTCATCGAGGAACTGGGGTCTGATTTTGCCTTTATGGGGCGGCAGAAGCGGATAACCATTGACAATGAGGATTATTATATCGATTTGCTTTTTTATCACCGTCGTTTACATTGCCTTGTCGCTATCGACTTGAAAATAGACACGTTCAAAGCTGCTTACAAGGGGCAGATGGAACTATACCTGCGATGGCTTGAGAAATACGAGCATGTTGATGGAGAAAACCCGCCCATTGGCCTGATATTGTGTGCGGGCAAAAACGAGGAGCATGTTGAACTGCTGCATTTGGAAGACAGCAATATACGGGTTGCCGAATATATGACAGTGCTTCCTGACAAAAAGGTTTTGGAACAAAAATTACAGGCAGCCATCGCCACGGCACGGCAACGTTTCGCCGCATTGGAACAATATAATAACGACTGATATTATGCCCAAGAAAAAACATACATTTTGTTGCGCAACAAGTTTTCTCGCCACGGCAATGGAAGCAAACTTCCATTGCCCGTATGGCTTGACGAAAACCTTCATAGATTTGTTCGCAGGGGCGGCTTCTACACGGCACTGTGTAATGCAGGCGGGAAAATGTGTATTTTGTGGGGTGAAATTATTTTTGGAGAACAACATTAAAATGAGTACCTTTGCAGATTAACTTGGAAAGAGTTTTACATTATGGAAACAGTTGGAAATGAAGTATTTAAAGCAATCGATTTCTTCTGCGGAGGAGGCGGGATGACTTGTGGCCTGCGGCAAGGAAGAGAGAAATATACCGTTATCGACCTTTTTGCGGGAGCGGGAGGTTTGTCGCTCGGGCTATATCAAGCTGGATGGGAAGGCTTGTTCGCCATTGAAAAGAACACTTTTGCATTTGAAACGCTGAAATATAATCTGATTGATAACAAAAAACACTTCAACTGGCCGGATTGGTTGCCGCAAACTGAACATGACATCAATGAAGTGCTGACTAATTATCCTAAACAACTGAAATCACTAAGAGGCAAGGTGGATTTGGTCGCCGGAGGCCCTCCGTGCCAAGGTTTTTCCATGGCGGGAAAACGTGTTGAGGCAGATGTCCGCAATCAATTGG
>JAFTDN010000133.1 GCA_017454165.1 Bacteroidales bacterium | reverse complement strand
TACGAGGGCTACAGCTACGAGGAAATAGCCGAAATCACCAACCTATCACCCGCCCAGGTGAAGGTGTACATATTCAGAGCTAGGCTGTTCATGAAAGAGCGGCTGGTGAGCATCGATGCCGTCATATAAATCACCTTGACAAACGCACCCCATGGCAGAGCTGATAAATAGACAGAACTACGAATCATACCTGATCGATTACATCGACGGTGCGCTAACGGCCTCGCTAGCAGCAGAGGTGGAAGCGTTCCTGCGCCGCAACCCCGACATAGCGCAGGAGCTAGACGCGCTCGCCGACATGCGCCTAGCTCCACCCCAAGCCCACTTCGAGGCCAAGGAGCGGCTCCGCCGCAGACCCGAGGCCGAGCTCAACCACATGCCCGAGCTCGACTACCTATGCGTGGCCGAGCTCGAGGGCGACATCGCCCACGCCGAGGCCCAGCGCCTACAGCTGCTCGCGCAGCAGGACAGGCGCGTGGATGCCGCTAGGCGGGCCTACGCCCTCACCAAGCTCCAACCATCGCCCCACGTGGTATTCGCCCACAAGGACAAGCTCAGGCGGGAAAACCGCCCTGCCCTGAGCCGATGGCTATGGGCAGCAGCAGCTGCGACTGCCGCCTCGGTGGCCCTGCTGGTGGGTGTGCTCTCCGCCCCCGATGGCGACATGCCAGCCCAGATGGCCAGCAGCACCCCCATCGTTGCCCCACCACCACCCGCACCGCCCCACGCCATAGAGCCCCTTCGTGGATCAGCTATGAACCAGCACTCCGAGGCTGTAGCAGCACAAACCGCCGCAGAGCAATGGCAGCTCAACCGCCCTTTACAGCCCCCACACCGCAGGCCACCCCGCACACATGCCGAGACGAATGCCCCCCTGCAGCGCATCGAGGCGCAGCGGGTAGAGCTCCCCCCGTACATAGCACCCATCGAACCCAGCCACATCGCCATGGCCTCTAACATCGGCCTGCAGCCCCCCCCTACAGCTAAGCTCAACGAGCCGCAACCTAGCAGCCCGCTCTCCAGCATAGCCCCAATGGCCCTGTACCGAGCAGGCCGTCTGCTCGGGCTCAAGCACTCCGTGCGCCGTGACGCATCGAACAACATCACCCACGTGAGGCTATCGGGGCAGCACCTAGCCGTAACGGTACCCATAAGACGATAGCTATCTGTCGATTACAAAAAAAAATGTGCGCTAGGCTGTAACCACCAGCACGGACGCACGTCATACGGACGACAACAACCAACGGGAACATATTTGGCCAAATAGAAACCCTCAACAAGCAAATACCAAGATCATGAACGTACATATTCTGAGCAAATTCAAGACGATCCTCACGCTCACCCCCCTCGCACTAGCATGGTTGCCCACCAACGCGCAGCACATAGGCAAGCTAGAAACACAGCTACATAGGATGCACACCTCCTCCGACACTATCTCTGCCCCCCAACAAACTACCCCACAAGCACAGCTCCCCAAGCCCGCCGACACGCTCACCGCAGGCATCAACGCCACCGCGCACTACCACGCCAGCAGCGGTACGCTGCGCATCGGCCTCGCCGACAGCCTGCCCCGTATCGACACCGTGCAGGTGTCCGTAGCAGGCGGCGAGCTCATGACATTCGCGGCACCAAACCCAGCAAAAAGCATACCCTGCAAGTCCAGCAGCAGCGACGACAATGAAGAATGGGAAGAATGGGAGATGGACGATGACAATTGGGATTGGAGCTGGCATTGGAATCGCAACCATAAGACCGACAAGCGGTTCAGCGCATACGCGTTCAAGGCCATGGAATGGGGCATCAACGGCCTGGCCGATGGCTACTCGCCAGTGCTAACGGGCGAGCTGGAGTGGCTCGACCTACGGCAGGCCCGCTCGTGGTGCTTCAGCATCAACCCGATACAGTGGGGCCTGGGCCTAGGCTCACAGCACGTGGGGCTGGTGACTGGCCTCGGGATGATGTTCAACAACTACCACCTATCGGGCCACCTCGTCCCCAGCGTGATGGGCGGCATCACCGTGCCCGATAGCTCGTTCAGCTCGTACCGCATACACAAGAATAAGATGCACACCTTTGGGCTGAACATCCCGCTGCTGCTGGAGTTCAACATCCCCGTGCGCAATAACACCCTGTTCTTCGCCGTGGGAGCAATCGGCGAGGCGCGGCTGTTTACCAGAACCAAGGTGGTGTACGACCTCGATGGCGATAAGAAGAAGGAGAAGACTCGCAACAACAACGACCTGAATATGGCCACATTGAAATACTCACTGACCGCCCGAGTGGGTACCGAGGACATATACCTATTCTGCAACTACAGCCCCATGCCCCTATTTGAGCCGGGCAAGGGGCCCAAGGTGAACGCATTCTCAGTAGGTTTGGGTTTAATATGGTAAGCTACATATAAGATTATATGTAAAATGCAAAGAGGTGCGGGGAAAGCCGCACCTCTTTGCATTCTAGCCCCTGCGAATGGTGAATGTGAAGCAGCTGCCCTGGCCGGGCTGGCTGTTCACCTCGATGCGCCCCCCCCAGCGCTCCACCAATTCGCGGCACATGGGGAGGCCCAGCCCGCTGCCCTGCTCGCCCTGAGTGCCCAGCGTGGAGCTCCGCCGCTCCTCGAGAACGAAGATGCGGCTGAGCCGCTCGGGGGCTATCCCCACTCCGTGGTCGCGCACGGCGATGGCCCACCAGCTCTCCTCTGAATCCGAGAGCGACAGCTCCACCGAACTGCCCAGCGGCGAGAACTTGATGGCGTTGGCCACCAGGTTGCGCACCACAATGGTGAACATAGCCCTGTCAGCTAAGGCGGCACTCCCTATGGGCACGGCGTTGTCAATGTTTATGTGCTTGTTGCAGGCATGCAGGCGGAGCAGATCCAACGCTTCGTCAGCCGCTGCGGCCAAATCGAAGCGCACGGGGGTGTAGCTCAGGTTGCCGAACTGCATACTGGCCCAGCTCAGCAGATTCTGCACCAAATATATCTGCGACTGCGTGTTGGTCAGCAGCAGCTGGCACTGCTCCTTGAGCATTGATGGGGGTATGGCATCGGCGGCACTAATCATAAGCTCTAGCGCATTGCGCTGGGCAATGGCTGGGTTGCGCAGGTCGTGCGACATGATGGAGAGCAGCTGCGTTTGCGTGCGATTGAGGGCGGCCAGCTCGCGGTTGCGCTTGCGCCTGAGGCGCAGGAATAGCAGCAGCATGGTGGTCAGCAGCAAAAGAAGTGTCAGCAGCACAGACAGGAGCAGCATAAACTTTCGCTGCTGCTCCACATGCTCCTGCTGCTCGGCGAGCTCTCGCTCCTTCTGGTGCAGCTTGTATTTGACCTCCATCTCTTTAAGCATGGCCTCGGACTGCTCGGTGCGTAAGGTATCCCGCACTTGGGCGAATAGACGGTAGGACTGCAGGGCCTGCTTGTGGAGGCCGAGGTGCTCGTACACCTCGCTTTGGTGCTTCAATATCTCAATTGCAACAGTTCTATAGCCGTTGCCCTGAGCTATGTCGAGCCCTTGCTCCATCAGCCTGAGGCTTTCGCGGTACTGCCCTAGCTGCATGTGCATCACGCCTAGTTGCGATAGGCTGAGAGCCATTATCTCGGCATCGCCGATGGCCGAGGCCACCTGCAGCGCATGTTCGAATTGGCGGCGGGCCGCCGCCTGCTCGCCCTGCTCGCCGAGGCAGGTGCCTATGTTGAACAGCGTGTTGCATATCATCGAGCTGTCGGGCTGCAGCGCTAGGCACGATTGGTAGTGCTGTAAGGCGAGGGGGTAGTCACCCCGTTTTTGGTATATGTTGGCAATGTTGTTCTCGGCTATTGCAGCCCCTACATTGTTGCCCAAATCTAGGGCCAATTTTTGTGCATTCTGATAGTGCAGCAGGGCCTCATCGTAGTTGCCGATGAAGAAGTTCACGACGCCCTGCTGCATCACGCAACGAGCTTCCAGCTCTTGGTCACGATCCATCACGTAGCCCTGAAGCTCGTTCAGCACCGCAATGGCCTCCGGCAACCTAGCACTGTGGACGAGCACCACGCTGTAGTCCATGAGCCAGCGGGACAATTGCACCGTATCGGCATACTGGCGCCCCAGGCCGATGGCCGCCTCCAGCACCTCCCGCTGCTCATCTACGCTGAAGCCTTCCATGGCCCGCTTTACGCGCTGCTCCATTGGTAGCAGCTCGTGCGGGGGGATGGTAGCTGGAGCTGGCAGCGCGATGGCCATCAGCGCGGTCAGGACTAGGCTCAGCGGTCGCATAGATGGGCGGGGTTATGCAGGTCTGGGCGTTATGATGGTGAGCAGGCCGCACATCTCACCAGTACGTTCGAATAGGGGCTGCACGGTGACGGTACACCGACACGGCTGCCCATCTATCAGCAGCTCCAGCTCGCGGTGCAGCACGGGGGTCTGCGTGCGCAGCACCTCGTCCTCGATTTGCGACAGCAATTGGGCCTGCTCATCGCCGAGCAGGTCGTAGCTAGTGCGCCCCTTTATGGCCATCAGCTGCTCCATGCCAAACAGGCGTTGCAGGGCCGATGCGCTGGCACGCACGTATTGCAGCTGTAGGTTCTTGTGGTACACGAGCTCGTCCATAGAGCCGAGGAGGCTATTGAGCACCGATTTATCCTCTAGGAGCTGTGCCTGCATCCGTTCCTGCTCTTCGCGCTTGCGCTCCATCTCCTCCTGCGTGGCGTGTAGCTCCTCCATGTTCTGACGCATTTCCTCCTCCTGGGCGTGCATCATCTCGGCCTGCTGCTGGGTTTTCTCCAGCAGGTCGCTAGTGCGCAGGTTGATGCGCACGTTGGTCAGGGTGCCCGCTATGGAGTCGGCTATGCGCTCAATGAACTCCCGCTCGTAGTCCTGATAGGCGTTGAGCGAGGCCAGCTCCAGCACGCCCACCACGTTGTCGCCAGCCTGCATGGGCACCAGCAGCAGGTTGGTGGGGGAGGTTTGCCCAAGCCCCGAGGTGATGGTCATGTAGCCCTGCGGGATGTCGCGCATGAAGATTGGCTTGCGCTCTATGTAGCAACGGCCCACCAGTCCCTCGTTGGGCATGATGGTGCGTTTGAGGTACTTGCGCCTATCGTAGGCGAAGCATGCGCTCATCTCGAGGTGGATATTGGCGGGATCCGTGCTGTCCACCATGTATATGCCGCCCTGCACCGAGCTGGTGTACTGCACCAGATTTTTTATTACCAGGTACGAGAGCTCCTCTATGCTATCGTTGTGCTGGCGCAGCACCTCGCCGAAGGTGGCCAGCCCATGGGTTACCCAAGCCCGCTGTTGCTCCTCTTGCTGGCGGACGATGTCCTGCTGACGCAATTTGAGCAGGCTTTCGCGCATGGCTATGAGCGACTTGCCTAGGGCATCGCGGTCGCTCAATGGGGTGTACTCAGCCTCTAGGTCGCCCTGCTCTATGGCTCTGGCAAACTGCTCCATACGGTTCAGGCCATCTATCATCTGGCTGGTGGAGCGGGCCATCTCTTCCATCTCATCGCCGGTGTGGAGCTTAATCTTCAGTGCGGGGTCTATGTCGCCCTCGGCCAAGGTGTTGAGTAGCTGGGTGGTGCGTTTTATGGGGGTAGTAATGTAGCGCGATATTCGGTAGATACCCAGCATCTGCAGCACTATGCCCACCAGGAATACCCACAGCAGCTGCAGCATGGCC
The DNA here is from genome assembly GCA_017454165.1 of Bacteroidales bacterium. GTDB lineage: Bacteria > Bacteroidota > Bacteroidia > Bacteroidales > Tenuifilaceae > RGIG6076. The sequence continues at coordinate 19,941 of JAFTDN010000133.1, read as the reverse complement.
CTGTTGGCCTCCTCCAATACGCTGCTCATGGGCACAGAGAGGTATATGGCCCACGATACGGGCGACTTGCCCACCGTGATGGGCGCGATTACGCAGATCCGCTCCTCATCATCGCCATCGCTATGGTAGGTAATAGCCCTACCGCTCTTGATGCGCTCGGAGAGGTGGTACTGGGCGTCATCGGCGGGGTACACCTCGCCGATGTGCTTCTCCACGTAGTCGGTGATGGTGTGGGCTATGATGGTGCCATTGTTGCCCATTAGGGCGGCATGGGTGCCTTTGTAGGGCTGCACCTTGTCGATGATGGCCTGATAGTGGTCGAGCGACACATCGATGCCCGCGATGCCCGCAAAGCGCCCATCGTTCTGTATCGATGCGCTGACGCTGGTAATCAGCTTCTCCTTCCCCTCGAAGTCGAATAGGTAGGGGTCGTAGAGCATCTCGCAGTTATGCTCCTTCACGTAGGCGTAGTCGCCCGAGCTGCCCTCTTGGGTGCGCTTGTAGATATAGCGGTGGTGGTGCTCCCCCTCCTTGAGGTACGACTGCAACGTGCGCCGCCCGTAAGCCTCGGTGTGGCTGGGGTCGATGAGCGATAGCTCCAATGAGTTGAATATCAAGAAGTAGCTTGGGCTGGCCTCGGTGAGCAGCCGGGTGGTCTGCAGCACCCGCTCATCGAGCTCGAGCGTATCGCCGCTGGCGTAAACCTCGCACATCTGGGCATAGGCACGGGCGTAGCCCATGTCAAGCTCAAGCCCCGCCTTGATGAGGTTGCCGTAGTTCTCGGCCTCCGACTGCACTAGCCGCATGGCATCATTCTTGGCCATACTGCTCATCCGCACGCCCACCGTGATGGCCAGCAGAATCATGATTATCAGCAAGATGCCTATCAGAGGCAGCATCATCCTGATGTTTATGCGCATTTTGTACTTCATGTGTTAGGTCGGTTTCGCATGGGCTGCCAAGGCCCCAATTTGAGGTTATAAAAGTACTAAAAGTTTTGATGCCGTAGGCATCGATATGCAGTGCTCTCCAAAAAATACCACAGCCCCATGGGTTCGCGTACTGCCGCCGCTCTAATGATAGGTAGGGGGCAGGCATCTATCTCACCTTTTTTACGTACCTTGCGCCATCAAGGTAAACGCGTAGCACAAAAAGAATACACACACATGAAACTGACATCGTGGAACGTGAACGGCATACGCGCCGTAATGCAGAAGGGTTTTGAGCACTCGCTGATAGAGCTCGCCCCCGACATCATCTGCCTACAGGAGACCAAGGCCCAGCCCGACCAAGTGGCCGAGGCCCTTGCTGGCATAGAGGGCTACACCCTGCATACCAACTCGGCCCAGCGCAAGGGCTACTCCGGCACAGCCATCCTGAGCCGCGTACCGCTGCGCTCGGTGCGCCTCGGCATGGGCATCGCGGAGCACGACACCGAGGGGCGCATCATCTGCGCCGAGCTGGAGCGCTGCTTCGTGGTGACCGTATACGTGCCCAACTCAGGGGCCGACCTGGCGCGGCTCGGCTACAGGCAGCAGTGGGATCGCGATTTCTGCCAGTACCTGAAGCAGCTCGAGGCGCAGAAGCCAGTGGTGGTGTGCGGTGATTTCAATGTGGCCCACAGGCCCATCGACCTAGCCCGCCCCAAGGAGAACTACGACAAATCGGCGGGCTACACCCAGATCGAGATTGATGGCATGAACCGCTTTGTGAACAGCGGATTTACAGACACCTTCCGGCACCTACACCCCCAGCAGGAGCAGGCTTACTCGTGGTGGAGCTACCGCGCTGGAGCTCGTGCCCGCAACATCGGCTGGCGTATCGACTACTTCTTGGTGAGCTCCGTGCTGCTCGGGGGGCTGGCCTCAGCCGAAATCCATCCCCAGTTCGCGGGTTCAGATCACTGCCCCATAGGCATCGAGCTCAATGTGTAGCCCACTGGGCCGCTAGGCCCACAGCGGCGATGGGTACTCGCCCGCCTCCACCAGGCCGCGCAGGCGCTCCATCACCATGGGCCTGTCGCCAGGGTAGGTTACGCCGAACCAACGAGCATCGGTGCTCAGCACGTTGCACACGGCTGCGCCGTGCGTTACGGCATGGTTCACCACCAAGGGGATGTAGAACTCGGCCTTCGCGTTGCCTATGGAGCTACGGAAGAAGTCCACCATGAGCTGCTCGGTGAGCTCCATAAAGTCGGGGGTGAAGCCCCAAAAGTTCATCGACACGGGCACGGCTGCGTTTATTGCCACCCGTTGTGGCCCATCGGTGCAGCGCACCACGCCATCGGGGCCACGCTCTATGTTGAAGCGCTCCTCCACATCGACTAGCTCGTGGCGGGCATTCACGCTGCACACCCCACGCGACACGCCGCCCTGCTCCGAGAGCGTCTTGCCTAGCTCGTAGCCCACCATGAAGTAGCGTCCAGCCGACAGCCCTGGGGCCGAGAGAGCACCGGCCAACACCTCGAAGGCGCTGCGTCCGTAAAAGTCGTCAGCATTAATGACGGCAAACGGGCCATCTACGAGGTGGCGGGCCGTCCACACGGCGTGGGCGGTGCCCCAGGGCTTGGTGCGCCCTGCGGGAACGGCAAAGCCCTGCGGCAGCATGTCGAGCTCCTGGTAGGCCAGTTCAAAGTCTACATGGCGACCAAAGCGCTCGCCGAAGGTGTGCCTGAAGTCGGCCTCTATGCTGCGGCGTATCACGAACACCACTTTGCCGAATCCAGCCCTCAGGGCATCGAACACCGAGTAGTCGATGATGGTTTCGGCGTTGGGCCCCAGGCCATCGACCTGCTTCAGGCTGCCATAGCGGCTGCCCATTCCCGCTGCGAGTACAATCAGAGTGGGTTTCATCGTATAAACAGCTGTTGTTTAGATATTTATTGGTATAATCCTTTCAGCTTGCTGAAATACACAGACAGGGCCAACCAGCAGTCGCCATGGTCGGCGCTGGCCTCCCACAGGGCCTTGGCCCCGTGCTCACCTGCCTTGGCGGGGCAGAAGGCGGTGAGCAGAGCAGGGCTGATACCAGCGCACAGCTGGCTCACGGCCTCGCACTCTGCCTTCGATGAGGCCACGAACACCGGCACGCTCACCTTGGCCGCGCTGGCGGCCACCTGCATGTTGGGCAGGTACTCGCCAGGCGAGAAGAGCACCAGCGCGCCCACGCGCAGCTCTCTGGGGGCCAGCATGAGGGCCAGCGAGGCCGAGTAGGAGCTGCCCCAGAGCACTATGGGCTTGTCGCTGCGCTGCTTGATGTAGGCCAGGGCGGCCTCAATGTCGGTCTGGGCATCGGTGTAGCCCTGCGGTAGCCCCCGCTCGGCGGCCATGGCGGCGGTGGCGTTGGGCACAAATCCGCACTCGCCCCCCGAGCGCTGGTCGATGGCCAGGCAGTTGTAGCCCAGCTTGGCCAGCTTGGGAGCAATCTCGCGGTACTCACCCCGGCTCGACCGCGCCTGGTGCAGCAGCAGGATGTAGGGGAAGTTCACATCGGCCACGTAGAGGTCGGCGGTGATGGAGAGGCCATCGGCTGCGCCGAATGTTACCGTTTGCTGGGCTATTGCCGTGCTATGGGGTAGCAGCCCGATTAGCACTGCTGCAATTGTTAATATGTGCTTCATCAGCATCGTTCTAATTGGGTGGTTATGAGCCCATAGCGTTTTCTATTCATGCGCTGCACATGTACCCCATGGGGGAGGTCAACGCGCCTCGCCGAATGAGGCTGCAACTATGGATACTACGTCGTCCTTCACCTCTACAAACCCTCCTTCAGGGAGGGGGTAGAGCACCTCGTCGCTATCGCCCTTGACTATGCGCACCTGCCCATGGGTGAGCGATGATACCAGATGGGCATGCCTGGGCAGGATGCCGAAGCTACCTTTGGTGCCAGGCACCTGCACCAGCCTTACGCCCTCAAGGCTGAGGGTTTGTTCGGGCGATATGAGATTGCAAGTCATAGCGGTAGGTTACTGTTTCGACTCGGCCAGCATCTTCTCGCCCTTGGCTATGGCCTCCTCAATGGTGCCCACTAGGTTGAAAGCGGCCTCGGGGTACTTGTCCACCTCGCCGTCCATAATCATGTTGAAGCCCTTTATGGTATCCTGGATGCTCACCAGCACGCCCTTTAGGCCGGTGTAGGCCTCGGCCACGTGGAACGGCTGCGACAGGAAGCGCTGCACACGGCGGGCGCGGTGCACCACCAGCTTGTCGTCCTCGGAGAGCTCGTCCATGCCCAGGATGGCGATGATGTCCTGTAGCTCCTTGTAGCGCTGCAGCAGGTTCTTCACGCGCTGGGCGGTGTTGTAGTGCTCGGGGCCCACCACATCGGGGGTGAGCAGACGCGATGTGGAGTCGAGCGGGTCAACGGCGGGGTATATTCCGAGCTCCGATATTTTGCGGCTGAGCACGGTCTGCGCATCGAGGTGCGAGAAGGTGGTGGCCGGCGCGGGGTCGGTGAGGTCATCGGCGGGCACGTAGATGGCCTGCACCGAGGTGATGGAGCCGTTCTTGGTGGAGGTGATGCGCTCCTGCATGGCGCCCATCTCGGTGGCCAGCGTGGGCTGGTAGCCCACCGCCGAGGGCATTCGGCCCAGCAGGGCCGACACCTCGGAGCCTGCCTGGGTGAATCGGAATATGTTGTCGATGAAGAACAGGATGTCGCGGCCCTGCCCATCGCCATCGCCATCGCGGAAGCTCTCGGCCACGGTGAGGCCCGACAGGGCCACCGATGCGCGGGCTCCAGGGGGCTCGTTCATCTGCCCGAATATCATGGTGAGGCTCGATTCCTTGAGCTGCTCGTAATCCACCTTGGAGAGGTCCCAGCCGCCCTCGTCCATGCTCTTCTTGAAGGCTTCACCGTATTTCACGATGTTGGCCTCTATCATCTCGCGCAGCAGGTCGTTGCCCTCGCGGGTGCGCTCGCCCACGCCAGCGAATACCGACAGGCCGTTGTAGCCCTTGGCGATGTTGTTGATGAGCTCCTGTATGAGCACGGTTTTGCCTACGCCAGCACCTCCGAATAGGCCTATTTTTCCGCCCTTGGCGTAGGGTTCCAGCAGGTCGATCACCTTGATGCCGGTGAACAGCACCTCTTGCTGTGTGCTGAGCTCCTCAAACTTGGGCGGCTTGCTGTGTATTTGGTAGCTGCTGTCGCGGTTCACCTGACCCAGTCCATCGATGGTTTCGCCTATCACGTTGAGTAGCCGGCCATTCACCTGCTGGCCCACGGGCATGGTGATGGAGCGTCCGGTGCTCACCACCCTCATGCCCCGGCTCAGGCCATCGGTGGAGTCCATGGCGATGGTCCGGATTGTGTTCTCTCCCACGTGGGTCTGGCATTCGAGCACAAGGGTGGAGCCATCGCCGCGCTTGACCTCCAACGCATCGTAGATGGCGGGCGGTTGCGCTCCTGCATCCCTAAAGGCCACATCGACCACCGGGCCGATTATTTGAACAATTTCGCCAACAGTTTCAGACATAATCATCTGTTTATTAATGATTTAAACCATCATCGCGCAGCTGTACGGGTTTAATCCCGCAGGATTGCTTTTTGACAAATATACGGAAAATTTGTCCCGCATAGTTTATTGTAACGCAACGGGGCGATTTTGGTTGTCTTTTGCGGGCAGATAAATTCATTCGGGGTGGCGCAGCTCCTGTACATGGGCGCAAAGGTACGGGCAGTTAGGGCATCGCCTATTGGCCCACTTTCAGGCGGCGCGTGTTGATGCGGCCTATGCCACTGCGGTCGATGCTGAGCGTGGCGGTGCTGCCCCGCAGCGTGAGCGAGCCAATGCCGCTCACCTCGGCATCGAGGTGCTGCTGGCACTGCACGTTGATCTTGGCCTTGCCCACCCCATTGATTTCGACGTTCAGCGATTTGCAGCGCAGGTCTTCTACATGGAGGTCACCAACGCCGTTTAGACTGATAGTCAAATCGTTGTCGATATGGATGGTGCTATCGCACGAGAATTGCCCCACGCCGTCGAAGTCGATGCTTTTGAGTGTTGGCGCGGTGATGTCGATGTAGAGCTTTTCGCCCCGGTTGACATTATGGGCTCCATCGGGGCCAAAGTCGATGACCAATTCGTTGTTGTCCACGCGGTATCTTATCTTGTCCATCAGCCTCTTGCTGCCGTAGATGTGCATGGAGCATTTGGGGGCCTGCTTGAATGTAACCGTGCCTACGGTGGCGACGCTAAGGCGGTTGAAACGCGGTATTTTTACCTGCTGCTTGTTGTTAGCGGTTTCGGGATTATCGGTGGGGGCCGCTAGGGTGTTGAGCGTTAGCGCGATGCCGAGCATTAGCCCAGAGAGTAGTTTGACTGGTTTCATTTTGTGCTGAGGGATTAGCCGTGTTTAGCGTGTGAGTAGCCACCAGACCAATGCCAGCTGTAGGAACAGTATGGCGGGTACGCCGAGCACGAATTGCAGATGCTTGGTCTTGTGGCGAACGGTGTACATGGCCATCCAGGCACCCACGGAGCCACCTAGAGCCGCTAGTCCCAACAGGGTGGCCTCGGGTATGCGGCGCCGGGGCGTTTTGGATAGCCGCTTGTCAATCACATAAACCGTAAAGGTTATGATGTTGATTACGATTAGGTAGAGCAGTACTATTTTCATGATGCCTTGTATTTTGTGGGGTATGTTGTGCAAAGTTAGCAAAGTGGCATACAATTGGCATCATGGTGCTGCAATTTATTCGGCTAGCAGCTTGGCCAAGGTCTGCGACAGCGTGTCGAGGTCGATGCCGAGCAGACGCATGCGCTGGGCGAGCTGGGGCAGGTCGGTGGACATGAACTCCTGCCTAGCCTGGCTGATGATGCGCTGCTGGGCATCGGCAGCCACAAAGTAGCCTATGCCACGCTGGTTGTAGATGATGCCATCGGCGGAGAGGCGTTCGTAGGTGCGGGCCACGGTGTTGGGGTTCACACCAATTTGCGCACCGTACTCGCGCACCGAGAGCAGGCGCTCTTCGGGTTTAAGCTGGCCTGAGGCTATGCGTTCGCACACAAAATCAGCTATTTGCAAGTAGATGGGCTTGCTGTTTGATGGGAAATCCATAGCGCATCCTCCTTTTGCTAATGTTTCAACGTTTTCAGACGGAAAAATACTCCGGTGGCTAGGGCCATGGTGAATAGGGTGCTGACCGAGACCATGGCCACCACAAAGTGACGCGCCGCCTCGTCACTTGCACTTAGAATTAGGTTTTTCAGCGCGGAGATGTCAGGTATAATGTGCACAAATAGTTGGATTAATACGATGATGAGCACATTTAGCCCCATCAGCACCAGGATGGTGCCCACAATCTTGCGCTTTTTGAAGAACAGTGCCCCTAGCAGGAAGAATAGTACGGACTGCCATATCGAGTTGAAAATCAACATCAGCATGGTGCCGTTGGTGACCTCTATGGAGGAGTTGTTGCGCATCACCTCGGCTATGCCCGAGGCTATGGAGCTGCTACCGTGCGGATCGAGCCAGCAGATGAGCGCATCGGAGCCCAGGTAGAGCAGAATCATGGACAGGGGTAGCAGCACAATAGATATGAGCATCATGGAGGTGAATTTTTCGGGCATAGACGCGGGCAGCATCAGCCATTCAGAGCCCTTGCGCTTGTTGGTGAGGTGTCCGTAGGAGCGCGAGGGGTATGATAGCGTCAGGCCCCATATGGCGAATCCAAAGATTACGGTGCGTCCGTCGGCTCCCATTCTTACGGGGTCTTCGGAGAATAAGCTCAACAGGAGGCTCAGCAGGAGCATGATTACGGGCAGCAGCCCCAGCAGCAGCAGGCCGAAGCCGTAGGTTCTCATGTTGTGGCGGATGTCGTGGAGCAGGTACTGCCCCAGACGGACGGGGGAAAATGTATCGTTCATGATTGTCGGGTATTTACTTGTTAAACAAATCTTTAACTATCTCCTTGTTACGATGCACGGCATTGAACAGCGCCTCAACATTCACCTTGCTCTCAACGCCGGTGGTGTTGGGGTACACCTGCACCATGCTGCCGGGCAGCTGCTCGCTGTAGAGGGCGCTGGGATTGGGCTGCGAGGAGTAGTCGAAGTAGAGGTGCTTGGCAATCTCATCGAGCGAGGCATGGAGCAGCACCTCCCGCTGGTCGAGGATGACAATGGGGTCGATTACGCTCTCCAGGTCGCGCACTTGGTGGGTGGTAATCACCACTAGGGCATCGTCGGCGGTATGGCGCATGAGGGCGCTGCGGAACAGGGCCTTGGAGGGGATGTCGAGGCCGTTGGTGGGCTCATCGAGCAGCAGCAGCTTGGTGTTGCAGGCCATGGCGAAAGCGATGTAGGTCTTCTTGAGCTGGCCCGCAGACATCTGGTCCATGCGCTTGTCGGGGTCGTTGTCGAGCTCACGCATGATGGTTTGGAACTTCTCGTAGCTGAACCTAGGCCAGAACGGGCCGCGCTCAGCTACGAATTTACAGGCCCGCTGCGACACGGGGAGCACATCCTCGGGCAGGTAGAAGACGTTGCCGAGAAACGATGGGCGGCGCTGGTAGGGCTCGTGGCCATCGATGCTGATGCTGCCCATGCTGGGCCGCTGCAGGCCGCAGAGCAGAGCGAGCAGGGTGGATTTGCCCACGCCGTTCTCACCCAGCAGCCCGTAGATACGACCCTCGGTGAGGGTCATGTTGATGCCCTGCAACACGGGAGTACGCCCGTAGGCAAAGGCTAAATTCTGCATCTGTATCATAGTGTAGTAGACAATTAGTACGCTGGCAAAAATACAACATCACGGCACATATCTCCAATTTTTTTTGAACTTTTTTTTCAATATACAGCATAAATGCTTGATTTGTAGAATAATACTTCACATCGTGCCCGCTTGATGCCCACGCAAGGCCCAACCGCAGCTGGGTCGGGCTTTGGCTGCCCAAGCCCTCGCGCAGCGCATCCCACAGTGGCATCGGCAGGCTCAGCCATCGCCCATACAGGGCCATGCCATTGCTATGGGTGCTGCGTGTGGGTTACACTCACGGTTGTTTTGCCGCGCCGGCCCAACCGCCCGCCCATCCATCCGCAACGCCAGCAGGCGGCGCGGACGATATCCGAGCCTGTCGAAGGCACGGCAATGCACCGATAGGCTAAGGCTCTGGCGATGATTCGGCAGGCGGCGGCAGCGGCATGCGGTAGGCCCCATAGGCTTGCAGGTCGTACACCTCCACGCCACGGGTGAGCAGCCGCACGGCCAGACGGGGCAGACGGTTGTTCCACACCGAGGCATCGAACACGGCCACACGGGGACGCACCAGGTCGAGCACGGCCTCATTGGCATGGCGGTTCACCAGCAGCACATCCACCTCGATGGGCTGCGGGGCGGCAAGGCGGCGGCACGAATCGTTGTAGGGCATGGCCACGCTGAGCCCCCCAGCTTGCAGCACTGCCAGCCCGTACCCACGCCGCACCACCAGCTCATCGCCATCGGGCATTGGGGTGTGAGCGCACCCCAAGCTGATGCTCGTGCGCGGCTGGGCGCGGTGCTCGGCGTATCCCGAAAGGTAAAACGAGCTGCGCTCCACGATGTCGGCCTGGGCGGTGTCGGTATCAAAGTAGAAAGCCCTACCGTTGGTGCTGAGGCACAGGGCCGAAGAGCGGGGCAGGTCGAACAGCACCAGCTCGTCGGGCACGGCGCGGTTCAGGTGGTACAGGCCCCCAAAGACGCATAGCGATAGCAAGGCCACATTGAGCAGGCGTAGGCGCTTGCGCTCAAGGAATTGGGCCATGGCCACTATGGCCAACAGCAGCAGCAGGGCCTGCCCCACCGTGCAGTGCAGACCAGTGGAGAGAGAGTGCGGCAGGGCCTCAATCCAGCGCAGGCCCGAGTTGAGCATGGCCACGGCCATGCCAAGCAGCTTGGCCACCAACGCGAACAGCGGCCCCACCGGTGCTACCGCCAACAACAGCACCGCAAGGTAGATGATGACCGAGGCCATGGGCATGGCCAGCATGTTGGTGAGCAGAAAGTAGTTGGAGAACTGCCCAAAGTTCATCAGCGTGATGGGTAGGGTGCCAATTTGCGCCGCCACCGACACGGCCAGCAGCTCCCACAACCATGTAAGCGGCTTACTCTTAAAGTACAGCAAGTTACGGATGTGCGGATAGAACACCATGATGGACAACACGGCTAGGAACGACAGCTGGAAACCCATACCGTACAGGTTGTTGGGGTTCACCACCAACAGCCCGAAGGCCACTGCAGCCAGCGTGTTGTAGGAACTAGTGCGGTAGCCCAATGAGCGGCCCAGCTCTACCAACGAGAACATGGCCGTGGCCCTGAGCACCGAGGGCGACAGGCCGGTGATGAGCGCAAAGAGCCACAGCAGCGCGAGCGATATGGCCAGCTTGATGCGCCTATCGCATCGGGGCAGCAGCCTCAGCAGCAGGAGCAGCATACCATATATTACGCCCACATGCAGCCCCGACACGGCCAGGATGTGCATGGCGCCAGCGGCGCTGTAGGTGCGGCGCAGCTCATCATCGAGCAGGTTTTTGTAGCCCACCGTGAGGGCCGACACCACGGCCAGCTCATCGTGAGCCAAGCCAGCCCGATCGAACACACCCAGCAGGGCATCGCGCATAGCGAATGCCAAGCGCTTGAGTGGGTTGGCGCGGCTGGCCACGGTGCGCCACTGGGCGCTGTCCACGTAGGCCGACAGGCGGATGCCCCGCTGGCGCATGTAGGCCGCAAAGTCGAACTGATGGGGGTTGGATGGGCGAGCGAAAGGCTGCGGGACGATGCGCATGGCCAGCACATCGCCATGGTGTAGCTGAGCTGCTGCGGAGTCGTTAGCACCGAAGTATAGCAGCAGGCGCTCGTGCATGGGCAGCAGCTGCCCCGCCTCGTTGACCTGCCCCTCCACCATGGCCTCGGCCCTGTAGGAGCGCACACGGCGTAGGGGCGTGTCATCGATGCGCACTAGCACATCGATGGGCTGCGCCGGGCGAAGGCCATCGCCCAAATCGGAGGCGGCCACCAGGGTGAGCCCCGCACAGCACATGGCCAGCATCACCGCGAGGCCATAAACCGTGCGCCCCCATCCGTGCTGTGGGGTCCACCGTACCGCGAACAGCAGCAGCCCAGCTAGGGGCAGCAGGCCCAGCACCCACACCCGCTGGGGCAGTACGCCCCATTCCGTTTGTGCAGCGATGCCGCACATCAGCGGGGCCAATAGCCGCGCAAAGGGCACCTCGTGAATGTTGGAGGGCAGCGCCATGGGCTAATGGGGCCTCATCGGGCCATCTTGTAGCGGTAGCTGGCCTCGAACCGACCCCGCTGTATGGAGCTGAGCTTGGACTTGAGCAGCTGCCTGCGTAGGGGCGACACGTGGTCGATGAAGAGTTTTCCGTCGAGGTGGTCGTACTCGTGCTGGATAATGCGGGCGGCGATGCCCCCGAACTCCTCCACATGGGGCTGGAACTGCTCATCAACAAACCGCATACGAATTTTGGGCTCGCGCAACACGTCCTCATGAACCCCAGGAATGCTCAGGCACCCCTCGTTGAAGTACTCCTTGGTGCCCATGCGCTCCTCGATATGGGCGTTGATGAACACCCGCCTGAAGCTGGCCAGGGCGGGCTCATCATCGGCAAACGGCGCGGCATCGACCACGAACACACGCACCGAGATGCCCACCTGTGGGGCCGCAAGCCCCACGCCATCGGTTGCGGCCAGGGTCTCGTATAGGTCGGCCACAAGCTGCTGTAGGTTGGGGTAGCTAGGGTCTATGTCCTGCGCCACCTTCCTCAGCACGGGGCATCCGAGAATATGAATGGGGTAAACCATGGCTATGGTAATTTTGTTTGGGGTGATATGCGATGCAAAGGTAGCGTAAAAAATGGAAACCTAGGGAAATAGCTCGCCATAGCGGCGGCTGTCCATGAACGACTGCAGGATGATGGTGGCGCTGATGGTATCCACCATGGCCTTGTCGCGGCGGGCCATGCGGCGCATGCCTCCATCGATCATGGCACGGTGCGCGAGGGTGGACGTATAGCGCTCATCGAACTGTTCGATGGGCAGCTCGGGGAAGCGGGCGGCGATGCGCCTGAGCACGGGGTTGATGTAGCGGAGCGCCTCCGAGGGGCGCCCGTTGGTCTGCAGCGGGTAGCCCACCACGAGCAGAGCCACCTCCTCGGCGGCCATGTAGCTCTCCAGAAAGCCTATCAGGGCTGACGTATCGACTGTTCCGATACCATTGGCTATCAGGCGCAACGGGTCGGTGGCGGCCACGCCGGTGCGCTTTTTTCCTATATCGAGGGCGACTATACGGGCCATGGCGGGCTATCGGGTTGTTGGCAGCGAGCCGATGTACTCGAGCAGGCCCGCCCTGCGCTCGGGGGCGAGGCTGAGCGTGGGGCCACCCTGCAGGCGCACCGCGTCCCTGCCCACCTGCACCACCATGGCGGTGTTCACCGCCATGTCCGGCCCTATCCGGAAAAAGCGCTTGCCGTCGAGGATATCGAGCAGCTCGGGCAGCCCGTTATCAATCAGCATCTCGCCCCCATCGGTGCGGTGGACGGCGGTGCCCGCCACCGCCCGTTCGAGGTAGAGCACCTCGGCCAGGTTGACGCACTCGGAGCGCTGGCCCACCTGCACCACGAGCCGCTGCGGGAGCTTCGCCCTGATATTCTCGAACAGAGCGTTGTATCGCAGGCGGCTGTCGAGGTTGAGGCTGCGCCGCATGGCCACCCGGGCCACAGCCGCACGCAGCTCGTCCACATCGATCGGCTTGAGCAGGTAGTCGAGCGCGCTGTGCTTGAAGGCCCTCACGGCGTAGGTCTCATAGGCCGTAACGAACACCACCTCGAAGCTGCGTTGCGGCAGGTGCTCAAGCAGGGCGAACCCGCTGCCGCCGGGCATCTCGATGTCGAGGAACACCACATCGATTGGGGTTGGGCCCTCCGTCCAGGCTAGGGCCTCATCCACGGAGTGGGCCTCGCCCACCACCCGCACGTCGTCGATAAACTTTTCGACCATCAGCCGCAGGGTCTTCACGGCCAAAGGCTCATCATCTACTATCAATGCGTTAAGTGCCATGTGTTTATAGTGCTGCGCCTACGCTCCGCGCTGGGGTAGGCCTATGGGTACGTTGATGACCACCAGCGTGCCCGCCGGGCACATCTGGTCGTCGTGCTTGTCGATGGTGGTTATATTGAAGCGGACGCCGTATATCATATTGAGCAGGCTGATGCGCTGCTGGGTGATTTGGTATCCACGCGACACCCTCCCCGACTGGGTTTTCAGCAGCTGGGCCTGCTGCCGGCCCACGCCATTATCCTCCACCTCTATTACGATGTGGTCGCCACGCATGGCGATGCCCACGCGCACCCAACCCTCTGCCTGCGGGCGCTTGAGCATGATGCCGTGCCAGATGGCGTTCTCCACGAAGGGTTGAATGATCATGGTGGGCACGGGGGTGTCCTTTATGCGGTCGAGGTCGGGGCACTCCACCCTGTAGACGAGCCGCCCCCCCAAGCGCATGTCTTCAAGATATAGGTAGAGCTTGAGCAGCTCGAGCTCATCGCTCAGGCTCACCACGGGCATGGCCGAGTTGTCGAGCGTCATGCGCATGAGCCGCGCGAACTTGGTGAGGTACTGCTGCGACTTGATGGGCTCGTTGTTGAGGATGTAGTACTGTATCGAGCCTAGCGTATTGAATATGAAGTGGGGGTTCATCTGCTGGCGCAGGGCCTGATGTTTGTATAGGTTTACGCTGTTTATGAGATCGTTACGTCTGTTTACTGCGTTCAGGCGGATGCGGTACACGGCGAAGATGGCCCCGGCGGCTAGGGCGGCCATCAGGGCGGCAAACCACACGGTTTGCCAATAGGGCCTGGCGATGTCGATCTGGATGGAGGCCCCATCGCCCCATCCGCCGCTGGCGGTTCTCCCTTGCACCTGGAAGCGGTATGAGCCCGGGGCCAACGAGCTGTAGAGGCAGCCCGAGAGCTGGGTATAGCTCCAAGCGGTATCGACCCCATGCATACGGTATCGGTACGCGTTGCGCCCATAGGTTTTGTAGGATAGGGTGACGAACGAAAAGCCCACCATGTTCTGGGTGTGCCCGAGCGCGATGCGCCCATCGCGGGTGGCGCAGCTGCGCCCATTCACCCGCACATCGGTGATGTGGGTGGGCGTGCGCACCTCCTTTCGCTCAATATTGGCGTAGCTGAACACGGCTAGGCCGCTGTTGGTGCCCACCACCACGGTGTCGCCGCTCACCGTAACCGCAGTGAGCTCGGTGCTGGGCAGTCCATCGGCGCGGGTGTAGGTCTCCACCTGCCACTGCCCATCGGGCACGGGCCGCACCACCGATAGCCCCTGCGCGGTGGCCAGCCATACACGCCCCGAGTGGTAGGCCATGCCGTTCACCGTGTTCGACGGTAGCCCTTGAGCCATCGTGATTTGCTGCACACCGCCATCGATGGGGTCGAACAGCACCACACCGTTGCCATTGGTGCCAATCCACAGCATGGAGTCGCCAGGATGAAAGAGCATGGAGTAGCCCTTGCTCTGCAGCCGCTCATCGTCCCTGCCCATATCTGCTATTGAGTGCCCATCGTATCTGTACAGCCCATTGCTGGTGCAGAACCACAGGTTGCCCCCATCGTCCTCGGCCATGCTCCAGACGGTGGAGCGCAGCAGGGGCACCCTGTGCACCACTCGTCCCCCCTCAACGCGCACCAGATAGTGCCTCCCCCCCATCCAGAGGCCCCTGTGGCGGCTTTGGACGATAGCCCTGGGCTGCTTGACCTCGGGGGCATAGGGGGTGGCCCCGTGGGGCTGCACCCTGAACGCTGCGCCGTTGCCGCAGGCAAACAGGCCATGCTCACGAGAGGAGTGGTAGAACTTCGATACGAAACCTACAGAGCGGTTCACATCGCCGCGCAGGTGGCGCAGCTTTCCCCCGTCTATCACATCGATAAAGCCCCCCCTGTAGCCCACGTACAGCAAGCTGCCATGGAGCTGCACCGCCATGATATAGTCGGACTGCAGCCCATCGTGCGCGGTCAGGCTGAGCACGTTGATGTTGGGCACGTAGAGCACCCCCTCGTTGAGCGTGGCTATCCAGTAGCCCCCCTCGGCATCGTGCAGCACCGACACCACGTGCCTACCAGCGAATAGGTCAAGCATGGGTCGGTCGTATCGCCCAGGGGAGTACACCTGCACCCCTCCCCGCAGCTCCGACAGCCACAGGTTTCCGTGGCGGTCGGAGGACATACCTATTATGATGCTCGGCTGCCGCAGCAGCAGCCGTATACCCTGCCCGCACAGCTGGTACAGGGCATCGTTCAGGGCCACCAGCCGCACCGTGTCGGACACCACGGCGGCGAACAGCTGCTGCACACTGCTTTTGGGAAGCGCAATGCTATGACCGCCTTCACCCCCGCTGGACATGCGCATCTGCCCGCTGGACATCAGGCTCTTGCGCCGATTCGAGATGACGGCCCTCTGACGGTTGAAGTCCACCAGCACCTCGGCGGCATACTGCCCATCGGTATAGTGCCTGAATGCCCCCTCCTCCGATATGCTCACCAAGCCGAACTGCTTCACGCTGAGCAGCACGTTACCCAGCGTGTCGATGCTGAAGGCGTACTTCACCGGCCCCATCATGGCATTCACCCGTGCCCTGATTTTGTCGTTGTGGGCGTATGGTTCTATCCTCCCATCGGCATAGTAGCACAGCTGGCAGCTCTGGGAGATGAACCAGAGATACCCCCGATGGTCCTCGTAGATCTCGAACACCACGTTGTCCACCAGACCGTTCGACATATCGAAATTGGTGAAGCGCTGCCCATCGAATCGGCTCACGCCGTTGTTGGTGGCGAACCAGATGAAGCCCCGTGAGTCTTGGAAAGTGTGGTACACGGTGTTCGAGGGTAGCCCATCGTTGGCGGTGTAGTGGTGGTACACGGGATGCCCCACAACCGTCCGCTCCGCACCGCGCAGGGGTGACAGCGAGAGCAGCAGCGGTATGAGCAGGCCGAGCTTAGGCGTGACGAACCGCACATCGATGGGCATCAGGCCTGCAGCCATTTATGCCGCGCCACGCTGTAGATGGGCAGCAGGGGTATCAGTATGGGGGTGCGCTTGACGTAGCGCTGATACTCGGGGTCGCCGCCGTACACCTCGTTTTGACGGAGCTCAAGACGGCGTGCCCCGCTGAACATGACGTAGAGGATGCCCACGTAGCCAATGGCGGCGATGGCCCATTGCCACGCAGCCAGCCCCGCCCCCACGCCGCTGAGCAGGGTGCCCGTCCAGATGACCACCTCGCCCAGGTAGTTGGGGCAACGCACAATGCGGTAGAGACCCGTATCGACGAAACGTTTGGGGTTGCGTCGCTTGGCGGCGGCCTTCTGCGCATCGCTGAGGGATTCGAGCAGGATGCCGCAGAGCATCACGGCGGCCCCAATCCACGCCCACTGGGTGCCCACCGCCGCACCGCTGGCCGCGTTGCCCATGCGGAAGGCCACGGGGCTCACCTGCATCACGTAGAGCAGGGCGCAGAACAGCCACACAGCGATGATTACGCCCATGGGCTTTTTTTGCTGCAGCAGCGGGTCGTAGAGTATTTTACGGTAGGCGGCGGCCCTGCGCTCGCGCACCAGCAGGTAAGTGCCCAAGCGGCAGCCAAACGCGAATAGCAGTACGCATAGCGCAGCGGTATCCAGCGATATGGCACCAGGATACATGATGAGCATGGCCACGGCCAGCGCGGCGATGCCATAGCCATAGCCCAAGCTGAAGAAGTAGATGAAGTACTTCCAGCCCACAGCCGAAACGGCAAGCGAAACGGCAAGGAGGATGAGAAGATCGGTCATGAGGTTGAGGGGTTATTGGTATCGTATTTTTACGATACGCAAACTGAATGAGATGGGTTGTACATTGGCTTTGATGACGTTAAATTACAATAGGCATATTATTTTTGAATTTTAGACATCCGCTTCGCCCCAGCCTTCTCACAGCCGCCACGCAATTTACCATCTGCACTGAACACTGCATTGAAACCAATCGGGTTGCATAAGCTCTCCTTGTGATTGGTTTAGTCCATAGAAGCAATCTCGCTTTCGCGAATGATTACGTCGGCAATGGCCTCCGCCTCATCTGATGGTTTGACCTTCCTATTGGTATTCTGCTCGTTGCGCCGTGCGATGTTTTCGGCGAAAATCATGCGTATGACAAACCGTACAAACGGCTGGACAAAAAACATTTGTGAGAAATAAGCGAACGGCAGGTTGTAGCATATCATGCGAAACCAACGGCACAAAAAGTCGATAACATCGAAGCCTTCATAGTAAGGGTAGTAAAAGAAATCGGCCAATAGGCTCATTGACGGGCACATAAGACAAACGGTTGCCGTGATAATGGCCGCCTCAAAGATCATCGGGTGGTTGCGGCGCGGGTCGAACTTGCGGCTTGCCAATCGGAACGCCAATGGGCTGCCCATGCTCACCGCAAGCACAAAAGCGCAAGCCATTTCGATAACAATCATCAGCCATACCGGCAGATATCTACCGAACATATAAACACCGCCCTGGCTGTTGAGGCCTTGCAAAACCGAGGTGGTGCCTGTCGCCCGCATGATAGCCTCGCCCTCGATAACATACAGATTATAAAACACAAACGCATGAACGGTTATAATAACCGTAATCAAAGCATAAACTAAATGCTGGACTTGATTTTGATGAGATGGTGAATTTGTCTTCATCATTAAAACCATACAGTTAAACATGTGCCCAACTTGCATAGTTCTTACAGATTCACCCTATGTTCCAGCTACCGACACGCTCACTGAAATCGGGAGCAAAGGTACTAAAAAATGGTGAAAGGTTGCCCACGCGTGAACAGAAAAATTCACCTGTCGCCAGATCGTCAGGAGGCCGAAGCCCCTTTGGGACAGTCCTTTTCAACGTTCCGTTTTGACAGGCCTTTTGCTCATTTTTTGCGCACGTATCAGCGTTTTACTTCACTTCAGCACGCTAGCCTTTCGGTTGCCCCCGCCAACATCACCAAAAAAAAGTGCACCCAAAGTGGGATGCGCTTTTTCAAACAATTGAGCTATAGCTACTTCAGAACGATCAGCTTCTTGTAGCCCACGTAGCGCCACAGGGCGTTGCGCTGGGTGGCGACGAACAGCTCCTCGGCCTCCTTCCTACGGGAAGTCCTTGCGCAGCGAGCTGTAGAGCACCACAGATGCCAATAGCCGCAATCAACGGCCAGCTTCTCCCCCATCTGCGGGGCCATACCCGCCGTGGTCGATACACGAAGCGTAGCAGATGATGAGCACAGAGCGAACGGTAGATCCGCGTCTACGAGCCGCGAGGAGGTGTAGAGACGGGCATCGGCTTGTTTGCCCAGCTCCAGCTAGTCGTACACTACAGCATTTCCTCGATATCTTTCTCGAAATCAGCGGGCTCGGTGGTTGGGGCGAAGCGCTTTACCTCACTGCCATCGCGCGAGATGAGGAATTTGGTGAAGTTCCACAGGATGTCGCTGTCCTTTCCCACGCTGGTGCTGATGGTCTTCAGCAGGGTGCGCTTAGCCTTGGCGGCCACGCCATGGTATTCCTCCGTGGGGGCGGCGGATTTCAGGTACTCGAAGATAGGGTGCGCGTCCTTGCCATTGACATCGATCTTCTTCATAATCAGGAAGCTGACGCCGTAGTTCACGCGGCAGAACTCCTCTATTTCGCTGTCGCTGCCGGGGTCCTGCTCCTTGAACTGGTTGCAGGGGAAGCCAATAACCACCAGGCCGCGGTCGCGGTATTTCTCGTTGAGCTTCTCTAGCCCGTCGAACTGGGGCGTGAAGCCGCACTTCGAGGCGGTGTTGACGATGAGTAACACTTTGCCCTCGAATTCCTTGAAGTCAATCTCTTTGCCATTGCTGGCAAGGGCTTTGAAATCGTAGATTTTCATGATGTGTTTCTTTTTTTTTGGGGGGGATGTTTGGTTTGTCGGATGGCTCTATGACTGCCTTTCGGCCATGCGGTGGCCGGCATCGTAGGCGGCCTGAAGGTCGGTCTCCCAGTGGGTGTCGCGGTATTGGCGCTTGGCCTCCTCGCTGAAGCCTGCCAGCTCGTAGCGGCTGTAGTCCTTCACCTGGTAGGTTTTGTGGGCGAAGATCTTCTCGGGTGCGCCGAGGGCTTGTGTGATGCAGTGCTCCATCGAGCCGTAGCCGTTGCAGTTGTTGTGTTCGGGGCTGCCGTTCTGGGTCTCCACCAGCAGCACGGGCATCCGCTTGGGGGCGGTGATGCTGTAGTCGTTGTAGGAGAGCCAGGGGAAGGCCAGGCGCTCGAGGAAGGCGCGCATCTGGGCCGTCACCTCGCCGAAGTAGTTGGGCGAACCCAGCACCAGGCCGTCGGCCTCGGCGATGGCGTCGAGCACGGGCATCAGGGCGTCGCGGAACTTGCACACCTGCGACGCGCACCCCTTCACCTTGCAGGCCATGCACGACATGCATCCTTTGTAGTCCATGTCGTAGAGGCGCACGGTATCCACCTCCACGCCATCCACCGAGGCGGCCCCTTCGGCCACCTTCTGCAGCATGGCGGCCGTGTTGAACGTCTTGCGCGGGCCGCCGTCGATGATGACTATCTTCTTCATTACATCATTTCGATTACCAAACCAGATTGTAATGTATTCAGTCCGTAAATATACGCATCTGCCACAAAAAAGTCATCCACCGCCAACAAAAAAGCGCACCCCAATTGGGATGCGCTTTTTTCAAACAATAGTGCTGTAGCTACTTCATCTCGCTGAGCTTCTTGTAGCCCTCGTAGCGCCACTGGGCATTGCGCTGGGTAGCGGCGAACAGCTCCTCGGCCTCCTGCGGGAAGGTCTTGAGTAGCGAGCTGTAGCGCACCTCGCTCATGATGAACTCCTGGAACTTGCTCCAATCGGGCTCCTTCGAGTCGAGGTGG
>JAFTDN010000132.1 GCA_017454165.1 Bacteroidales bacterium | reverse complement strand
CACTTGTATCTTTGCCTCCCGCCAACCACACCGTTCCTCGTGTATAGGGCGCTTTTGCACTTTGGACAATCCATGGTAATTACAATATTGGTTCAGGCCGCAAAGATACATATTATTTTCTATATTAGATTAACAATACCCTCACCCGCATTTGCTCGCCGTGGCCACAGCAAAAAGCAAAACCACAAGCAACGCAATCTGCATTTTTACTAACTTAGCAGGTGTAGAACAACCCCAAAGCAGCCAGCAATGTACGTGCTCATTGTCGATGACGACTCCGCATTCTGCCTGATGCTCAAGACCTTCCTGCAGAAGCAAGGTTTCGAAACGGACACGGCCTTCTCGTTCGCCGAAGCCGCCAAACGCATGGCCGAGCGCAGCTACGATGTGGTGCTCACCGACTACCGCTTGCCCGAGCGCAACGGCATGGACGTGCTGATTGAGGCCAAGCGGCGCAACCAGCGCACAGCCGTAATAGTGATGACGGGATACGCCGACATACGCCTGGCCGTGAGCGCCATAAAGCACGGCGCAGCCGACTACGTGGCCAAACCCATCAACCCCGATGAGATTCTGGCCGCCATGAGCAGCGCGCTGAGCGGTAGCCCAAACCAAGAGCCCGCCCCCACGCCTGTGGCGTTCATCGAGGGCGAAAGCCCGCAGAGCACCGAGGTGCTGCGCTTCATCGATGCGGTGGCCCCCACCAACCTGTCGGTCATCATCCAGGGCGATAGCGGCACGGGCAAAGAGTACGCCGCCCGCCGCATACACGACCGCAGCCGCCGGGCCGAACGGCCCTTCGTGGCCATCGACTGCGGGGCCCTACCCAAAGAGCTGGCCACCAGCGAGCTGTTTGGACACATCAAGGGCGCATTCACTGGTGCCATCGCCGACAAGCAGGGGCAGTTCGAGGCCGCCAACGGCGGTACGCTCTTCCTCGACGAGGCGGGCAACCTCCCCTACGAGGTGCAGGTGCACCTGCTGCGGGCCATCCAGGAGCGGCGCATAAAGCGCATCGGCGGCAGCTCAGAAATACCTGTGGACGTGCGCATTATAGCCGCATCGAACGAGGACCTGCTGGCGATGGTAAACCGAGGGGCGTTCCGCGAGGACCTGTTCCACCGTCTCAACGAGTTCACCATCCGCATAGCACCGCTCCGTGAGCGACCCGCCGACCTACAGCTCTTCGCGCAGCGGTTCCTAACGCAGGCCAACGCCGAGCTGGGCAAGCAGGTGCGCGGCTTCGAGCCCGAGGTTACCGATATACTCGCCCGCTACGCATGGCCGGGCAACCTACGTGAGCTCAAGAACATCATAAGGCGGGCCGTGCTGCTCGAACAGTCGGAACTTATAGGCGCGGGCTGCCTGCCCGATGAGCTAAAAATCACCACCGCACACGACCGGCCCAACGCCCCTAGCGATCTACGGCAGATGAAGGAGCGCACCGAGTACGAGCTAATCGTCAGCACGCTCGAAAAGGTGCGCTACAACAAGAGCCGCGCTGCGGCGCTGCTCGGCATCGACCGCAAAACGCTGTACAACAAGATGCGGCAATACGGCATCGAGCATTAACGGGGCTTCATCCTGAATCGCCCATCACGTATCGGCGCGGGGCGCTCCTTTTGCAGCTGCAAAGGTGCGCTGGTATCGCTGCCCCGCGGTGGAGCCACGGGTTGCAGCTCGCCGCTGATGAGCGACACTCCGCTGCGCAGCAGCTCCCACAGCTCATCGCGCCGTGCGGCGGCGGTCTCCTCGGGGTGCAGCATCGCCCCGGGGGGCACCACGCTGAGCTTGCTGGCCGGGCGCAGCCCGCCGTGCCACCTAAATCCGCTCAGAGTAACATCGTCGGGCGACGCCTGCTCTATGGGGTAGAGGTTCGACTTGGGCTGCTGATTGAACCGCAGGCGCACAATCTGGTTCTGGCGTATACCAATCACCGCGTTGTCGCTCTCCACGCGGTTCACCGCGCTCAGCTGCCCACCATCGCGCATGTAGTACACGGCCTGGCTGCCGCCCATCACATTGACGGTGTGCAGCTCACCACCAGCGAAAATGGCCTCTATGCTGGCCCCCTTCAGCTGGCTGTAGGTGTCGGATGCCTCCTCGGTGGCCATGAACGCCCTCCCATCAAAATACGCCCTGTCTATCAGATTATTACGAAACTTACCCCTTATCAGATTGGCCGTCATCTGGTTGTTCTGCTGCCACAGCACGGGGCTACCAAACATATGGGCCACGGAGTCGAGGTCGGCATAGCGCATAGAGTCGCAAACTCCCTGAATATCGCTCCTGTAAAATCGCACCGCGCCTCGTCCGCGCAGCAGCATGTAGGTGGTGTCGGCACTCAGGCTGTCGGCATCGGGTCGTAGCGGCTGCTCTACGTATAGCGTGTCGGCGCGGAGGAATAGGGTGTCAGGGCCATCGGCGAGCGTTACGAACGGGAGCCCGCTCAGCTCGGAGCGCCTGCCCCGTCCCCACGACTGGGCCATCTGGCCGTAGGCCGACAGGTGGTTCACGGTATCGGTGAGCACCACCGCCCCCCGAGCCGATGCGTAGCCCACGGAGTCATCGTAGAATATGGTGCTGCCGAATAGCTTGTAGGTGCCGTGGAGCAGGTAGGCGCGCTGGCTGGCGGTGGCCTGCTTGAGGGCCACATTGTAGCTACCCCGCTCGCAGTATATGAAGCTGCTGTCGTGGAACAGGAACGAGGGGCCGATGAGGCTCACCAGCTTGGGCGTGATGGCATAGTGCAGCGAGTCGGTGAAGGCATCGGCGTCGGCATTGTGCATCACCACGGACTCGGCAAAGGCCACCCGGTTCTCATCGCTGTAGAGGTGGCCGCGCCGGCTCGACAGGTCGAGGTCGGGCGTGCGCATCACGCCGCCGGTGGTGTAGGTGGCGTATTTCTGCCGCGTATTGTAGCGCAGCATGTTGGTGGTTAGGGTCTTGTCGTCCTCCACCATGCACACCTCCTTGCCCCAGATGGTGGCCCACGATGTGTTGCCCTCGAAGTGCAGCATGTCGCCCGTTATGCGCGTACCCTCCTGCGTGATTACCACGTGGCCGTAGGCATCGAACGAGTTCTGGGCGGAGTTCATGTACGAGCTGTCGCACGATATGCGGGCATCGCCGTACATGAAGCGCACGTTGCCGATATGGCGCACTAGGGTCTGCCCGTTGATCTTGAGGTTCTTCATCGACTGGGCCCCCACCAGCTTTACCTTCAGCCGTCCCTGCGCCTGCACACCCATGGCGATGGCCATCAGGGCGAGCAGCGCGATGAGGCGCGGCGGTCTGGGGCGCGGTGTGCGGGGGTCCATCGGTAACGGCAGTGCTTACTTCACCCAGCCCGGCACTTGGAACTGGCAGGTGCTGAACTCGGGGTCTATTTTTATGTACGTGGCTTTCTGCTGTTTGCGCACCCAGCTGTTGAGGATTTCGGCCTCGGCGCGCGATTTGGCTATGCGCTGTATGGCATCGTAGTCATCGCGCAGGTTGGCCCGGTGGGCGGGCACTATGCGCTTGAGGCGCACCATCTTGAGCACCACGTTGGCGTGCTCATCGCGCGATTCGAAGGGCTTGCTGGTCTGCCCCTCCTTCAGCTCCTTTATAATGTAGTAGTCGGCGGGCTCCAGCTGCTCCTTTTGGAACAGGGTGGTGCCGGTGTAGGGGTTGATGAGGGTGGCCTGGTTCATGGCCGACCGCTTGTCGGCGGAGAATTGCAGCGCGGCGCGCTCAAAGGTGATGCTGTCGGCGGCCACCGCCGAGGCTATGCTATCGAGCCGCTGCATGGCGGCCGACATCATGTCGGACGAGTATTGGGGCTTCATCAGGATGTGGCGCACGTTGGCCGTGCTCCCCTTGTGCTCAATCATCTGTATGATGTGGAATCCGAACTCGGTCTCCACCACCGAGCTCACCTGGCCCTCCTTCAGGTTGAAGGCCGCATTCGAGAACTCCCTCACGAACTCATCGCGGCCACGCATGCCCAGCTCGCCGCCGCGCACGGCCGAGCCCCGATCCTCGGAGTAGAGCGCGGCCAGGGTGGTGAAACGCTCGCCTTTGAGTATGCGCTCACGCAGTTCGAGCAATCGCTGCCTGACGGCGAATTTGGCCTCGCTGTTGGAGGGTGGGTGTATCATGATTTGCTGGATTTCATACTGCTCGGGGACATCGGGCAGGCTATCCTGCGGTATTTCGTGGAAGAAGCGCTTGACCTCCTCGGGGGTGAGCGACACCTTGTCCACTATCTTCTGCTGCATTTGCTGGGCCAGCATCTGCTCGCCTATCGACTCGCGCAGGTCGTCCTTTATTTGGTACATGGAGCGGTTAAAGTAGCGCTCCAGGGCCTGCTCTGAGCCTATCTGCCCTATGAAGTAGCGCAGGCGGCGATCCATCTCGCCCTCAACAGCCGACGGATTCACCTCCAGGCTGTCGATTTTGGCCTGATGGAGCAGCAGCTTGTGGGTGAGCATATTCTCGAACAGCTGACACCTATCGGGCCTTCCGCCCTGTTGCCCCTGCATCTTGGAGCGCATGAGCTCCTCCTCGATGTCGGACAGCAGCAGCTTCTCGCCCCCCACCACGGCCACCACCTTGTCGATTGTCTGGGCTCCGAGCGGTGCTGATAGCAGCAGCAGGGGTACCATAAGGCAATAACGTAAACAATTCATATTAAAACACATGGCTATCTATTCCAATTCAAAAGAAGATTTCCACTGCACCCTTGTCGCGCCCCCGGAGCACCACATTGCGTTCGAGCTCCCTGATTACTCCGTTGCGGCGGGCGTTAAGCATGATGGTCTTGATCTGATCGGCGGTGTACTCGTAGGGCATGGTCTCGCCGCGCCGCATCACCTCCTTGAAGTTCACTAGGTGGACAAACTCACCATCATCGATGTCGATATACCCTTTGCTACGCACCAAGTTCAGGTAGTGGCCTGGGGGCGATGCGGTGGGTAGCTGCTGCACTATCAGGTCAATATCGACCCACCGGTCGCCGAAATAGTCGTACTTGATTGCCGCCTGATAGGCCAGGTTGTCGAGCATCTGCATGTCCCGCTCATCGGTGGAGCGGTACAGCTCTCGTATGCGCCTCACCTGCGGGGCCTCCTTCCTGAGCTTGATGTAGAGCACCTTGGCGATGTTCACGTCCAGCACGAATGCCTCCTTGTTCTCATCGTAGTAGCGCTTGAGGTCGGCCTCGGTGAAGGTGGTGTCCATCTTTTGGTTGATGTACTCCTGCTCGTACTTGAACACCAGCAGCGAGGTGCGGTAGTTTTCTAGCTCACGCGACACGTCCTTGTCGGCCTCGCTCAGGTTGAGCTCGGCCAGCCTGAGCAGGAGCTGGGTTTGCACCCATTTGTCGATGTAAGCCTTCATCAGCAGGGTGCTATCGGCGGGGCTGGTTCCGAATAGCTCGTCATCGATGTCGGCGGCGTACAGGTATTTGTCGTACACCCGGGCCAGCGGGGCTGGGCGTTCGAGCCTGCTGCATGCGGTGGCCAGCAGCAGCAGGGTGATGGCTTTTAGCGTGTTCCCTTGCATGATGGTTATTGCAACTCGGCTTTTAGTGCGTTCAGGGCTTGCTGGTTCACCTCCACGCTGTGGTGCTGGCGGAGCTCATCGAGCCACTGCCGCTCCAGCTCCTGCTGTAGGTCGGCGGTGAGCTCGCCCCTGCATTCGGACAGGCTCTTGGGCTCGTTCTGGGTGGTGCGCAGTATGCGCGTGGCGATGCCAGCTCCATCATCGGCGCGATGCTCGCTCAGGCCCTTGGCGTCCTGCAAGGCCAGTGCCACCTCTGGCGCATCGGGGAGGGCGGCGGCCCGTGTGCAGGTGCAGGGGGTTTTCAGCTTGCGGCTGGCCTCATCGGACAGCTCGCGGGCCGACAGCCTGAGCGCCCTGGTGCCCATCAGCTTCTTGAGCTTGGGCAGCTTGGTGGCATCGGCCACGGTGCAGGTGGCATAGTGTACACGATGCTTCCAGGTATAGCGATTGCCGTTACGCTGGTAGAAGTCGGCCAGCAGTGTGCTATCGGCGCTCCGCCCCCACACCTTTAGGTTCGACACCTCGAAAAGGAGCATCCCCTCGTAGTATTCCTGAACTAAGTACTTATAGCTTGGGTACTTATCCGTCAGATGTTGGCGCTCGTAGGTCAGAATTTCGTAGTTCACCCAGCTTTGGTAGGCGCTGCGCACGTACTCGGCTACATTCGCAGCCTTACCTGCCGATTGCTGGTGGCCTGCTATGTAGGAGGCCAAACGCTGCATTCGGAATTCCGTGCCGGCCATGGAGAACAGCACGGGGTTGCTGCTATACGCGGGCGGGCTCCATTGCCCCCTGAACACGGAGGTGTCCACGCCCAGCTCGGCTAGACGCAGGGGTTGGCGCTCGCTGAAGCGATACTCGGCCTTCAGCTTGGCGATGAACGTGTCGAATGACTTTCGGCTGCGGCTATCGCGGGCGATTTTGGCCTTGATGTCGGGCAGCTCGACCTCCTTACTGCCCAAGGTGTGGCGGTCGATGAGCTTGAGCACGTGCCAGCCAAATGGGGACTGGAATGGCCCCGAGATGCTACCCTTCGAGGGCATGGCGAAGGCCACCTGCTCTATTTGCGGGATGATCTGCCCTGAGCCTATCCACGGGAACTCGCCGCCGCTGGCGGCGGTGCTGGGATCCTCCGATTCGGCTCGGGCCAGCTCGGCGAAGTCGGCCCCCTGCTGCAGGCGGGCGTGCACATCGACGATGCGCCGGCGGGCGGCCTCTATGGCCTGCGGCGATGCGCCCTGCGGGGTGCGCATCATGATGTGGGCTATTTTCACCCGTCCTCGCGAGGGGCGCACGTCGTGCACCTTCACCACATGGTAGCCGAACTGTGTGCGCACGGGCTTCGAGAGCTCCCCCACGGGGGTGGTGTAGGCAGCGCACTCAAACGGGTACACCATCTGGAATGCGGTGAAGTAGCCCAATCGTCCGCTATTGCGGCTCACCGAGGGGTCGTTGCTGGTTTCGAGGGCCACCTTCTCGAATGCCTCGCCCTTGAGCACACGCTGCCGGGCCTCCATGGCACGGGTGTACGCCTTCAGGGTATCGCCCGATGGGGGGATGCTTATGAGTATATGGCTGGCATCTACCTCTTTGCCCAGCCGTTCGTATGCCTCATCGATTAGCGCTTGGTTCACCTCCACATCGGAGAGGTAGGGCTGGGCCAGCTGCTCGGCGTAGCCCGAGAACTCGGCCCTGAAGGCTTGTGCTGTATCGAGCCGCAGCAGCTTGGCGTCGTGCACCTTGAGCTTGAAGTTGATGTACAGGTCGAGGTAGTCGGCAACCGTCTCCCTGAGGCCCTGGGCCGCGCTATTCTTGAGGTATACGGCCTTGAACTCATCGACCGTGGTGGGCTGCCCATCGATGCTGAACAGGGTCTGCGCCGACAGCCCGCCGCAGCCCAGTGCTAGAACTGCTAGCAGTATGTTAAATCGCTTATTCATTGTACCTTACAAAACATCTCATGCCGTGCGCTACATGCCCGACTCGCGGCTGTAGTTGGGGGCTTCGCGGGTGATGGCCACATCGTGGGGATGGCTTTCCAGGATGCCCGCTTGGGTTATCTTTACAAATTTAGCGCCTTTGAGCTGCTCTATGGTAGCCGCGCCGCAGTAGCCCATGCCCGAGCGCAGTCCGCCCAGCATCTGGTAAACCACCTCGGCGAGCATACCCTTGTAGGGCACACGGGCAGCAATTCCTTCGGGCACTAGCTTTTTCACATCGTCCTCGGCATCCTGGAAGTAGCGGTCTTTCGAACCCTTTTGCATGGCCTCTAGCGAACCCATTCCCCTGTAGGTCTTGTACTTACGCCCGTTCAGGATGATGGTCTCGCCGGGCGACTCCTCCACGCCGGCGAATAGCGAGCCCGCCATGATGGTGTCGGCACCAGCGGCTATGGCTTTCACAATATCGCCCGAGTAGCGTATGCCGCCATCGGCGATTACGGGTACGCCCGTGCCGCGTAGGGCGGAGGCCACATCGTAGATAGCGTTGAGCTGGGGTACGCCCACTCCAGCGATCACGCGGGTGGTGCAGATGGAGCCTGGGCCAATGCCCACCTTCACCGCATCGGCACCTGCATCTACTAGCATTTGGGCGGCATCGGCAGTGGCTATGTTGCCCACGATTACGTCCATGTCGGAGTAGATGCTCTTCACGCGTTTGAGCATCTCCACCACGCCCCGCGAGTGCCCGTGCGCCGTGTCGATGATTATGGCATCGGCTCCCGCGTCGTGCAGGGCCTGTACGCGCTCCAGCGTGTCGTGGGTAACGCCCACCCCAGCGGCCACGCGTAGGCGTCCCTTGCTGTCCTTGCTGGCGTTGGGGTTGTCCTTCACCTTGGTGATGTCCTTGTAGGTGAGCAGCCCGATGAGGCGGCCCTCAGCGTCCACAACGGGCAGCTTCTCGATGCGGTGCTGCTGCAGGATGGAGGTGGCCTCCTCGAGCGAGGTCGATTTTGTGGTGGTGATGATGTTCTGCGAGGTCATCACGTCGCGAATCTTGGCATTGGTATTGGACTGGAACCGCAGGTCGCGGTTGGTTACTATGCCTATGAGCTTGTTGGCGGCCTCCACCACGGGGATGCCGCCAATGTGGTTCTCGCGCATCAGGTCGAGCGCATCGGCCACAGTGGCATCGGGCGATATGGTGACGGGCTCGTAAATCATGCCGTTCTCGGCTCGTTTCACGGCCCGCACGTGGTGGGCCTGCGCCTCAATGCTCATATTCTTGTGTATCACGCCGATACCACCCTGACGGGCAATTGCGATGGCCAACGCTGCCTCGGTTACGGTGTCCATGGCTGCCGATACGATTGGGGCTTTAAGCTCGATATGGCGGGAGAATCGGGTGGATAGATCCACCTCGCGGGGGAGCACCTCGGAGTAGGCCGGCACGAGCAGCACGTCATCGAACGTAATGCCCTCTGCTATAATCTTTTCTGACGAGAACGACATGGTATTTTGGCAACTTTAGGGGTTGGGTTGAAAAATGCGGCAAGGTATAAAAATTAGCGCAAACCACCAAATCGGCAAGGGCACAGCCAACGCCAACAGGCACATGCTTTACCATGTATTTCACGTACTTACACATCAACATCAGGCTATGCCGCTAATGGCCGCCTGCAGCGACATGAAGGTCGAGCGATTGTAAAAAAACACTCACACATCACATAAATACGTATAAATCACATATTTACATACACCATCCGCCCGTGTCCCCCAAAAGTAGGCGCATCGGGGTACGGCAGCCTTGGCTTAGGCAGCACCGCATCGGCCCATAGGCCGCACAGCTTTTTAGTTTTAATACTTGTATAATATACTAACTATCAATATATTACAAGCAAAAGCGCATCAACGTAAAAATAAAGACTCACCATGGTAGGGAAAAATCATTATTTTGGGCGCAGATCCATCACCCACAAAGCGATGAGCAACCACCTATACGCGAACAACGCGCCTGCCGAAGGCCCCCGCCACGCAGCCCCCCACCCCAAGACACCTGCGCCGACAGCATGAGTCGCAGGCGCACAGCTCAAACCCTCCAAGCCTAAAAACGGACAGCCCGCTGGGATTACGCACCGCAAAATGAAGACAATAAACAGAATACCCCGAACATTACAGACAGCCCTGCTGCTAACGGGGCTGGGGCTGGTGGGATGCCAGGACGCTGACTTGCTAGAGGACGCCACCCCCATGCCCATGCCCATGCAACAAGGCGACACCACGATGGTCGCACCGTCGCACCACATCCCCCGCGCCCAGGCACTGGCCCACCTCGATGCTTTTATCCGAACAGACGGGGCCAAATCGAGCCGCCGAATAGGGCGCGTCAGCGGCGTCACGCCCGTGCAGCCCGGAGCTAAGTCTGGCAGTCCGCTCGACAGCCTCGGCTGCGACACGCTGCTCTACCTCGTGAACTTCGAGCACGAACAGGGCTACGCCATGCTGGCCGCCGACGACCGCATTGGCCCCGACATCCTGGCCGTCACCGACCACGGCTCGCTCTCCGAGCGCGATGTCCACTACGCCATTGAGGCCCTGAAGCCCTCGGCGGGCATACGGCCCGACCCCGACTACCCCGCCACAGGCCCTGGCATCGTGTACGACGACGAGGGCAACGCCTACATGAACCCCAACACCTTCGACCCCTACGATCCTGAGGCTGATGACTACCTGATTGGCAACATCGACAACAGCGATGAGGACAATGCGGCAGGGGGATTCGTCAAGGCCCGTGAGCACGATGGCGTACAGGCCCTGATGACCACCATGGTGGTGCAGTATGCCGTGGCAGAAATTATGGGGAAAAACCTGCCACGCCAAGATTTACAGATTGACCCCGATTGGGGCGGTGGAGGCGGCGGTTCTAGCTCATATATTGAGATACGTCGAAGCGACGAAGCACCAACCTATGGAGCCTCAGTTGCTCCCATGTTCGCCGCCGATGGCACAAGCTATTGGCATCAGGGTAGTCCTTTCAACGACAACTGCCCCATGGTGCGCAAATGGGTAATCGTAGGAGCCAAACAAAGGGCTGCTTGCGGATGCGTTCCATTGGCTGTAGCCCGCGTGATGGCGCACTTCGAGCGCTGCCCCCTCCCCGTTCCTGGACTTGACTGGTACAGCCTGAAGCACAACCTTAACTCTGCCGTTGGTCAACGCTCAGCCGCACGGCTATTGCATACCCTCGGCCTGTCGATGGGTGCGTTATATTTTTACAAGGGAGCATTCGCCCTGCCCAGCGCAGCTGCTGTGGTTATGAGCCTCGGCTTTTCCTCGGTGAGATACTCCTCGTATAACACCGACAACGTGGTGAACGCTCTAAATCGCGGATGCCCTGTCATTGTTAGTTCGCTACCAAAAAACAAAAAAGGACGGATTGATTTACCAGAAGCTCATGCTTGGAATATTGATGGCTATAGGATAAAGTATACCAAATGGATTCGAAACCATTACAAGGATGGCTCATTGATAAAAAGCGAATATGACCATACAACAACCAGCACGATGGTACACTGCGATTTTGGGTGGAAAGGCGCAGATAATGGATACTTCGCATCAGGCATATTCAATTCATCGAGTTCAGAGGCCGAATATAAAGGCACTTACGAATTTAACTACAACTTCTATTTAAACACCATCACCTATGCCAACCCTAATAAATAGGCTAATTTTAGCCACTGTAAACCTAAGTTCACTGCTATTTCTGCCTATTGGCGGATGTAGAAGCGAATATGAGTCACGCTCGTACATATCCCAATACACTATTATCGATAAGATTCACATACGAGGGCCCTATGTGAATAATAACGATAGCAGTCTATTTTTTACTATTCGATTTCTTTCAGACAACCAAGTTTCCGTAGCCTCTAAGGGCGAAGATAAAAAGTTGTATAATAATATATGCACAATAAACGGAGATACTTCTTATTGTGGAACAGTACAAAAAGACGGGTTCTTCATCAGCGGTGGAGTTGCTTTGTATCCTAATATTAGCGAATTAAATCTAATATGCAGCATCGATTTCGATACAGAACACCCCGCTGGCACTTCGCTCAACGATTGCTTTGAAATGGAATATAGCCATTACGTAAGGTTCAATGAAAATGGCGTTGTCCAAAAACGCATCAAGTTGTCGGAAATAAAAGAAATAAAATGTTTAGCGCTAAGAGAATGTGATATATACTATATCGCACCGCCAACATCGAAACAAATGGCTACAATAACGTTGACCATAACCATGGATAACGGCGATGTACATGAAAACAAATTCCATGGCATGATATAAAAACCATCACCTATGCCAACCCTAATAAATAAGCTGATTTTAGCCAATACATGCGCAAGTTCGCTGTTATTTCTGCCCATCGATGGATGCATATGCGGGTGAATCAGATTCGCAAATCGCAAAAGGCATTGAAATGACATCAGAGGGAGGGAATTTACGGCGTTAAATTTATCGCAAAAATCATGTAGCCATCGAACCGCGTGGTGTAGATAAGCAGCTGCACGATGGATATCATATACAACATGCATAGCCGACCTCAGAAATCGCCCCCCTCAGGGCACTGCGCCAACGAAAATTTTGCCTATTTTTGCGTTCTTACAGCAAACCCTACCGTCTATTGGATCAGTTCGAAGAAATACTGCAACGCTACTGGGGCTACACATCGTTCCGCTCGGTGCAGCGGCAGATTATAGAGAGCGTGCACGGCGGCACCGACACCCTAGCACTGATGCCCACCGGCGGCGGCAAGTCCATCACGTTTCAGGTGCCCGCGCTGGCTAAGGATGGCATATGCTTGGTAATCACGCCGTTGATAGCCCTCATGAAAGATCAGGTGGAGCAGCTCAAGCGGCGCGGCATCAAGGCCGAAGCCATCCACTCGGGCCTGTCGGCCCGCGAGCAGGACATCCTGCTCGACAACTGCGCCTACGGCGACATCAAGTTCCTCTACCTATCGCCCGAGCGGCTGGGCACCGACCTATTCCGCGAGCGCGCCAAGAAGTTCAATGTGAACCTGGTGGCCATCGATGAGGCGCACTGCATATCGCAATGGGGCTACGATTTCCGCCCATCGTACCTCAAAATAGCCGAGCTGCGCGAGCTGCTGCCCGAGGGCACCCCTTTCCTGGCCCTCACCGCCACGGCCACCCCCGAGGTGGTGGCGGACATACAGCACCAGCTGCAGTTCCGCAACGGGCGCGTGGTGCAGATGAGCTTTGCGCGGGAGAACCTGGTGTATCTAGTCCGTGAGGCCGAGGATAAGCACAAAATGCTGCTCAAGGTGGTGCGCGGGCTGCCCGGCAGCGGGGTGGTGTACGTGCGCAGCCGACAGAAAACCAAGGACATAGCCCTAATGCTACAGCAAAACGGCATCAGCGCCGACCACTACAACGCCGGCCTCAGCATGGAGATGCGCAACCAAAAGCAGGCCGACTGGCAGAGCGGCAAGACCCGCATCATAGTGGCCACCAACGCATTCGGCATGGGCATCGACAAGCCCGATGTGCGATTCGTGGCCCACATCGACCTGCCCGACTCGCCCGAAGCCTACTTCCAGGAGGCGGGCCGCGCCGGGCGCGACCTGCAGCTGGCCTACGCCGTGCTGCTATTCAGCCACAGCGATGCCCTGCGCCTACAGCAGCGCATCGACACCACATTCCCCCCGCCAGCCGAAATCAAGCAGGTGTACCAAGCCCTGGGCAACCACCTCAACGTGCCCTACGGCGCGGGTCGGGGCCTGAGCTACGACTTCAGCCTGATGGGCTTCTGCACGGCTCACAGGCTGAACGCCAACAGAGCGTTGAATGCCCTGAAAATACTAGAACAAGAGGGCTACATAGAGCTCACCGAGGAGGTGGACAACCCCAGTCGGCTGCTGTTCATCACCAACAGACACGAGCTGTACAAACACCAAGTGGCCAACGCCAACGCCGACAGGCTGATAAAGCTCATCCTGCGCACCTACACCGGCGTGTTCACCCAGTACGCCAAAATAGACGAGGACCTCTTGGCCAAGCAGCTATCAACCACGCGCAACGAGATATACCAAGCCCTCGTGCAGCTCGACAAGCTACACCTAGTGGACTACATCCCCCGCAAGCGCACCCCCATGGTAATCCTCACCGAGGAGAGACTCGACGACCAAAACCTACGCATCGACCCCAAGCGCTACGCCGAGCGCCGGCAGCGCTTCGAGCGCAAGGCAACGGCCATGCTGCACTACGCCCAAAGCAACGACCAGTGCCGCAGCCAGCTGCTGCTTGAGTACTTCGGCCAAACCGATGGCCCGCCATGCGGCAAATGCGACTTCTGCACACAGCACAGCAAACCGCTGTCGCGCAGCGAGATAGATGCCATCGTGCCCCAAATAGAACATGCCCTATCGCACACCCCCCTCCCCGACGAGGCCCTGATAGACAGCCTGAAGCTCAACCCCACAAAGGCCATACAGGCCATACAACACCTGCTCGACACCCAGCGCATCAGGCGCAACACGCACGGCCTAATAGAATGGCGCAAATAGATGACAACAAGCAACATAGCCCATCAATCAGCAACAAACACTGCCCATACGACCCCAGAACGCGCAAACTGATGTATCTTTGCCAGCCCAAAGCACATCCCCCGATGGAAGCCCCAAGCCCCATATACAGCAGGCAAACGCTGGAGTTCGCCACCATAGCCAAAGAGCTCTGCGCCTACCTCGAGACCTGCGATGAAGCGCAACCAGCGGCCTTCGTGACCATAGCCCACAGGCTGCTCCCCCTGCTCTACTACAAGGCCACCATGCTCCCCCGCACCGAGCCGCTATGCGATGACCCCAATGAGCACTCCGTCACCGAGCTGCAATACGCCCACATAGAGCAGAAGCTGGCCCGGATGCTGGGGCCCCACAACGACTTCATGCTGCTGCAGCAACCCAACAGGGCCTACACCGAGGAAATCCGCACGGCCAGCATCGCCGAGCACCTCGCCGACGTGTACCAAGAGCTCAAAAACTTTGAGGGCCGATTCCGCTCAGGGCTCGATGAGGCCATGAACGATGCCCTATGGGAGGTAAAAGAAACATTCGGCGAGATATGGGGCGAACGCATCGCACAGCTGCTGCCCGAGCTGCACCGGCTACAGCATTCGGGCATCGACCTAAGCCCCAACACCATCAGCCCCAACCCCGACGATGTCCATGACGCATAGCACACCACCGCCGCTGAGCATAACATGGCTCCAACAGCCATGCACTACACACAGCACAACACAAAGCCAATGTTCGTAGAGAATATCAGCAACGATGAAATCAACCAGCTGCCCAAACTGCAATTCGAGGGCAAGGCCGTGGTGGTGAGCTCCCCCGCCGACATCCCAGACGGCATCGTGGACGAGATGCTGGGCGGTGGCGTGGTGGGCTTCGACACCGAGACCAAACCCATGTTCAAGCCCGGACGGCGCAACCCCACAGCCCTGCTACAGCTGGCCACCGAGCGGTTGGCCCTGCTGGTACGCCTACAGCACGCCGGACTGCCCGACCCCATAATACGCCTACTCGAATCGCCCAATGTGCTGAAGGTGGGCGTAGCCGTTCACGATGACATAAAAGGTCTGCAACGCGTCAAGATGTTCAGCCCCAATGGGTTCATCGACCTACAGGCCATCGTGCCACGCTTCGGCATCGAGGCCAAAGGCCTGCGCAAGATGGCCGCCATAGTGCTAGGTGGGCGCATCTCCAAATCACAGCAGCTAAGTAACTGGGAAGCAGACATTTATACAGAAGCCCAAATTCACTACGCCGCCACAGATGCATGGGTGGGCCGACAGATGTACATGGCCCTACTGCACAAGAACACCCAAATAACAAAGCCATGACCGCAGCCGTGGTACTAAAGCCCGGCAGGGAGCAGTCGCTGCAGCGATTCCACCCATGGGTGTTCTCGGGCGCCATCGCCCGCATCGAGGGGCACCCCGCCGAGGGCGATGTGGTGCAGGTGCTCGGCACGCAGGGCAACATGCTGGCGCGGGGGCACTACCATTCTGGCTCCATCAGCGTGCGTGTGCTCACCTTCGAGCCCGAGCCCATCGACACCAGCTTCTGGCAGCGCAAGCTGGCCGCCGCGCTGGCCCTGCGCCAGCAGTTGGGGCTGCTCAACGACCACAGCACCAGCACCTTCAGACTGGTGCATGGCGAGGGCGATGGCCTCCCCGGTCTCGTGGTCGATGTGTACGGAACCACCGCCGTGCTGCAATGCCACTCCGTGGGCATGTACCGCATACGCGAACTGCTGGCCCAGCAGCTCATAGCGCTACCCCGCAGCCCCATACGCGCCGTGTACGACAAGAGCAGCACCACCGTGCCCATGCGCGAACGGCTGACCCCCATCGACGGCCCGCTGGCGGGCGCTCCCCCCAGCACCGACATGGTGCTCGAGCACGGCTGCAAATTCAACGTATCGTGGACGGAGGGGCAAAAGACGGGATTCTTCATCGACCAACGCGAGAACCGCCAGCTGCTGCGAGAGCTATCGCACGGCCAAGCGGTGCTCAACACCTTCTGCTACACCGGGGGCTTCTCGGTTTACGCCCTAGCTGGAGGTGCGCGCAGCGTGGTGTCAGTCGACAGCTCGGCCAAGGCCG
Organism: Bacteroidales bacterium; assembly: GCA_017454165.1. Taxonomy (GTDB): domain Bacteria; phylum Bacteroidota; class Bacteroidia; order Bacteroidales; family Tenuifilaceae; genus RGIG6076. The sequence goes on along the minus strand of JAFTDN010000132.1, from coordinate 21,197 downwards.
TGGAGGCCACTACCGCCAACGTGAATCTCAACTTCGGCCTGCAGGCCCCGCACCAGGCCATAGCCATGGACACCTTCGAGTACCTGCGCACCCACCTCGAACCGTTCGACATCATCGTGCTCGACCCGCCTGCATTCGCCAAGCACGGAGGGGCGCTCCGCAATGCCCTGCAGGCCTACAAACGCCTGAACCTAGCCGCCCTCAAGCGGCTGCGCCCAGGGGGACTGCTGCTCACCTTCTCGTGCTCGCAGGTAGTGGACAGGCAGAGCTTCCGCAACGCCGTGTTCTCGGCCTGCGCCATCGCGGGCCGAGAGGCCCGCATCGTACACCAGCTGAGCCAGCCCGCCGACCACCCCATCAACATGTACCACCCCGAGGGCGAGTACCTCAAGGGGCTGGTGCTACAGGTGGGATAGGAATTACAAACAACTGGCAATCATCAGCTTATGATTGTATACCCCAACGCCAAAATCAACATCGGGCTCAACGTGGAAGGCCGCCGCCCCGATGGCTACCACGACATAGCCACGCTATTCTACCCCATAGCTGGGCTTTGCGATGTGCTCGAGGTAATAGCATCCGATGGACAGCCCGAGCCCATGCGCCTCACCCTATCGGGCCTCAAGGTGGATGGGCCCACGAGCAACAATCTGTGCATCAAAGCATTCGAACTAATGCGCCAACGCCTCAACCTCCCCCCCATAGCCGCCCATCTACACAAGCAAATCCCCATGGGCGCGGGGCTAGGGGGCGGCTCCGCCGATGGGGCGTTCATGCTGCTGGCCCTCAACCGATTGGCAGACGACCCGCTACCCGCCAACGAGCTGCTCGGCATGGCCCTGACACTGGGGAGCGACTGCCCATTCTTCATCCACAACAGCCCCTGCGTGGGCCGAGGCCGTGGCGAGCTGCTTACCCCCCATCCCCCCGTTCTGCGTGGAATGCACCTGCTGCTGTTGCTGCCGCCGTTCGGCGTGAGCACCGCCACCGCCTACAGCGGCGTGAAGCCATCCCCATGGGCCACCCCCATAGAGGGGCTGCTGCGGCGGCCCATCGAGCAATGGCGCTATGCGCTGAGCAACGACTTTGAGCCCACCGTGTTCGCCATGCATCCCCAATTGGCCGAGCTCAAGGAGCGGCTCTACGCACAGGGCGCGGTGTACGCCGCTATGTCGGGCAGCGGCAGCACCATGTTCGGGCTATTCCGCCAGCAGCCCAACCTATCGGCCTTCGCCGATGTTGAGTGCCGTTATCTATCGCTGTAACGGCCCTTTAGATGTCATCGTCCTTGGCATTTGGAACGGCGAACAGCACCACGAGGCACCCCACCGCACCAGCTCCCAGCACAGCAACGCGCACGCCCAACCTCCCTTCGGGCATAAAAAAGAAGGCCGAGAGCACCACCATCGCCACCATCATACCCACAGCGCGGGCTTTCTGCGCTGCCGTCATTCCGCCCCGCCGCTGGTAGGCGCAAATATACTTGCCAAGCCATGAGGCCAATAGCCACTGCTGCAAACTGGGCGAGCTGCGATAGAACAGCCACGATGCGAGCAGCAAAAACGGTGTCGTGGGTAACCCTGGAAGCACCACCCCCAGGGCCCCCAGCCCTACCGCTGTCAGCCCCAAAACGATGTACAGGTAGCTCCTCAAGATACACCTAGGTCGCGAAGAAATATCAAAAACAAGGGGCCGCCCAAATGGCTGGCCCCTTGTTTTATCCCAGACGGGGCCTTACTCCAGTTCCACCATCACGCAGTTCTTGGGCACACGGTCGCCCACCTTCACGTTGATGCTCTTAATCTTGCCATTGATGGCGGACACCATGCGATTGTGCATCTTCATGGCCTCGAGCACCACTAGGGTTTGATTGGGCTGCACCTCCTGCCCCTCCTGCACCAGCACATCAATTATGGTGCCAGGCAAAAATGCCTTTATCTCCTTCTTGTTGTCGAGCATAGCAATCTACATTTTAGTTGTTTAGAATGGCGGGATGCCATGTTTCTTGAACGGGATGTCGGCCTGCTTCGCGTTCGAGACCTGCAGCCCGTGCAGGAGCATTTTGCGGGTTTCCTCGGGCTCAATCACCATGTCGATGTATCCCTTAGAGGCGGCCACATAGGGGTTGGCGAACTTGTTCTTGTACTCCTCCACCTTCAGGCGGCGCATCTCATCGGGGTTCTCGGCCTCGGTGATTTCCTTGCGGAAGATGATGTTGGCCGCCCCCTCGGCGCCCATCACGGCTATTTCGGCAGTGGGCCACGCGAAGACGAAGTCGGCGCGGAGGTGGCGCGAGCTCATGGCGATGTAGCCGCCGCCGTAGGCCTTGCGCAAGATGAGGGTGAGCTTGGGCACAGTGGCCTCGCTGTAGGAGTAGAGAAGCTTGGCACCGTGGCGTATCACGCCGGCGTGCTCTTGGTCGATGCCGGGTAGGTAGCCGGGCAGATCCACGAAGGTGCACAGCGGGATGTTGAAGGCATCGCAGTAGCGGATGAAGCGAGCGGCCTTGTCGGAGCTGTCCACATCGAGCACCCCGGCCATCACCAAGGGCTGGTTGGCCACAAATCCCACGGTGCGGCCCTCCATGCGCCCGAAGCCGATCACGATGTTGGCGGCCCATTGCGGCTGAATTTCGAAGAAGTCGGAATCATCGACCACGCAGCGTATCACATCGCGCACATCGTAGGGCTGCTTGGGGTCGGCGGGCACAATGCTGGCTATATTGTACTCGGGCTTTGGGGGCTTGGGCGCGAAGTTGCGGGCCTTCTGGGTGTTGTTCCAGGGTATGAATGTGATGAGCTTTTTGATCTGCTCGAAGCAGTCGTACTCGCTCTCGGAGAAGAAGTGGGCATTTCCCGTGAGCTCAGCATGTACGCGGGCACCGCCGAGATCCTCCTGCGAGATTTCTTCGCCCAGCACCGACTTGATGACCTCGGGGCCGGTGATGAACATCTTGGAGATTTTGTCGACCACGAACACGAAGTCGGTGAGGGCGGGCGAGTACACCGCGCCACCAGCGCAGGGGCCCATGATGACCGATATTTGCGGTATCACGCCGCTCGATATGGTGTTGCGCCAGAAGATTTCGCCGTAGCCAGCAAGCGAGTTCACGCCCTCCTGGATGCGGGCACCGCCCGAGTCGTTGATGCCGATGAGCGGGATGCGCATGCGGAGCGCGTAGTCCATAATCTTGGTGATCTTACGGGCGTGCATGGAGCCCAGCGAGCCGCCGGCTATGGTGAAGTCCTGCGCGAACACGGCCACGGGTGCGCCGTAGATGGTGCCCGTGCCGATAATCACGCCGTCGCCGTGCAGCACCTTGCGCTCCATGCCGAAGTCGCGGGCCTCGTGCTCGGCGAACAGGTCGTACTCGTGGAATGAGTCCTCATCGAGCAGGGCGTTGATGCGGGCGCGGGCCGTGAGCTTGCCCATGGCCATCTGCTTGGCGTTGGCCACCTCGCCGCCGCCCTGCTGGGCCGCCTCCTTGCGCCGTTTCAGCTCATCAATTTTATTCTGAGATAATACGCTGTCGTCCATACATTTAGATTTTATGGGTGGGTTCAACTATGGTTTGCATTCTGGGATGCAATGTTACGAAAAGCCCTCCACATTCGGAACCAAAGTGTGTAAAAATTCCACACCCATACCACTAAGCACCTATATATCAGCTATAAAAACGATTAAACGGCCGTTCGGCTGCTCCCGCTGGTGCCAGCTACTTGGGGGCGGTATGGTACAGGCCGAGGGCCACAAAGGCGAATATGATGTTGGGAATCCACACGGCCAGCAGCGGGCCGAACATGCCGCTGGCGGCGAACTCGGTGGAGAAGCGCATGAACAGGATGTAGGTGAAGCTCAGCCCTACGCCAAGGCCGATGTGCAGCCCAATGCCGCCGCGTACCTTGCGCGACGAGAGCGCCACACCAATCAGCGTCAGAATGAAGGTGGAGAAGGGGTTGGCCACGCGGCTATATTTCTCAATCAGCAGGTACTCAATGTTGTCGGCCCCCTGCAGGCGCTGGTCGGCGATGTGCTGGTCGAGTTCAAACATGTCCATAGTCTCGATCACGTTCATGCGCTGGCTGAAGTCCTTGCCCGTTACGTAGATGCTGGTGTCGATGGATAGCCCCCGCTCGATGGTCTCGCCCTCGGGGCCGTAGGTGCGTATGAAGTAGTTCGTAACGTCCCACTTATTCTTGGTGCTGTCCCACCGAGCCTGGTCCGAGATGAGCTTCGACACCAGCTCGCCCTCGGGGCTGAACTGCTCGATGGCGAAGTTGTAGGCAATCTGGCTCTGCACGCTGAAGGCCCGCATGTAGATGTAGATGCCCGGACGCACCTGCCTGTGGATGTTGCGCTCGGTGTTGGCATAGTGGCGGCGCACGTAGGTGTTCTCGAAGTCGAGGCGGGTGCGGTTGGCCGGCGGGATGACGAAGTTGGACAGGGCGAACGAGAACAGCGCGATGAGCAGCGCGCTGAGCATGTAGGGCAGCATCAGCCGGCGGAAGCTCACCCCACTGCTCAGGATGGCTATAATCTCGGACGAGTAGGCCATCTTGGAGGTGAAGAAGATGACGGCTATGAAGGTGAGCAGCGCGCTGAACAGGTTGGCGAAGTAGGGCACAAAGTTCACGTAGTAGTCGAACACGATGGCCCTGAGCGGTGCCTCCTTCTCTATGAAGTCGTCTATCTTCTCGGCCACATCGAACACCACCACTATTCCCATGATGAGCAGGATGGCGTAGATATAGGTGCCCAAAAATTTTTTGATGATGTACAGGTCGAGCTTACGCATATCAGGGGGATTACAGCCGCCGTGAGATTTGGGGCAGCAGGGCGCGCTTCCACGGCGCAAAGTCGCCCTCGATGATGTGCTGGCGGGCTTGGCCCACCAGCCATAGGTAGAAGCCCAGGTTGTGCAGGCTGGCGATCTGCGGCCCCAGCATCTCGCCAGCGGCGAATAGGTGGCGCAGGTAGGCCTTGGTGTACTGGGTGTCCACGTAGGTGATGCCCTCTGGATCGATGGGCTCAAAGTCGTTGGTCCATTTTTTGTTGCGCAGGTTTATCACGCCCTGCGAGGTGAACAGCATGCCGTTGCGCCCGTTGCGGGTTGGCATCACGCAGTCGAACATGTCCACCCCACGCTCTATGGCCTCCAGGATGTTGGCCGGCGTACCCACGCCCATGAGGTAACGCGGGCGGTCGGCGGGCAGTATTTGGTTCACCACCTCGATCATCTCGTACATCTTTTCGGCGGGCTCGCCCACGGCTAAACCGCCTATGGCGTAGCCCTCGCGGTTGAGGCTGGCCACATTCTCGGCAGCCCGGCGGCGCAGGTCGGGGTACACGCAGCCCTGCACTATGGGGAACAGGGCCTGGCCGTGGCCGTAGAGCGGCTCGGTGGCATCGAACCGGGCCACGCACCGGGCCAGCCACTGCTCGGTGAGGTCGAGCGAGCGGCGGGCGTAGTCGTAGCTAGCTGTGCCGGGGGGGCACTCATCGAAGGCCATCACGATGTCGGCCCCGATTACGCGCTGGATGTCCATCACGCCCTCGGGCGTGAACATGTGGGGCGAGCCATCGATGTGCGAGCGGAACTTGGCCCCCTCGGGGGTGAGCTTGCGGTTGGCGGCCAGCGAGAACACCTGGTAGCCCCCGCTGTCGGTGAGTATGGGCCGCCGCCACGTGCTGAAGCCATGCAGTCCGCCTGCCTGCCGCAGCACATCGAGGCCAGGGCGCAGGTACAGGTGGTAGGTGTTGCCCAAGATGATCTGCGCCTGCACATCATGCTCGAGCTCACGGTGCATCACGCCCTTGACGCTACCCACCGTGCCCACGGGCATGAATATGGGCGTGAGGATGGGGCCATGGTCGGTATCGATGCGCCCCGCACGGGCCGCGCTCTGCCCATCGGTGCGATGCAGTGTGAACTCCATGATATAAACCGGACGATGCTTACGGGCGCAAATGTAGAAAATATTCCCGCTCCCACCGCCGTGTGGGCGCATCTAGGAGCGTTTTTTTATGCCCCCGAGCCCAAATTGTCCCCCGCAGCAGCGCAACGCGGAGGCCGCTTTCACGTATACATGAGGTACTCTGAACCCAAAATCCGTTTACGAACCATGCCAAAGAAGACGACCACCAAGAAAACCTTTGTGCTCGACACCAATGTCATACTACACGACTCCAAGTGCCTATACAACTTTCAGGACAACGACATCGTCATCCCCATCACGGCGCTCGAGGAGCTCGACCACTTCAAGAAGGGCAACGAAATCATCAACTTCCACGCCCGCGAGTTCGCCCGCGAGCTCGATGAGCTTGCCGGCGATAGCCTATTCGGCGAAGGCCTGGAGCTGGGCAAGGGGCTGGGCCGGCTGCGCATCGAGACGGGCAAGCCCATGCCGCAGGTGATGCTCGAGTCGTTCGCCGAGGCCACGCCCGACCATCGCATCTTAGCCATCACCTACCACGTGGCCCAGAAGCTCCCCTCCCAGCCAGTAATCCTGGTGTCGAAGGATGTCAACCTGCGCATGAAGGCAAAATCGCTGGGGATACAGGCCCAAGACTACCTGAGCGACAAGGTGCAGGACGTGGACACGCTGAAACGCGATGTAGAGGAGGTAGATACGCTGAGCGACAGTATGATACAGCAGGTATACGATGTAAACATCGGCCTGACCGCCACCGAGGCAGGGCTAAAGCCCATGCCCAACCAGTACCTGCTGCTGCGGGGCAACAAGATTACCGCTCTGGTGTGCTACAACAAGCAGTCGGACAGGCTGCTGCGCGTGGAGAAGGTGCGCGCCTGCGGCATTGAGCCGCGCAACTCGGAGCAAACCTTCGCCCTCGATGCCCTGATGCGTCCCGACATAGAGCTGGTGGCCCTCACCGGCAAAGCTGGCACGGGCAAGACCCTGCTGGCGCTGGCCGCCGCGCTGCAGCAGGAGGAGCAGTTCGGCCAAATACTGCTGGCCCGCCCCATCGTGGCCCTATCCGACAAGGACATCGGCTTCCTGCCGGGCGACATCAACGACAAGATTGGCCCCTACATGCAGCCCCTGTTCGACAACCTGTCGGTGATAAAAAGCCGCAACAAGCAGGGCAGCCGCGACCTGGCCAAGATTGAGGAGATGCAACGCTCGGAGAGGCTGCAAATATCGCCCCTGGCCTACATCCGAGGGCGCAGCCTGAGCGATGTGTTCTTCATCATCGATGAGGCGCAGAACCTCACTCCCCACGAGGTCAAGACCATCATCACCCGCGCTGGCGAGGGGTGCAAAATCGTGTTCACCGGCGACATCGACCAAATCGACCACCCCTACCTCGACATGAAGTCGAACGGGCTCACCTATCTCACCGACCGTATGCGCGGACAGGAGCTATTCGCCCACGTAAACCTGGTGAAGGGTGAGCGCAGCTATTTGGCCGAGCTGGCAAGCAACCTTCTGTAAACCAGTACAATGAAAGAGCTATTCCTGATACGGCACGCCGAGGCCCACACCCCGCTAGGGCTGCCAGACTTCGACCGCTCGCTGACCCCACGCGGGCTGGCCCAAGCCCAGGCCCTCGGACGCACTCAGGCCCAGCCCCTGTCGGCGGTGGAGGCCATATACGCCAGCGCCGCCATGCGCACCATGCAAACCGCGCAGGTCGTGGCGCAGGCCGCTGGCCTATGGGCCGAAGTAAAGCCCGAGGAGTTCCTGTACCTAGCCCATGCCAAAGCCATTGCGCAATGGCTGGGCACCCTCCCCGATGATCTCAACGGCCTGCTCATAGTGGGCCACAACCCCACCATGTACGACCTAGCCAGCTCCATGGGCGTGGCCCTGAACGGGTTCCCCAAGTGCGGCCTAGTGGCTATCAGGTTCAACGCCAAACGCTGGGCCGACATTGGCCCCAAACGCAGCGTGGCGCAGCACATCAGCTTCACCCCATGACCCCTCTCCTCACATGGCCCCCAAACGCAGCACCATCAACCGCGAGCTGAGCTGGCTGGCATTCAACGGACGAGTGCTCCAGGAGGCCCTCGACCCCGATGTGCCGCTGGTGGAGCGCATCAGGTTTCTGGGCATATTCTCCAACAACCTCGACGAGTTCTTCAGGGTGCGCGTGGCCACCCTGCGTCGCCTACAGATGGTGGAGAAGGGGGCCAAAAAGGCCATGGGCCAAAGCCCGCACAAGATACTGGAGAAAATACAAAAAAGCACCAAGCACTACCAAGCCCTGTTCGATGAGGCCTTCTCCCAACTAAAGCAAGAGCTGGCCGATCACCGCATACACTTCGTCGATGAGCGCACGGTGAGCGAGCAGCAGGGCGCATTCCTACGGCAGTACTTCAACACCCGCATAGCGGGCCGCCTCTCCCCCATCATGCTGCGCAACGCGCCATTCCCCGAGCTGGCCGACCAATGCATATACCTGGCCGTGAGGCTATCGAGCGGCAACGCCGAGCAGCGAGCCGAGTACGCCCTCATAGAGGTTCCCACGCGGTGCCTACCTCGATTCGTAGTGCTGCCCGAACAGCCCGATGGCCAGCACATTATCATGCTCGAAGATGTGATCAGGCTGAACCTAGGCCGTGTGTTCGGCACCCTGCCCTACAACCAATTCGAGGCGTACATCTTCAAAATAACCCGCGATGCGGAGCTCGACATGGACAACGACATCCAGGAGGGCCTGCTGCGCAAAATAGAGAAGGGCATCAACAACAGACAAAAGGGCGCCCCAGTGCGCATGGTGCATGACACCGCCATGCCCGCCGACCTGCTGCGCTTCATCACCACTGGCATCGACCTCAGCCCCAGCGACAGCATCATCGCCGGGGGGCGGTACCACAACTTCAAGGACTTCATACGATTCCCGGGGTTCGGGGAACCACAGCTGCTCAACCCACCCATGCCCCCCGTACCCATCGCCGAGCTCGATGCCGCCCCCAGCCTGCTGGCCGTGATGGGGCGGCACGACTTCGTGCTGCACTACCCGTACCACAGCTTCTCGTACTTCGTCCGCTACCTACAGGAGGCCGCCATAGACCCCAAGGTGCGGGCCATCTGCATCACTCTCTACCGCGTATCGGCTGACTCCATGGTGGTGAACGCCCTGATGACCGCCGCCCAAAACGGCAGACAGGTTACCGTAGTGGTGGAGCCGCAGGCCCGATTCGACGAGCAGTCGAACATATACTGGTCGCGCCAGATGCAGCAGGCCGGGGTGAACGTCATATTCGGGGTGCCCGGGCTCAAGGTGCACAGCAAGCTCACCCTGGTGGTGCGCAAGGAGAGCGGCAAGGAGCACCTCTACGCCACTGTGGGCACGGGCAACTTCCACGAGGGCAACGCCAGCCTGTACACCGACCTGTGCCTATTCACAGCCAATACGCACATAACCAACGAAATACAGAAGGTATTCTCCTTCATGCAGTTCAACTACAGAACATTCGCCTTCAGGCATCTGATGGTATCGCCGTTCAACATGCGGCGCAAGCTGTACAAACTGATGGCCAATGAGATGGCCAATGCTCGAGCCAAAAGGCCCGCCCACATCATGTGCAAAATCAACCACCTGGTGGACGAGGAGATGATTGCCAAGCTGTACGAGGCCAGCCAGGCGGGCGTAAAGGTGCGCCTGCTGGTGCGTAGCACGTGCTCCCTGATACCGGGTGTCAAAGGGCTCAGCGACAACATAGAGGTGTACAGCGTGGTGGACAGGCTGCTGGAGCACTCCCGCATCTACCTGTTCGCCAACAGCGGCGATGAGCTGTGCTACATATCATCGGCTGACTGGATGACCCGTAACCTTGACCGCCGCGTGGAGGTGGCCTGCCCCATCCTCGACCGCAGTGTGCGCGCCGAGGTGCGCGCCGTGTTCGACTTCGCCATGCGCGACAATGTCAAGGCCCGCATCATTGATGAGCAGCAGGGCAACGCCTACCGTCCGCGCACCAAGAAGCAGAAGCCGTTCCGCTCGCAGGTGGAGCTGCACAAGCACTACCTGCGGCAGCAACGATAGCCACGGGGCTGGCGCGCTTGCCGTTCCATACAGAAAAAGAGGTGCCAGCTTACGCCAGGCACCTCCTTGCTACTCATTTATGTGGATCTATTTCGGTAATTGAGCTCCGTAGCCTTTCATTGCGCCGAACAGCGATAGTGCCTCTTTCCAGGGATAGCGGTTGGCGAACATGGTGGCCGTGGTTTTGCCGCTGCCCTGTATGTTCATGCCCATGGCCGAGCGGAACTGGTTGGCCGCGCTGCCGTAGTCAACCGACATGGTGGTGGTCGATTTCATGTTGAGGAAGCCCTCTAGGTAGGCTTTGTTGATTTTGCCGTTGAAGATGGCAGCATCGGTGAGCACCTTGTTGCCCGCCACCTCGGTGAGATCCTCCACATCGTCGAAATCGTTGGCGCTAATGCGCATCATCATGCCGCCGCCTGGCAGGGTGAGGTCGCCCTCGCGGTTCAGGAAGAACACGTTGTTCTTCACGCTCTCCTTGCGCTTGGCCTGGCGAGCCTTGTCGCTGTCGGTGAGGGTGCGATCGAGGCCCGAGAATACGCAACAGCCCAAAATGTTGTTGTTCAGCGTGTTGGTAGTGCCAGGAATCATGCGGTAGCCATAGCCCATGTCGCCCAAGTCGCGGGTACGCGACCAGATGAACAGCACGGTGTTGTTGCTAAAGTTGATGGGAATCACTTCTTTGGCATCGGCACCGCGCACGTTTAGGGCGGCCATGCGCACATTTACGAAGATGCAGTTATCAACGGTGAGCGAGCCATTCTTAATCATGCCAAGGATGCCAAAGTTGGGGCAGTTCAGGAATGCGCAGTTGCGTACCTCTACGTTCACGGAGTTCACTACGCCCTGGTAGCCATCGAAGTAGATGGCGGCGGTTTCGGTGGTGTTCACCTTCTCGGTAAAGTTCTCACCGCCGTTGCCCTGCGTACCGATGGGGCACATCATGGGGCTTTCAACCCCCTCGGGCTTACCCTCGCCGCGCTGGTTGTAGGCGATGGAGTTGCCCCGGTCGATGACGATGCCATCGATCACCACCTTATCATTGGGCGCCACAATGCTCTTGAGCTGTATGGTACCCTGCCCGCTGGCCGTGCCGTTAGAGGCGGGGGTGGGCTGTACCATGGTGCAATGCTTCAGCACATCGCGCTTCGAGAAGTCGGTGGTGTAGCCGCCCATGATGGTAACGGGCTTGGTGAGGATGATGTTGCCCTTGTTGAGCAGGCCGTAGTAGTTGCCCTCGGCCACCATGATGGTGGCACCGGCCTCGGCCACATCGAGGGCCTTTTGCAGGTTTTTGAACGGAGCACCCTTGCTACCATCGTTGCGGTTGGAGCCCGTGTTCATGCTCACGTAGAATACCTGCCCTGAAGTGGCCGCACTGGGCGCGGGGGCTGCGCTAGGGGTGCTGCTGGCCTGAGCTGATGCGCTGCTGGCAGCCGAGCTGCTCGATGTGCCTGTCGCATTCGTGGATTGCTGGGCGCTAGCCTCGGACGAGCTGCCGCCTTGCAGCTGCTTGATGGCCTCATTCTTCAGAGCCTTTCCCAGCCCCTTGAGCTGTGCCTGCATGGGGTTGGCGCAAAATGCCACTACAGCAAGGGCCAACATCAGTTTTAAGTGCTTCATTTGTAGTATGATTTGAAGTTAGTATAGCCAATATAGCATATCGGCTCTGCGATACCTACATTGCTGCTACAAAATTATAACGCCCACCACGGCCATGCAATACTCAAAAATAGTGATTTTATATCACTAAAATTAGTGACATAAATACATCTACATGTTCATAAGCATGTTATCAACATAACATTACGCACATAGCTGTCGCACATCCGCAGCAACAACCAAGGTGTTCGTTATGCACCAGCCACTTATCGCGTCAGATGCATGCCCATTGAGCATCTGCACATCGGCACCAAAAAAACAGCAGCGCACAAAAATTTGCTTCCAAGCTGAACCTATGGGGGTTTTATTATAATTTTGCTGCAAACAGCCTATCGCATGGACAACAACACCAGCATATCGTTCGTGGTGCCCGTTTTCAACCGCCCCGCCGAGGTGGAGGAGCTGCTGGACAGCCTTGCAGCTCAACCTCAGGGCGGCTTCGAGGTAATCCTAGTGGAGGACGGTTCAGCCCAGCGCTGCGACCACATCGCAGCGCACTACTCCTCCAAGCTGAACGTCACCTATATGTATAAGGACAACTCGGGCCCAGGTCCGAGCCGCAACGCGGGGGCCGAACGTGCAAAGGGCGAGTACTGCGTGTTTCTGGACTCCGATGTGGTACTGCCCCCAGGCTACATGGACGCGCTCAGGCAAAGCCTGGCGAAGCATCCCGCCGACCTATTCGGGGGCCCCGATAGGGCCCACAGCAGCTTTACGCCCATACAAAAGGCCATCAACTATGCCATGACCTCGCCGCTCACCACCGGCGGCATCAGGGGCGGCAGCGAGCGGCTCGACCGCTTCCTGCCGCGCAGCTTCAACATGGGGGTGCGCTCTCAGGCCTACATGGCCGTGGGTGGGTTCGCCCACATGCGTTTCGGCGAGGACATCGACCTGAGCCTGCGCCTGCTCGGTGCAGGCTTCAGCAGCCGTCTGTACCCCGAGGTATGGGTGTGGCACAAGCGCCGCACCGACCTGCGCAAGTTCTTCCGCCAGGTATTCAACTCGGGCATAGCCCGTATCAACCTGCACAAGCGGCACCCTGGGTCGCTCAGGCTGGTGCACCTGCTGCCCACAGCGTTCACGCTGGGCATGGCTGGGCTGCTGCTGCTGGCAGCGCTCACCCAGTGGTGGTGGTGGCTGCTGCCGCCCGCGCTGTTCGCGCTGCTGATTGGGGCCGATGCCTCGGTGCGCAACCGCAGCCTGCGCATAGGCATCGTGTCCATAGCGGCCAGCACGGTGCAGCTGGTGGGCTACGGGCTGGGACTGCTGGTGGCATGGTGGCGGCAGTGCGTGCTCGGCAGGGGGCAGTTCGCTGCGTTCGAACGCACATTCTACAAATAAAAAGGCCGTCTGCACAATTTTTGCTACCTTTGCAACCTCATCCCATCTACTGATAACGTACTGAATATCATGAAAATGAAACTCCAACTACGACTCGCCGCAGCGCTGCTACTCATAGCGCTCTCCGTGCAGAACCTACAGGCCCAGAGCCGCCGATACAGCTTCGGCTTCTACATAGACCCACAGGTATCGTGGCTGCACTCCGACAATAAGAAGCGCTTCGACACCCAAGGAACTATGCTCACCGTGAACATGGGCCTCGATGCTGAGAAATTCTTCGCCACGCGGTACTCCATCATCAGCGGTGTATCGCTCAACTTCCTAGGCGGGCACGTGCTGCACAACGATGCCACCACGCTGCACTCTGTAAACTCATCGTATGCGCTGCTGCCCGGGGCCAAGGTGAAATACCGAGGCCAGTACGTCAGCGTGCCGCTGGGCCTAAAGTTCCGCTCCATAGAGATCGGCTACACCACCATATACGCCAGCGTGGGCATAAAGGGCAACGTGAGGCTACGCGGATACACCTGGGTGGACGGAACCAATGTGCTGAGCCTAGAGGATATTAGCAAGGAGAAGACCAACGACCACTTCCTCCCTGTCTTCGGCTCGTTCTTCGTTACGGCGGGCATAGAGCAGTCGCTCGGCGGCGAGAGCTCGCTGCAATTCGGGCTGACCTACTCGGGCGGCATCACCCCCATGATCGATACCCAGAAGGCCTCCGACAGCAACGTCCACACCTCTATCACCAACCATACCATCGGTCTGCGGATAGGATTTGTGTTCTAAACCGCACATAATAAACCACCTATGAAGATAGCCATTGCCCAGCTCAACTACACCGTGGGCGATGCTGAGGGGAATTGCCAAAAAATAGCCGCCGCCGCCCAGCGGGCCAAAACCATGGGAGCCGAGCTGCTGGTGCTCTCCGACCACGCAATCAGCGGGCATAGCTGCCTGTCTTTGGCCGAGCAGCCCAGCTTCGAACAGCGCTGCCTCGATGCCGCCAACACGCTCATAGCCCCCCACTCCCACGGCCTCAGCATCGTGCTGGGCACCCCTGACCACCCCCTGCTCATCGGCCAGGGGAAGATGGAGCGCATAGCGCCCAGCATCCCGATACCCATAGGTGCAGAGCGCATCGTGGTGGGCGCGGAACCCAAGCGCACACCTCTAGCCACGTTGGCCATCGACTTGGCCGCCAGCGCATTCTGCGCCGATGATGAGCAGCCGCGCCTCAACGCGTACCGCCAACGCGTGGCCCAGCGCGGGCTGCCCACCCTGTGGGCGAACCTGGTGGGCGGCAACACCGAGCGCCTATTCCACGGCAGCTCCATGGCCCTAGGGCCCGATGGGCAGGTGCGCCACCTGCTGGCCAGCTTCGATGAGGACTTCGCCCTGCTTGACACCAACACGCTGACCAGCGCACCGACCATCAGCATCGATCGCACGGCCCAGCGCATCAGCCGAATACACGATGCCCTAGTGATGGGCATTCGCGACTACATGGGCAAGATGCACCTCAACCGTGCCGCGCTGGGGCTCTCGGGCGGCATCGACTCGGCGGTGGTGCTAGCCCTGCTCCACAGGGCCATAGGGCCGCAGCGCATCCGGGTGCTGCTGATGCCCTCGCAGTACTCATCGCAGCACTCCATCGATGATGCGCTCGACATGGCCCACCGGCTGGGCGTACAGCACGATATAGTGCCCATCGAGCCGCTGTTCAACACATTCCGCCAAAGCCTATCGGGGCTATTCGGCGATTTGCCCGATGATGTGACCGAGGAGAACATACAGGCCCGCACACGCGGCGTACTGCTGATGGCGCTGAGCAACAAGCTGGGGCACATCATCTTGAACACCACCAACAAGAGCGAGGCCGCCGTGGGCTACGGCACGCTCTACGGCGACACCAACGGCGCGTTCAGCGCGCTGGGCGATGTGTACAAGACCGATGTGTACGCCCTGGCCCGCCACATCAATCGCCACGGGGAGCTGATTCCGCAGAACATCATCGACAAGGCCCCATCGGCAGAGCTGCGCCCCAACCAGAAGGACTCCGACTCGCTGCCCCCCTACGATGTGCTCGACAGCCTGCTGCGCAGCCACATAGAGCAGGGCAAAGATACCGATGAGCTGGTGCGGATGGGCTTCGACCCGCAGCTGGTGGAGCGCATCACGGAGATGATAAGGCGCAACGTGTACAAACGGGCGCAAACGCCGCCCGCGTTCTGGGTATCGGCCAGGCCATTTGGGCAGCACCCGCTACCAGTGGTGGGCCGCTGGCGCAGCTAGTTGTCGAACGTGCGGTTGTTGAAGAGCGAGTAGCCGAAGCTCACGTTGAAAAACCACTCAAAGCCCCCGTTATTTGGGTAGTAGGCCCCCGTGGCGGCAATGGGCCCTATCGGAGTGTTAATCACCAAGGAGGAGGAGGCCATGTACCAGCAGCTGGGGAACAGCTCTCTGGAGAAACGTGCCTTGTTGTCGCCATCGGCGTTGTCGGCATAGAGGCCCTGCACGGGCAGAAAGGCGTAGCCCTCGAACCGAAGGTGGGTGCGCGGGTTGATCCGCAGGATGGGCACGAGCCCAGCGGCGACATAGCGGGAGTTGCGCAGATTTTGCAGGTAGAGCATCGAAGAGTGGGGCGTGGGCGCGAACTGCCGCATGAAGAGCACGGTGGCGTGGTAGTTGCTAAAAAAGTCCTGCGTGGACCAATAGGCCTCACCCACAACCCCCAGCGTCAGCCTTTTACGGAATATGCGGTGGTAGCTTTCGTTGTAGGCGTAGGCCGTGAAGAAGGTGTGCCACATGTTGTTGTTCCTCACAATGATGGTGCTGGCCGTAGTGCCCGGCAGGTGCCGCTCGGTACCCGTGTAGAGCGAGAGGGCAATCGCCCGGTGCCGCCCCGCCGTGGCGTACTGCCGCATATCGAGGTCGCGCATCTCCCATCTGACTGATGTTTTCAGGTATCGGAACGATGTATTGTCGGGCCTATCGAACGAGTTGTAGCGGCTGCTCTGGTAGTAGTCGCTGGACTTTCGGCCCATCGAGCCATAGATCATCAGGTTCGACGTGCCGCTGAGATGCGCCATCAGGCCAGCAATGCCGAGGTTCTCCGTCTCTATTACGTATGAGGGCTTAATATCCTCGAAAGCCCTTATCACATTGCTGCTATGGTAGTTAAGCCGATTCACCACCACGTGCCCCTGCAGCGATAGGGGCATCTTGATGGAGGTGGCAATGGTGCGGATGTAGGACAGCTTGGCGCTGTTGTAGAAGCGGCCCAGGTAGATGTTGCCGTACAGCAGGTTCGAAGAGCGCCTGAGCCACTGGTAGTTGGCCGAGATGAAGGCTTCGGTGCCCATGCTCGATGAGATGTTGAGCCCCAGCCCGAGGTCGATGGTGCGCCTGAGCTGGGCATCGAGCAGCATGGTGAAGCTGCCGCACTCGGCATCGTACCGGGCGCGGGGGTACAGCCTCACGAATACCTCGTTGGACAGCAGCCTGTAGTAGTCGGCCTTGAACTGCTCCACGGAGATCTGCTTGTCGGCCTCGAGCATATTGGCGGCGAAGCGCTCCTGCTCGCGAGTCAGCCCATTCACGACCACCCTGCCCACACGGAATTCCGGCAGGCGCTGCCTGAACTGCGCCCTACGGGCGGCAAGGGCTGCAGTGTCGGCCACCCGTTTGATGCGCAGTCTAATGCTGTCGAGCATCCGCAACGTGGAGTCGTAGCCGAGCTGCACAATTTCATCGAGCCTGTCGAAGTCGAGCAGCCCCGCGCCCACCTTCATATCGATCAGGAGCCCATCGGTGCTGGGAATGCTGTAGGAGGTGGAGTCTGTAATCATGTGCTCAATCTGGAGCAGGGGGCTCTCATCGTCAATCGTGCCGTAGTTCGACGACACCTTGCTGCCAATCAGGATGTCGGCCCCGAATGCCGACTTGGCTTCGCGCCAGGGGAAGTTGTTGTACACGCCGCCATCGAACAGCAGCACGGAGTCTATGTATATGGGCCTGAAGTACATGGGGAACGTCATGGAGGCGCGGACGCTCTCGCCTAGGTCGCCCTTGCGGAAGTACACCGGGCGCTTGTTCACCACATCGGAGGCGTTGCAGAAGAAGGGGACGAACAGCCTGTCGAAGCTGCCGCCCGAGATGGCCGTGCCCTGGGCGAATAGCTCCTGAAAGGCAAGATCCATGCCCAGAGTGGGCACGTAGCTCGACATAATCTTTGGGGCGATGCCGCGCTTGGTGATGGAGAGGCCTATCTTGAGGTTCTCGGCATCGGCGCTCTGCATGGGGTTGATGCTGTAGCGGTAGCGCGGGTCGATGGTGCCCGTGCTCCAATAGCGGAAGTCGCGGGAGCGGAACTTCTCCATCATCTCATCGGGGGTGTACCCCATGGCGTAGAGGGCCCCTATGATGGCTCCTATCGAGGTGCCGCACACGTAGTCGATGGGGATCTGCGACTCCTCCAGAGCTTTAATCACGCCTATGTGCGCTAGCCCCCTAGCACCGCCGCCGCTCATCACCAGGCTCACAGTTTGGGCGCTGGCGCACCGCAGCACAGCGACGATGCCCAGCAGCACCCCGATGAGCATCGCTGTCGAACGTCGTCCCATGCGATTTGGTACATATTGGCAAACAAATATACAAAAAAATGACTCGCGATGGCACAAAACCGCGCCGTCCTCAGAATATGCAGCTCAAATCGGGCCTGATGCCGATCACTAGGATGTCATCGACCTGCTCCTGATTTCCCATCCAGCTGGTGATGGCATCGTACAGCTGCTGCCGTTGGCTGTTTATGGGCAGGTTGTAGATATTGAGCAGCAGATGCCTAAAGCGGCGCATCTTGAACTTCTTGCCCTCGGCACCGCCGAATTGGTCCACGTATCCATCGGAGAAGATGTAGATGGTATCCCCCGCCTGCAGCGGGACGTAATAGCTGCTGAATAGGGTCTGTACCTGGTCGGTGGAGCTGGAGCCCACGGCGTATCTATCACCCGTGAGCTCAATAATCTTGCCATCGCGCACCAACAGTAGGTTGGAGAAAGCCCCGGCGTACTGTAGCAGGTTGTACTCGCGATCGATTACGCAGAAAGCCACGTCCATGCTGTCCTTGACCTGGGCACCGCCCTCCCCCAGTCCCCCCGATGCGAACACCTCGCGCACACCGCTGCTCATCAGGTTGAGCACCTCGGCGGCATCGTCAATCTGATCCGTATTGATGATGTGCCGCATCAGCTCCATGCCTATGATGCTCATGAACGCGCCCGGCACCCCATGGCCCGTGCAGTCGGCCATGGCCACGAATATGCGGTTACGCGTTTCGTTGATCCAGTAGAAGTCGCCGCTCACGATGTCCTTGGGCATGTAAAGGATGAAGGATTCGGGCAGTATGGCCCTGAACTTGCTAAGCGATGGCATCATGGCCCGCTGTATGCGCTTGGCATACTGTATGCTGTCGGTGATGTTCTTGTTGGCCAGGGCGAGCTCATCGGCCTTGATCTGCATGTCGGCCAGGGCTTGCCCGCGGTCCATCAGCAGGCGATCCATGCGGTGGAGCATCTTGCGGCGCGAGATGACGTAGGCAGTAGCCAGCGCCACGCCCAGCATAAAGTACATGCCGTAGGCCAATTTGGAGGTCCAGAAAGGGGAGCGCACCACAATGGAGAGGGACACGGCTCCATCGGACCATATCTGGTCGCAGTTGGAGCTCTGCAGCACGAACCTGTAGCGGTACTCGGGCAGGTTGGTGTAGTGCACCGAGTGGCGTGCACCCAGCTCCACCCAGTCCTCCTCGAAACCCTCCAGCTTGTAGCGGAACTCGTTGCGGCTAGGGAAGTTGTAGTCGAACGAGGAGAACTCGATGTCCAGCGACTTGAACCCCTTCAGGATGTTGATGCTGGAGGTGTTGGGTGGGAACTTGATGAGGTGTCCATCAGCATCCACCACCTCGATGCGGGTGATGGTGGTGCGTGGACGGATGTAGTTGATGGGGATGGAGTCGGGGTTGAAATAGTTGTACCCCGCCAGCCCGCCGAACAAGATGTCCCCATTGGGGCTGCGGGTGCTGGCACCCAGATTGAACTCGTTGCTCAGGAGTCCATCGCCAGTGCTGAAGCGGCGCACCATGTTGGCCTCGGGCACAAATCGCACCAGCCCATTGTTGGTGCTCAGCCACAGCCGCACATCGTTGTCCTCCTCCATGGCGTACACGCATAGGCCATCGAGCACCTGCTCAAAGCTGTCGTCCGATGGTCTATAGCGGTATAGGCCCACCATGGTGCCGGCCCAGATGGTGCCACGGGCGTCCTGGTATAAGCATAGCACCCCCGCCCCTCCCATGCCCGAACGGGGCTGGTCGGGGCCGGCCACCACGGAGTAGTGCCTAGCCTTGGTCATGCCATCAGATAGGTGGGTAACGCCCAACGCGGAGCCCACCCACACATCGCCGCGCTCATCGATCAGCACGTCGTATAGCTGGTCGCTCAGCAGCTTGCTGTGCGCGGAGGTGTCGGAGTAAACGCTCAGCACTCGTCCGTTGGGCGACAGCCTGTGGAGGCCGCGGCCTGTGGCCAGGTAGAGCTGCTGCAAGGTGTCCTCGGCCATGCTGAATACGCGGTTGTCAATGAGCAGGGAGTCCAGCGCCTTGGAGCCCATCCCTACGAAACCACCCCCAACGGTGCTGCGGCGCATGGCCCCGCTATTGGTACCTATCAAGATGTCGCCATTGCGGCGCTGGAACAGGACGAACACGTGGTCGTTGCAGATGCGGTGCCCACCCCGCTCCTGGGCCGAGTATCGCTCTAGCACTATCTCGCGCTGAGGATCGAAGCGGTAGAGGCCCGTCCCCCAGGTACCCACCCAGGTTATGCCGCTGGCCTCCTGCAGGAGCGAGGCCACCACATTGGCACCGAACAGGTTGTCGCCATTGCGCTGCTTGGAGTAGCCCGCAAAGCGCTGCTGTAGCTGGCTCCACCTCATCAGTCCTACCTGAGTGCCAATCCACATCACCTTGGAGCGGTCGTGCAGCAAGGCCATCACCTCCGAGAGGTTGATGAGATGCCCGCCATGGTGTAGCCCATGGATCTCCCGCACGGAGCCATCGCGTTTGATTTCGATGAGCTTCTGCTGCCCCCCCACCATGATGCTCCCATTGGGGCCCTCGGCGATAGACTCCACCTCACCGGCCTCCACGGCCTGCCCCCGAGACCTGAAAGGCAGGCATTGCCCTTGGGGCTCGTTGTACTCGAATAGTCCCGCCGCCCCCCCCGCCAATACCCTACCATCTGGCGAAATCCAGATAGCCCTGATGCCAGACGCATTGGCCTGGGGCATCGGCACGTTGGCGAACGTAGCGCTGCGGGGGTCGAATATCAGCAGCCCACGCGATGTACCCACCCAAAGCCGCCCTTGGGCATCGCCCTTCAGTGGCGATATGGCAAAATTGAGGGTGGTGTAGTCGTTGTGCAGGTTCTGCCCAAAGGTATATGTTACTAGGCTGTCGGTTTCGGTATAGTAGCGGTGCAGGGCATTGGCCGTCTTCAGCCACAGCACTCCATGCCCATCGAATAGTAAGCTCTGCACGCTCTCATCGCCCCGCGGTACACGGCCATTGGAACCGAAATGGTAGTTCCGAAACGCCCCCGTCGCACGGTCGAGGCAGCTCAGTCCGCTGCGTGTGCCCACCCAGATGTTCCTGCGGGCATCCTCGGCGATGGCGAATATGTACCCATCGCCGATACTACCAGGGTGGGTGGGCGATTTCTGGTAAACCTCAAAGGTGTAGCCATCGAAACAGGCCAAGCCATCCTGGGTGCCTACCCACACAAAGCCGTAGGAATCTTGGTATAGGCATGTTACGCTCGACTGCGGCAGCCCGTTGTCCGCATTGTAGAGCGTGACAGCTATGGGCTGCGCGTTGGCGGCAAGCCCCCCGCACAGCAGCACCATCAGCATCAGCCGCATCATATTGCGCCATGAGCTAGCCATTCTCATCTTGATTTTATACCCCGCAGCCGCCATTATTGTTGCCTGAACTTGAAGATAAATCTTGCCTCTTCCGTAGAGCATGGCAGCTGTACCAATACGACCAGATATGCAACGCTAGTATTGTTAATCTAATATAGAAAATAATATGTATCTTTGCGGCCTGAACCAATATTGTAATT
>JAFTDN010000131.1 GCA_017454165.1 Bacteroidales bacterium | reverse complement strand
ATGGAGAAGGGCTTCAAGGATAGTGCATTCCGTTTGAATAACTCTGTGAAATCGTGTGAGCAATGGACAGAAACGGAGTTGAAAGCACGTCAGAAAGAACTTCAGAATGTGTTTATGCGTCTTTGGCCTATGCCGACTACGACTTTTGAGCCTTTGAGACGAGAAACAGAATCTGCATCGCTTGATGATGAAGACTATGAGTTCACAGGCAAGAAGCTGCAAACATATATACTTCATGGAGTAAGATATACAGTTAACACTTGGAAAGAAATGCTCATTCAGGTTTGCGGCCACGTCCTATTAGAGAAGCGTTCAACCATTGAATGGCTTTGTGCAAACGAAAAGTGCAGTTTCTCAACTATTCCAGAAGAAGGGAGACGCGAACTTGCACCAGGTATGTACGTATGGACCGACAATAGTACTGCCACAAAGATAAATATTCTTCATGGCATGTTTGAGGAGTGTAATATCCCTGCATCCGAACTCGTTTTTGAATTCCGTTCTGTTCAAGAGGGAGAAGACGAGGAATAATCAAATTACACTTCAAAGTCCGCTTATTATGGATTCGCTTGAAAGAAAAAGAGACTTGGAAAGGATTCCAGTAAAACTGCCATCAGGTATTGAATTGGAGCTTTCGGCTGGCGAACATAATGTTCTTCAAAAGTATATCGTTGAAGATTTTCTTACAAGATTTGGGATGGGTGCTGAAGTGTTATATATTGGCGACACTTCAGATAAGTTCCTATACAGAAATGATGAGGCACTATCTCAAATACATTTTTTCGCTTTGGAACACGATGAATTACCAGATGTCGTTGCATATTGCAGTGAAAAGAACCTTTTATTTTTGATAGAAGCTGTGCATAGCGCTGGACCAATGAGTGAAATTCGGGTAATGAAATTGAAAAAGCAATTGGGGAAGTGCACAGCCACGCCAATATTTGTGACCACATTCTTGAATAAAAAGGAGTTCAGAGGATGGGTAACTGAAATAGCATGGGAAACAGAGGTTTGGATTGCTGAAAGTCCCGAACACATGATCCATTTCAACGGCTACAAATTCTTAGAAATCCACAAATAACGCAATGGTATAAAATACGCCCCCGCCATACGGTAGCGGGGGCGCATACCACATGCACAGCTTAGCCCCCTACACGCTCCAGCCCAGCGCGTCCTGCTGCAACGCGAGCATGTCGCGGTAGAAGCCCTCGGTGCGGGCCAGCTCGGCGGGGGAGCCCTGCTGCTGCACCCGCCCGCCGGCCAGCACCACCACGCTGTCGGCGCCGGCCACGGTGCGCATGCGGTGGGCTATCACGAGCACCGTCTTGCCCCTCACCAGGCGCGAGAGCGACTCCTGCACGAAGGTCTCGTTCTCGGCATCGAGCGAGGCCGTGGCCTCATCGAGCAGCACTATGGGCGCATCCTTGAGGAAGGCCCGGGCTATGGAGATGCGCTGGCGCTCGCCACCCGACAGCTCCGAGCCGTTCTCGCCTATGAGCGTACCCCAGCCCTGGGGCAGCCGCTCGGCGAAGGCATCAACGTGGGCCAGCCGAGCAGCGGCGAGCACCTCGTCGTCGGTGGCCTCCTTGCGCCCTATGCGGATGTTCTCGAGCACGGTGTTGTTGAATAGCGTTACATCCTGAAACACAATGGAGTACAGCGACAGCAGCGTTTCGGGATCCACCTGAGCGATGTCCATGCCGCCCACGGTGATGCGGCCCGCGCTCACGTCCCAGAAACGGGCCGCCAGGCGCGTGATGGTGGTCTTGCCCGAGCCCGAAGGCCCTATGATGGCCGTAACCTCGCCCTGTTTGGCCCTGAACGCCACCCCGTTGAGCACCGGCGTGTCGGCATCGTAGGCGAAGTGCACATCGTGAAACTCCACATCGAACCCACTGTTCGTGAGCATATTAGCACCCGACTGCTCGCCGTGCGACATGATGGCATCCATACGCTCGCAGGGGATATTCATGGCGTTGATGGCCACCATGTTGATAAGCGCCACCGACATGGGCTCGTAGAGCCTCGACACCACCAGCAAGAACATGAAGAACACCATCAGGCTGATGCCGCCCGAGCTGAGCAGGGCCGCGCCCACCAAGGCCACCGATGCTATGCCCAGGCGGAGCACCAGCTGCGCCGCCCCCACAAAGTAGGCCAGCAGCAGCTCATTCCGCAAGGCCCGCTGCTCCACCTGCTCCACCCGCCGGTGCAGCTCACCGAGGTAGCCGCGCTCGGCGCTGTTGCCCCTGATGTCCTGGAATAGCTCCAGGCCCTCCTGTATATGGTCGGCCAGGCTCAGCTTAACCTGATGCTCGCGGCTGAAGATGCGGCGCTGCACCCGGGCCGAGGCCATCACGATGGCCATGGACACGGGAATCACCCACACGGCGGCCAGCGCCATGCGCCAGTCGAAGATGAACAGCGAAGCACCCACAAGCGCGGTGGAGAGCATGGAGCCCATGAGGTCGGGCACAAAGTGCGAAGTGCCCGTCTCCACGGCGGTGCAGTCGGCCATGATGGTGCTGGAGAGGTCGGCCAGATTCCGCTTGCCGAAGAACGACAGCGGCAGGCGGCGGAGCTTCTCGGCCAGCGCGATGCGGCGCTTGCCGCTCTCCACGTACACCGAGGTGTACTGCTTGTTGTACTTCAAATGGCTCACCGCTACGATGAGCGCCACGCACACGGCCACGCACACCACGTAGGCCATGGGATGGTCGATGCCCCCGCCCAGCAAATCGCCCACGAGCAGGTAGAGCAGGCCCACGGGGAGCATCAGCGTGATGTCCATCAGGGCGCAGGCCAGACTCGACTTCATCAGGTCGCGTGCACCCTGCTCCGAGAGGCCGTATTTATGCTGCAATGCGCTTATTATTTTCATTTTATGTTCCATTTAACAGATTTAACATACTGATTCCACATGGCGGCGTAGCGCCCGTTGCGTTCGAGCAGCTCGGCATGCGCCCCCTCCTCCACCACCCGCCCATCGTTGAGCACGTAGATGCGGTCGGCCCCCACCACCGACGATAGCCTGTGGGCTATCATGATCAGCGTGCGGTCCTCGGCCAAGGCCGAGAAGGCCCGCTGCACGCGCACCTCGTTGTCGGGGTCGGCGAAGGCCGTGGCCTCATCGAGGATCACTATGGGCGCATCCTTAAGCATGGCGCGGGCTATGGCTATGCGCTGCTGCTCGCCGCCCGACAGGTACACCCCCTGTGGGCCAATGGGGGTGTCGATGCCCTGCGGCAGCTTGGCCACAATGTCATCGCACTGCGCCCGGTGCAGGGCCTGCAACACCTCGTGGCGCGAGGCCGATGGGCGACCCAGCCGCACGTTCTCCATGATGCTGGTCTTGAGCAGGCGGCTGTCCTGAAACACAAAGGCGATGCGGGCCATCAGCTCATCCTTGGCTATGCGCTTGACATCAACCCCACCCAGGGTAATCTCGCCGTCCTGCGCATCGAAGAACCGGGCCATCAGCTGGGCCAGGGTGGTCTTGCCACCCCCCGAAGACCCCACTAGGGCAATCCTGCTGCCCGCTGGCGCCGACAGGCTGATGCCATCGATGGCGTTGCGCTGCGCCCCGGGGTAGCGGAACACCACCTGCTTGAGCACCAAGTCGTTGTCCGCTGGCATCTGCGGGATGGCGGGGTCGTGCAGCGGATCAATGGAGCGCAGGTGGTCGATGCGTGAGAGGGCCTCGGCCACGATCAGCTTCTCCTTGCTGGCGAACATCATGCGGGAGAGGGAAATGGTTACCACCGGCGATATGATGATGTAGTAGATGAGGTTGAGCACGTAGCCGCTGCTGGGAGGCCCATCGCGCACCACTAGCAGCGTGAACGCTATGAGCAACGCGAACACCCCATTCGCCATGGCGGCATAGGCCACCATGGGGGCACGGAACGACAGGGTATAGCCGATGACCTCCCTTTGGTAGCGATCGATGGCACCTTTAAAGCGTTTGAACGAGAACACCGACTGCCCAAAGGTTTTCACCACCGGCACGCCGCGCACATACTCCACGGCCTCGTTCGACATATCGTCGAGCGCCTGGTTGTACTCGGCCATCAGCCCCCTCTGTGTGCGGCCCGACATGAACACGAACAGCAGCACCACGCTCACAATGGCAGCGGCTATGCACAGCAGGCCCATACGCCAGTCGAATAGGAGCATCAGCACCACAAGGCCCAGCATGGTGGCAAGCATGAACGCCCTGTCGGGGAGCTGGTGGGCCAGAAAGGTCTCGGTGGAGGCCGTGGACTCGTTCACCCACTTACGCACCTTGCCACTGCCCAGGCCGCTCATAAAGCCGATGGGCAGCGTAAATATGTGCTCCATGAGCCTTTTGCGCATATTGGAGGCCACCCTGAACGCCGCCATGTGCGAGCACAACAACGCGAGCACGTACACCACGATGCCGCCCAGGGCGAACAGCACGGCCATCCATCCGTAGCGCCCTATGCTATGCGCCTGCTCGTAGCGGGGCGCAACCTCCATCACATCGCGCACCATGGCCCAGATGTAGATAAACGGCACCAAGGCCATGAGCGCGCTCAGGCCCGACAGCACCAACGAAATGTAGGTAAGCACTCCGCGCCCACTGGCGTAACCCATCAGGACGGAGAGTTGCGATTGCTTTTTATCCATATTGCTATAGGTATTTAGTTTACGTATTAAAATTAGCCCGTTAATTAATCCGTGTCAATACCCATAAATGGTGATTTTTGGGCAAACGACACAAACGACTTGCTGTTGATTATCAGCGATTTGCACAACAATAAAACCAAAATTGATACCAAAACATCACAATGCCAGCCCGCACAGCGGGCAAAGATTCGTACCTTTGCTCCTCCCCAACAAATCCCCGCCCACATGATCACCCTAAGGGATGCCACCCCCGCCGATGCCCCGTTCCTGGCCAGCTGCGTGATGGCCGCCATGCATCTGCACGACTTTGAGCAGCCCATGCCCAGCGCATTGCTCGACCTGCACCGTCGGCTCTCCAATAGCCAGCTACGGGTCGATACGCTTTACACCCATGCCCATTCGCGCATTGCGTTGGCAAACGGACAAGTGGCGGGCTCGCTGCTGTCGTACCCCGGCGATATTTACAGGGCCCGCCGGCGGGCCACTTTCGAACGGCTATGGCCGCAGCTCATGGAGCTTGAGGAGCGTTCGGAGCAAGAGACCGATCCGGGCGAATACTACCTCGACTCGCTGGCCGTGCTGCCCGCGTTCAGGCACGGCGGTGTGGCACGTGCGTTGATAGCCGATGGCATCGCGCGGGGCCGTGGGCAGGGCTACGCCCGCATCGCCCTCGTGGTGGACGCGTCCATGCCTCATCTGGTAGACTACTACAAAGGGCTAGGCTTTGGCCCGCTCGACCGCCGCCGGGCATTCGACACCGACTTCCTGCGGATGGGCTACACCGCGCAGTAGGGGCCCCGCCCGGGCTACACCAGATGCCGCTCCATGGCGATGCGCACCAACGCCGTGGAGCTGTGGCACTTGAACTTGCGGCGGAGGTACTTGGTGTAGCTGTGCACCGTCTCGAAGCCCAGGCAAAGCTCGTTGGCGATCTCCTTGATGCTCTTGCCCTCGACTATCAGGCGGAGCACCTCGCGTTCGCGATGCGTGAGCACGGGGTGCACCTCTGTTCGGTTGACCATGGACGACAGCCTCCTGTCGCAGAAGAAGCCCGTGCCTGTGAGCACGGCCCCTATGGCCTTGAGCAGGTCGGCGGAATTGGCACTTTTGAGCAGGAACCCGTGCGCGTGGGCCTCCATGGCGCGCTGGATGACGGCGGGTTCGGAGTAGCTCGTGAATACGATAACCCGCGTCTGGGGGCTGACCTTGAGCATCGAGGCTATGGCCTCAATGCCATCGCCATCGGGGAGGGCCACGTCGAGCAGCAGCACATCGGGCCGCTTGCTGCGAACGCAGGCCAATCCCCGCTTAATAGAGCTGGCCACGGCCACCACCTGGGCCGTGTCGCTGGCATCGATAGTGCGGGCTATGCCCTCCACCACCATGCGGTGATCATCCACAATGACCACGTCAATCTTTGTTACGTTCTCTTGCTGTTCCATGCTTAATCTCTATGTTAATCTCCATCCCCACCCCTTGCTCGGCGAAGATGGTGAGCTCGCCGCCTATGGCGGCAACCCTATTGCGTATATTCTGTAGCCCGAAGCCCTCGGCATCGGAAGAGTGGAGCCCGTTGCCGTTGTCGCATACGTTGAGCACCACGTTCTGGGCATCGGCCATTAGCTGCACGTTGATGGTGCTAGCACCTGAGCTTTTCAGGGCATTGTTGATCAGCTCGTAGGCTATGCAGTACAGAGCCTCCTGGTGGGCTATGCGCAGCTCATCGCCCACGAATGCGAAGTGCACGTGCTTCAGCGTGTGGCAGTAGTCGCGCAGGGCCACACGCAGGCCGTAGCGGCGCAGCGAGTCGGGCAGCAGGTGGTGGGCCACGTTGCGCACCTCGCTGATGGCGGCCTCGGTGAGCTCGTGCACGGGGCTGTTGCCCCGCTTCACGCACTCATCGAGGTTGAGCTTGAGGGCGGTGAGCAGACCGCCCAGGCGGTCGTGCAGGTCGCGTGATATGCGCACCCTCTCGGCCAGCTCTCCATCGAGCTTGGCCTTTACCAGGGCGTGCTGCCTGCTGAGCTTTGCGCTGCGCCATAGCAGGAAGAACAGCAGGGCGGTGAGCAGCAGCAGCAGAGCGGTGAGGATGCCGGCCCATAGGTACCAGCGCTTCTCCTTGGTGAGCTGCTCTATGGAAGCCTGCTTCTTCTCGGTCTCGTAGAGCACCTCGAGCTGCGAGAGGCTCGACTGGTAGTACCTCGTGGCGAAGCGCACCATGCCATTGTAGATTTTATCAACGTAGGCCAAGGCCTGCCGCTTGTCGCCCAGCTCGGTGTAGATGTGCGCGAGGTGGACGTAGGAGCCGATGTCGGCGAAGGTCTCGGCGGTGTCGGCATCAATGGCGCGGTGGGCGAAGTCGAGGGCCTGCTGCCAGCGCTGCCCCTGCATGGCAATCTCGCAGCACACGTTGTACACATCGGCGCGGGTCTCGGTGTCGGTCTCGTTGGTCATGCGGCTGAGCGCCTCATTGGCCTTGGCCATGGCCCTGTCCACACGCTGGCGGCCCTTGAGCTCGATGCGGGCTAGGTGCACCAGCGTCTCCACGTACTCGTTGTTCTCCTCATCGATGTGGCTGCTGTAGTAGTCGTAGGCCCTGCGGGCGGCCCGCTCGGCCTGGTCGAACTCGCCCCTGGCGATGTAGATGCGGGCTAACCCCTTGTGGGGCACGGCGCTCAGCAGCGAGTCGCCCGCTAGGCGGGCGGCATCAATGGCCCGCAGGTAGTTGCGCTCGGCCTCGGGCAGATTGCCCATGCTGCGGTATAGCTCCCCCACGTTGTAGAGGAGGATGGCGGAGGACTCGGCCCAGCCGTACTTCTCGAATATGGGCAGCGCCTTTTGGTAGTAGGCCATGGCCAGGTGCAGGCGGTCCTGCTTGTTGTACACGTTGGCTATCGACCCGTAGAGGGCCGATAGCAGGTTGTCGATGTCGGCCTCGGTGTAGCGGCGGTCGTCCCTCATGGAATCGACCACGGCCAGTGCCCAGTCGTAGTAGGCCAGCGCCGAGTCGGGGAGGTTGCCGCCGTGGGCTATCAGCCCTAGGATGCGCAGCACGCTGGCCCGCGAGCCCGGTCTATCCAGCTCGTAGCTCAGGGCGAGTGCCCGCTGGGCGTAGCCAGCGGCACGGGGAGCATCGGTATTCAAGAGGCCCCACATCAGGTTGGTGCAGGCGGCCAGCAGCTCGTCCCCCTGGGGGGGATGCTCACCGCCGAGCACAGCCTCCAGGGAGTCCACGTGCCTGTTGCGATGGTCGTGGTACTGGGCCGATGCGCCAGCTCCCAGCACCATCAGCAGCACCCAAATGTACATGACCCTATTCATACCACACAAAGTTACTCATTAATACCACACTCCCCCATTAACAATATCTTAAAAACCCCCTTTTGGGGGAGCGGGGATAAAAACCCCCATTTGGGCAGGGGGGGGGGTGAAATAATATCTAATATTGCAAAATGTTTTACTCAAATCGTTATGCTATGAAGAACTTAGCCCTTATAACCCTAATGATTATGCTGGGTGGCCTGCCAACAGCCTCACATGCCCAGTGGATTAAGAAATTGGGCCAAAAGGCCGTGGAAAAGGCAAAAGATAAGGTAGAAAACAAGGTGGAGCGCACGGTGGATAAGGCCGCCGACCGTGTGCTCGATGGCAAAAAGGACGAGCCAAAAGAAAAAGACAAGAGGAAGCAGCATGATGGCCAGCAGCAGACAGAACAAGCTGAAGCTGAATTGCACGATGACACTGCCGCTACGCCTAAAGATAACCGGAATTCTGCTGCCACGATTAGCTGGAATAGCTACGATTTTATCTCGGGCGATGAGATTATTTTTGAGGACACAATGGAGGATGAGCAGATTGGCGAATTCCCATCGAAGTGGGACATTTTCAGGGGTTACGCGCAGATAGCCGAGCTGAATGGAGCCAAATGCATTTCACTTTCTGCCGATGGTAGTATTACTCCGCTTTTCAATGATAACAAGCCCTACCTGACCGATGAGTTCACCATCGAGTACGACGTATGGATAGTTTATGGGCCAGATTACAACACAGATTTCAACCCCCATAGCTGGAGGCTCCATACGTACTTGCCAAGCAAAGAGAAAATCTGTGAGCACCAAAGCGGTTTTAATTTCCACCATCAAGTGTCCACCAATAGAGACGCAAAAACGTTGGACGATGCCTATTTCTCTTACGATTGGCCCATCCCAAACAGCGATGACCACCGTAGCGGCAACACCCGTCTGCACAACGTGGCCATCAACTCCTGGCACCACGTGGCCATCTCGTTCAATAAAAGGGCCTACAAGGTATATTTTGACGAACGCAGGGTCGTAAACATCCCCAACGCAGCCAAACCCTCCTACTTCTGGATTGCTTGCAACCAGGATGAGCCCGTATTTTTCATCAAGAACGTCCGCATTGCTAAAGGCGCAGTGCCGCTGTACGAGCGCCTCGCCTCCGATGGCAAGATTGTGACCTACGCCATCACCTTCGACACCGGCAAGGCCACCATCAAGCCCGAGAGTACTGGAGAGATCAACCGCATCACCAAAATCCTGCAGGACGACCCCTCTATCAAGTTCGAGGTGCAGGGCCACTGCGACAACACCGGCAGCGACAAGGTGAACGATCCGCTCAGCCAGCAGCGCGCCGAGGCCATTGTGGCCGCCTTCGTGGCGAACGGCATCGAAGCCTCGCGCCTGACGGCTGTGGGCAAGGGCGCCCACGAGCCCATCGCCGACAACGGCACCGATGAGGGCCGCGCCAAGAACCGCCGCGTGGAATTCGTGAAGCAATAAGGGCAGAGCAGCTATCAACCAAAACCCTATAAAGTATGAATAAGCTAATATTAATGCTAGTAGCGGCAACATGCATTGCCGCAACGGCCTGCGGCAAGAGCAAGGCCAACAGCGCCGACAACCTCACCAAGGAGGAGATGCAAAAGCGCGGCTACGCCATGAAGTTCGACAAGGGCGGCAAGACGTACATCTTCACCGAGAAGGGCCACCTAACGCGCCTCGACATCATCTACGAAGACGGGCTCCACCGCATCTACCTAGTGCAGAAGAACGAGGAGGGCTACTACAGCCTGACCTACGACGGCGAGCAGTGGGTGGAGAAGGAATGGGAGGCACAGCAGCGCAACGGCAACTTCCGAGCGCAGCAGATGAGCGACCAGTCGAAGCTGTTCCTGTCGCGGGGCTACGCCCAGACAGGCACGGCCACCGTGTGCGGCAAGCCCTGCACCGTATACGCTGGCACCTACGATGCTGGCGAGGGACGGGCCGTGAGCGGTTACGATGAGCTTACGTACAAAGGAGTACAAGGCGAGTTCGCCATATGGAACGGCTTCTGCCTGCGCTACGCCAAGGGCGCCGAGGTGCTGTTCGAGTGCAAGGCCATCAAGGTGGACATCGCCGATGAGGCACTGTCCCAAACCATCGATGTAACATGGATCTAGTAGCAACCCTAAATAATCACAATTCTATGGACAACCCAAAGCAAACTCAAGAGGCCCCCGAAGGGGCGAACAGCACCCCGCAGTTCGCCCCCCAAGACGTTGAGAAGAACAAGGCCATGGCCATACTGGCCTACTTCGGCATACTGGTGCTCATCCCGCTCCTGTCGGCCAAGGACTCCAAATTCGCCCGCTTCCACACCAATCAGGGCCTCATCCTGTGCATCGCCGCCATACTGTACTCGGTGCTCTACACCGTGCTGAGCGGCATCATCATCGCCATATCGTGGCGGCTCGCATTTCTGGTAAGCCTAATAGGACTGGTGGGCCTGGTGTTCGTGGTGCTATTCATCATCGGCATCATCAACGCCGCCAACGGGCAGGCCAAGGAGCTGCCCGTGATAGGCAAGTACAAACTACTAAAGCTTTAGCCATGAACAGGATTACCATTCTTGCGCTCATCTCAGCGTGCGCAATTGCCCTAGCCGCAACGTCGTGCGGTGGCGACAAAAAGCCCAAGGCGAACGCCCCTGCCACAATGGAGCAGGCCCAAAAGAAGCTCTCGGAGATGACGGGCGTGGAAAAGTGCCAGTCCACCTGGCAGAAACGCTACGGACTAAAGCTGGTCGACGTGCAGCCCGACTTCGAATTCGCCGAGAAAGAGGACGGCTACGACCGCTTCTCGGGCAACGGCGTGAACAGCGCGCAGGCCGTGTACCAGAAAAAGGACGGCAGCCCCATTAGCACCGAGGAGTACCACGCCTACCTGCGCAAAATATACAGCCTAACCCAACGGCTGGCGCAGGACGGCAAGAACGTGAAGGGCTTCGGCGGCATGGGCATCCAAACGCGGGACCAAGCCCTGGCCGAGCTCCCCCTCGATGAGGTTGCGCAATCGACCCACACGGGCTGGTCGTTCCTAAAGGGCGATAGGTTCGAGACCTGCTACATCTCACTGGTTGAGGCCACGCCGAACTACATCACACTAACGCTGGGCGAGGGCCTGCAGAAGAATCTCGATGAGGCTTTGAAAGACGCAGAGAAATACATGAACTAACTCCAAAAACAACAGCTATGAACAAGATCATCTTAGCCCTTGCAGGGATAGCCATCATGGCGGCCTGCCAAAGCGACAAAAAGAAAGAAGAGGCTAAAGAGACGACCATCACCCTCGAAGAGATGCGGCAAAAGGGCTACTCCCTAAAATTCCGCATGGAGAAGGGCGACATCGCCATATACACCCGCAAGGGCTCAAACGTGCGGCTCGACCATATCTACCCATCGGGCTCACACTACGTGAGTTTCTCCGCCCGCCCCAACGGCGAGCGCGCTGAGTATAGCTACGATAGCGATGATGGCTGGCAGGAGGACCTCTACAGGGCCGAACAGAACATCAACAACTTCTACGCCGAGGGCATAGCCGACCACAGCGCCAAGTTCTGCGAGCACGGCTACGCCAAGTCGGGCACAGCCACCATCTGCGGCAAGCCGTGCGACGTGTACTCCGGCACCTACCATGAGGGCAAGGTGCGGTGGGCCATGTACGGCCAGCTGGCCCGCGATGGTGTGCAGGGCGAGTTCGCCATCTGGAACGGCCTCACCCTACGCACCAAGTACGCCGACAAGGTGCAATCGGAATGCCTAGCCATCAAGATTGGCGACATCCCCGATGAGGCGTTCACGCAGACGCTCGACGTTACCTGGATCGAGTAGCCCCCCTTCGGCTACCCGCCCCCACAGCCCCGCCCGGCCCGCCGGCGCGGGGCTGTGCGTTTTATTGCCCCCGCCACATTCACCATTTATGGTGACAAGCACGCCCATAAATCACCACAAATGGGGATTGCCTGCCATCACGGGGCAGCATAACTTTGCACCATCATTTATAGCCCACGCCCAATGCGCAACAATCTAGTAACAAGCATCATACTGCTGTTGACGATAACCGCTCACGCCGCCCCGCAGCAGGCCGACACCACCACCAACGCCCGTCCACGGCTCACCATTGGCGGCTATGGCGAAGCCGTAGCCTCATTCCACATGCACAGCGACAACCCCTACCGCTACATGTACCCCGACCGCTACAAGAAGGCCGAGGGGTACGGACGGTTCGACCTGCCCCACGTGGTGCTCATGGTGGGCTACGACTTTGGCCGTGGCTGGCGCATGGGCACCGAGATAGAGTTCGAGCACGGCGGCGTGGAGGCCGCCATCGAGGTGGAGGGCGATGAGGCCATCGAGGTGGAGCACGAAATTGAGCGCGGCGGCGAGGTGGCCCTAGAGCAGTTCTGGATTGAGCGCACCTTCGCCCCCTGGCTGAACGTCAGAGCGGGCATGATTATAGTGCCCGTGGGGCACACCAATAACTACCACCTGCCCACCGAGTTCTTCACCGTGTACAGGCCCGAGGGCGAGAGCACCATACTGCCCTGCACGTGGCACCAGATAGGCGTGAGCCTGTGGGGCCATATAGGCCCGCTACGCTACGAGGCCGTGGTGGTGCCCGGCCTCAACTCGCGCCTGTTCAACAACGCCCAGTGGGTGAACCCCGGGGCCGCATCGCCCTACGAGTTCGCCGTGGCCAACGAGCTGGCCGCCGCCCTCAGGCTCGACTACCACGTGCTGCCCAGCCTACGCATTGGCCTGAGCGGCTACATGGGCGGCACCAACAACGATGCCTACCCCAAGGCCAACTCCAAGGTCATAGATGGCCGGCTCTCCATAGCCAGCCTCGACGCCGAGTATAGGGGACGGCTGGTGGTGGCGCGGGGGAGCACGGTGTACGGGCATCTGCAAAACGCCGATGCCATAGGCGTAAGCAATAGGCACAGCGACAAATCGACCTTTTCGCCCTACGCCCACACCTTTGTGGGCCGCAACGCCATGTCGGCGGGGGCCGAGGTGGGCATCGACCTGCTGGCGCTGATGTCCACAAACGCCCAGCAGCACCTGCTGCTGTTTGGCCGCTACGAGTACTACGACACCTACGTGCCCTCGGGCAACCAGTCGGACTACGAGTGGACCGACCGCCAACGCCTGGCCGTAGGGCTGAACTACTTCCCGCTGAAAGAGGTGGTGATAAAGGCCGAGTACTCGTACCGTATGCTCAAGCCGCAATACAACCCCGAGCCCAGCATCAGCCTGGGCATAGCCTATGCCGGATTTTTCAAGCACTAGACAGCATTTTTTATCAAACTAAATACTACACAGATGAAAAGACTCCTTTTCTTGGCCATCGCGATGGCCACCGTTGCGCTATCATCGTGCAACAAAGACGATGATAAGAACAAAAACGACAATGCCGCACAGCACGATGCCCAGTTTGAGGGCATAGCCAAGGCATTTCTGAACAACACCGTGTACCCCACCTACTCGGCCCTAGCCTCGGCCACGGAGGAGCTGGTGAACGACCTACAAACCCTGCGCACCTCCAAAACACAGGCCAACCTCGACAAGGCCTGCACCACCTTCCTCAAGGCCCGCGCCGAGTGGGAGCGCAGCGAGGCATTCCTATTCGGCCCTGCGGGCGACTTCGGCATCGACCCGCACATCGACTCGTGGCCGCTCGATGAGGATGCCTTCAACACCGGCATCAAGAACACCGACCTGCTGAACGCCCTCGATGCCGAGGATGGCGATGAGCAAGCCGCCGCCAATCTGGGCAACACCCTGCTTGGCTTCCACTGCGTGGAGTTCGTGCTCTTCGCCGATGGCAAGGCCAAGGACGTGGCGGCCATCAACGACCTGCACCTAATCTACGCCACCGCCGTGGCCGGCGACCTGCGCAACCACTGCTACCAGCTCGAGGTGTCGTGGATGGGCGATGCCGCTCCCGCCACCCACCGCGCCAAGGTGGAGGCTCTAGAGATGAACAGCACCGTGGCCGGCGGCGAGAAGTCGTACAGCGACAACATGCTGGGTGCCGGCAAGGCCGGCAGCACCTTCCCCAGCTGGCTCTCGGTGATACAGCAGATTATACAGGGCTGCGTGGACATCGCCGATGAGGTGGGCGCAAGCAAAATCGGCAAACCCAATACCGGCGAGGATCCCACCTACATCGAAAGCCCATACAGCTGGAACTCCATCACCGACTTCTACAACAACATCGTGTCAATAGACAACGTTTACCACGGCGGCGTGGAGGGCAAACGCGATGCGGCCAACTCATTGGCCAAGTTCATGGAGGCCAACCACCCCGAACAGCACAAGGCCATAGAGGCCGCAATTGATGGTGCCCTCAAGGCCATCGGCACGGGGCAGACCGACCCCGGCACGGGCATGAAGTACCCCTTCGTGAACAACATAGCCGATCCCTCGGCCAAGGCCGCCTCGCAGGCCTGTGCCACCCTAGTGGAGGTGCTCGAGGCAGCCAATAACACCATCGTGGCCAAGTAGCATAACCACCCTGAACACTAAACAGCACGCATGTTCCCCAACAGAGCAATCCGACACGCCCTCGCCATGGCCACCCTAGTGGCCATGGCGAGTGGCTGCCGCGAACGCAACAGCGGCACTGAGCCCCAGCCCACTCCGCCCCCAGTAGATGAGCAGCTGCGCATAGAAACCTATGCCGGCGGCGAATTGGGCACAGCCTTCAACTCCACAGCATCAGCCCTCGAGCAGCCCTCCCCCGCCATACTACAGGCTGGACTTGAGTACGAGTTCAAGATGGGCGAGGCGTTCTTTGAGCGCGACTACACCACCAACTCGAAACCATTCAGTGGGCTGGGGCCGCTCTACCTGCGCACCTCGTGCCTCACCTGCCACCCCGGCTACGGCCACGGCAGCCGCCAAACCCGATACCGCCACAACGACTTCGGCAACGGCTACCTGCTCATACTCACCGACCGCGAGGGACAGGTGCTCAGCTCGTTGGGCATAGTGCCCATGACGCAGGCCGTGCCTGGCCTTAAACCCATGATCGATGAGAAGCAGGTGCGCATCGACTGGCTGGAGCACACCGATGAGTGGGGCAACCAATTCCCCGATGGGGAGCGCTACAGCCTGATATACCCCGAGCTGACCATCCCCCGCGAGGCCATCTACGTACCCCTAGAGGATGCCCACGGCAACCCCATCGCCTACTCCGATGTGGTGATGACCCTCGAATCGACCATAGGCATATACGGCACAGGGCTTCTGGATGCCATCCACGATGACTCGCTGCGGGCCGAATACCTGCGCCAAGAGCGGCACGGCGTACCGCTCAACCCCGCCATTTGGGCAGGCGGCAATTGGGCATCCCTGGGGGCCGATGGCCACCCTTTCCGCTTCGACTACGCCCTCGACGCCACCTCCACCCAGGGCAACGTCAGCCTGTGGGAGGTTACCAACGTGGTTACCGACCCCTACACCGAGAACTACATCCCCGAGGCGTACTACCGCACGGCAGCCGCCGACCCCGAGGTGCAGGCCGGCTTCTACGCCAACTTCCCCGATGCCCCCAACACAGGCAATGTGCACGATGATATATACAACTACCTGGGCAACAAGAACATGCCACTGGAAATGAGCTCAGAACAGCACTACCAGCTCAACCTATGGATTCGCGGCCTGGCCGTGCCCGCCGCCCGCAACCTCGACGACGAGCAGGTGCAGCTGGGCCGCAAGCTCTTCCGACAGATTGGCTGCGCCGCCTGCCACAGGCCATCGTGGGTCACCGGCCCCGATGAGCAGCTGCAAGACCCCTACAACGTATTCGCAGGGCGCGTATTCCCGCGCTACCCGCACCAGACCATCTGGCCCTACACCGACCTGGTGCAGCACCGCCTGCGCATGAAGAACGACATCCGCACCGGCTGGTGCCGCACAACGCCCCTCTGGGGGCGCGGCCTGATGCTCACCTGCGCTGGCCACAGCGACCGCCTGCACGACTGCCGAGCCCGCAACACGATGGAGGCCATCATGTGGCACGGCAGCGCCCAGAGCGATGCCCGCTGGACGGTGGACGCATTCCGCAAACTAAGCAAGGCCGAACGCGATGCCATCGTCAAGTTCATCGATGCCATATAGATCATAGGAACCGCCCAAAACAGCACACATGTCAAGCCCCAAAACAACATCCCTTGCCATGGTCATCCTGATGGCCATGGCAAGCGGTTGCCGCGATGACAACAAACGCGGCACCGACCAGCCCACCCCCGCACCGCCCATCGACCCGCAATTACGCATCGAAACCTACAGCGGAGGCGAGCTGGGCACAGCTTTTAACGCCACCTCGTCGGCCTTCGAGCAGCCCACGCCCGCCGTGGTGAGCGCTGGGCTGGAGTATGAATTCAAGATGGGCGAGGCGTTTTTTGAACGCGACTACACCACCAACACCAAGCCATTCAGCGGGCTAGGCCCGCTCTACACCCGTACCTCGTGCCTCACCTGCCACCCCGGCTACGGCCACGGCGGCAGGCAGACCCGCTACCGCTACAACGACTACGGCAATGGCTATAAGATTATCATCACCGACCGTCAGGGCGAACCGCTCAGCTCGCTCAGCATAGTGCCCGCCACCAAGGCACTGCCGGGACTAAAGCCGATGATTGACGAAGAGCAGGTACAGATAAACTGGATCGAATATACCGATGAGTGGGGCAACCAGTTCCCCGATGGCGAACGTTACAGCCTAATATACCCCGAGCTGATCGTCCCCGAAGAGGCCATCTATGCGCCGCTAATCGATGCCCAGGGCAACCCCATAGCCTACGCCGATGTGGTGATGACCCTCGAAACCTCGATAGGCATATACGGCACGGGGCTTATAGATGCCATTCACGACGACTCAATCCGTGCCGAGTACATCAGGCAGGAACGGCACGGAGTGCCGCTCAACCCAGCCATCTGGGCAGGTGGCAACTGGACAGCCATGGGGGTCGATGGACATCCATTCCGCTTCGACTACGCCCTCGACGCCACCTCTACACAGGACAACTTCACCCTATGGAAGGCCACCAACGTAATCTCCGTGCCTTTTAGGCACAACTTCATCTCCGAGGCTTACTCGCGAAAAGCAGCTGCCGACCCAGAGATACAGGCCAACTTCTACGCTAACTTTCCTGCCGCCCCCAACACGGGCGATGTGGAAGCCGACATCTTTGAATTTCTGAGCGGCGACAACAAGCCCCTCGAACTCGATGAGGTGCAGCAATATCAGCTTAAGCTATGGGCACGCGGGCTGGCTGTCCCCGCCGCCCGCAGCCTCGACGATGAGCAGGTGCAGCTGGGACGCAAGCTGTTCCGCCAGATTGGCTGCGCCGCCTGCCACAGGCCATCGTGGACCACTGGGCCCGATGAGCAGGTACAAGACCCCTACAATGTGTTCGGCAATCGGCCCGTGCCGCGCTATCCGCACCAGACCATCTGGCCCTACACCGACCTGGTGCAGCACCGCCTGCGCATGAAGAACGACATCCGCACCGGCTGGTGCCGCACAACGCCCCTCTGGGGACGCGGCCTGATGCTCACCTGCGCCGGCCACAGCGACCGCCTGCACGACTGCCGAGCCCGCAACACGATGGAGGCCATCATGTGGCACGGCAGCGCCCAGAGCGATGCCCGCTGGACGGTGGACGCATTCCGCAAATTAAGCAAGGCCGAACGCGATGCCGTGGTCAAATTTATCGATGCCATATAAAGATTTCGACATGCACAGGCATGGCCGCAGCTCCCAGCACATGGGGGCTGTTGCTATTTGAACGCAGATTCCACCAAAAAAAACAGCACAGCGCAATGTCAAAGCACATCCGTCAAAAAGCCCTAAAATATATAGCAATCGGTACCATGATAGCAGCCGCATTGGCCATGGCGGTGGCCACCGCCATAGAGCACCTATATGGTACGCAGATGGCGCATAGGACGGTGTACCATGCCCCTTGGTTCATCGGGCTTTGGGCAGTGGGCATAGGGGCGGGCATCGGCCTGATGCTTGCCAAAGGCCAGCACCGCCGCCCTGCGGTGCTGCTGCTACACGCGGCAGCGGCCCTGATACTATCCGGAGCGCTGCTCACGTATCGCATGGGGTACTCGGGCATGATGCATCTGCGCCTCGATGCCCAGCAGCCCACCAATATATGCGAAGTGCCAGACGGCGGGCCGATTGTCTCGCCATTCGCACTCCGGCTGCTCGGCTTCAGCGTAGTGCGCTATCCAGGATCGCAGGCCGCCATGGACTATACAGCTCAACTGCTAGTGCTACAGCCCAACAAACAGGCCGACACCGCCATCGTGGCCATGAACCGCATAGCCAAACACCAAGGCCATCGCATCTACATGGGCTCCTACGACGACGATGAGCTCGGAGTGAGCCTTGCCGTGAGCTACGACCCCGTGGGCACGGGCATAACCTACACGGGCTACGCACTGCTGCTCGTGGGCCTAGGCGCACTGCTGTTCGGCCCCAAGGGCCGATTTTGGAAAGCTAGGGGTCGGCTAGCCAGCTTGGTGGTCGTGTTTGTAGGATTTGCCGCTGCTCCCCCGCGAGCCGAAGCCGCCCCGCAGCCATCGCCACCCTCCCTCCCACCGCATGTGGCCAGCGAGCTGGGGCGGCTGCTGGTGTACCACAACCAGCGCGTAGCCCCGTTGCAATCGCTGGCCCGCGACTACACCATGGCGCTCTACGGGTCGCCATCGGTTCATGGGCTGTCGCCCGAGCAGGTGCTCAGCGGGCTGGTGTTCTACCCCAACGCCTGGGAGCAGCTCCCGCTCAGGCACAAGCCAAACGCTCCTCGCTATCGCGAGCTGCATCAGCTACGGCGGCAGGCGCTGAGCGCTGAGCCCATGCGCATATTCCCCTACACCGACAGCACGGGTACCGTGCGCTGGTATGGGCCAGCAGACAGGCTTCCCCAGCAGATGCCCACCGAGCAGTGGATGTTCTTCAAAAAAGCCCTGAGCCTGATGGGCGAGAGCGTGTACAAAGCCGATTGGCCCGAGGTGCTCAGGCTTATCGATAAGATAGCCCTATACCAACAAAAAGAGGCCGCGCTGGTGCTGCCATCAGCATCGCAAATAGGAGCCGAGCGGCTCTACAATAGGCTGGGACATCCTAAAGCCATGGCCATAGGGAGCACAGCCCTAGGGCTGCTGCTGTTCGCGCTTATGGCCATAGCCCTATCCCGCCAGCGGCAGCTCCCCCTGATATTGCTGCGCAGCGCTGCGGCAGCACTGCTACTGGTGGGGCTATACCTGCTGCTGGTGCTGGTACTCAGGTGGTGGGCCTCGGGGCATGTTCCCATGTCCAACGGGTTCGAGGTGATGCTGCTCATGGCCTGCATGGGGGCGTTGATAGTTGCCGCAGCCCATCGGCGTATCCCCACGCTGCTGCCGCTGGGGTTCGTGCTGTCGGGTTTGGCCATGCTGGTGGCCACGCTGGGCGAGTCGAACCCGCCCATAGGGCATCTGATGCCCGTGCTGCGGTCGCCCCTGCTCTCGGCCCATGTGGCATGCATGATGCTGTCCTACACGTTATTTGGCCTGGCCGCCCTCAATGGGCTGATGGGGCTGTGCACCCCCCCCCCAGAGGCCAAGCTGAAGCTGGCCAATCTCAGCCTCACCGCGCTGTTTCCCGCGCTGTTCCTGCTAGTGGCTGGCACATGCATCGGTGCCGTGTGGGCCAACATATCGTGGGGCCGCTACTGGTCCTGGGATCCCAAAGAAACGTGGGCCTTAATTAGCATTATGGCCTACACCCCCGTGCTGCATATCAATCCCAGCGGGCCCGCACGTCCGCAGGCATTCCACGCGTTCTGCTTAGCTGCTTTCGCGGCCATCCTTATCACCTACTTCGGAGTGAACCTGCTGCTGGGAGGAATGCATAGCTATGCGTAGATACATGCTGGGAATTATATCTCAAAGGAGCAGGTGCATTTCCCACTTATTTTTTCGTATCAGTCTTGTTCAATCGCCCGATTGCCAAGCAGCAATAGCACTTTTGGTGGGCATAAACTTATGCGGCGAGGACACTTTGCACATTGCCTATAGGGCATATTCAGCAGTTTCATGCCCATGCGCCAAAGCTCTATCCATCGCCTGCGCTACCATTCTAATCATCGGCACGGCCACCGAATTGCCCGTCTGCTGTCGGACTTCTTGGTGGGATACCACTATTTTGAAATCTTCTGGAAAACCCTGAAAACGTAGCAGCTCACGCGATGAAGGCCGCCTGATGCCATTCACAAGCTGATAGTTATATGAAGCCCCAGTGCGCAGAGCGCAGGCATGGTCGAGGATAGATATATGCCCAGATTTATTTTCGTGCCACATGGATGGATAGAAAACCCGCCTACCATCGGTGCTGGCGCGACGTTTATTCACAATTGCTTGACTGGCAAATAATGACGGCGATACCTCATTGTCATGCTCCAGCACATCTGCAAGACTATACGGTTTTTTTGCAAAATCGAATGAGAACTCTGAGCAGGCTGCATCATCGGCAAAACCCACAATGATAACACGTTCTCGCTTTTGTGGCAAACCAAAATCTAATGCATTTAGAATGCTCCATTTAACATGGTAGCCAAGCCCGTTCAGTCGCTGCTGTATAATCTTAAACGTCATCCCCTTGTCGTGCGATACCAGCTGCTTTACGTTTTCGAGCAGAATGGCCCTAGGCCGGTGGTAGCGCAGTATGCGTTCTATTTCGAAAAACATTGTGCCCCGGGTATCGGCAAAACCCTGCCTTTTCCCCATAATGCTAAAGGCCTGGCACGGAAATCCTGCCAGCAGTATATCGTGCTTGGGGATGTCCGTCTCGGATATTCTCGTTATGTCGCCTGCGGGCGTTTCGCCAAAATTGGCGGCATAGGTCGCTGCGGCGGACTTGTCCCACTCCGATGAAAAAACGCACTCGTATCCGAGCTCATCAAAAGGGATGCGCATGCCGCCAATACCAGCAAAAAGGTCTATAAATTTCATTTTCATCTCGGACACGGGTGCTGATAAATTGTTTAACCTCGGTTAGCTTCCGCCCGCATTGGATGGGTTATAGACATCGGATTGGCAGCCAACACGGCAAAGGAAAGCTTTATGATTCATTGTTTTGCAAAGCAGCCATTGCTATTGGCTCGCTCTGTATTTGTAAATCGCCCCCGTGCTGGTACGCTTCATCCGATGATTTCTGTATAAACACATCTGTCTCATGCTCCAAGACCTTCATATCCTGCTGGGCGGGATGCCGCAACATGCTGTCGCGGAGCCTCATCAGCCCGAAGGGCACCTCATGCATCGGCACCACGCCTATGCTCTCCTCCATGCGCCCAACCTGCGGCCCCATGCGCTCTGCCCATCCGCAGCCTTTCAGACAGAATGGGAGCGCATTCCATATGGTACGGTTCGAGGGCACACGGCTTCTTATGCTGCTGGGCAGCCATCCCAGCCGGTCGAGTTCCTGCCCGGGGATGCCATGGTGGTCAATTAAATCTTGCATGACGGCGGACAGCCGCTCAACATGCGCAAAAGTTTGCCTCACGATGCGGGACAGCTCGTACATCATATCGATGCAGCGCGGCATCCGTTCGATGCGCTCCCGCTGTTGGTTGGTATTTGGTGCTGGGCAGCCATCGATGGACTGAGTTTTTGTGGGTATACCCATAATTTACGGCGATATGCGGCGGCAAAGATAATGATTTTTGCTCATCGCGATAAACCCACGGCACCCCACCCGATGCGCAGCTGCAAAATCATAGCACGAACGCGATCCGCTGTGCGCTGTTCGACAAAAATTGCGTACCTTTGCGGCACACACGCGCATGCATCATGCAACAAAAGGTAGTCCTAATCACAGGGGCCAGCAGCGGCATAGGATTCGAGGCGGCCCAAATGCTGGCCCAGCGGGGCCATAGGGTTTACGCAGCGGCCCGTAGCCTCGAGCGCATGGAGCCGCTACGGGCCCACGGGGTGCAGCCCATGCGCATGGACCTCACCGATGAGGCATCGCTGCGCGAGGGGGTGCAGCGCGTGCTCGACGCCGAGGGGCACATCGACACGCTGGTGAACAACGCTGGCTACGGCTATTTCGGCGCGGTGGAGCATGTGAGCATGACGGAGGCCCGCCGCCAGCTCGAGGTGAACCTGTTCGGCTTGGCCCGCCTATGCCAGCTGGTGCTGCCCCACATGCGCGAGATGGGCGGCGGGCGCATAGTGAACGTATCATCGGTGGCGGGCAAGGCCGTGCTCTACTTCGGCGGATGGTACCATGTGTCGAAGTTCGCCGTGGAGGCCCTCAGCGATGCCATGCGCGTGGAGCTGCGCCCGTTCGGCATCGATGTGGTGCTGATCGAGCCCGGGGGCATACGCACCAGCTGGGGCATCATTGCCGCCGAGCACTTAGCCCAGTCGGCAGCGGGCACGGCCTACGAGGGCCCCGCCCTGCGCGAGGCCGACAACCTGCGCTGGGCCTACTCATCGCAGCTGCTCAGCAATCCCACAGCGGTGGCCCGTACCATAGCGCGGGCGGTGGGTGCCCGCCGCCCGCGCACCCGCTACCTCGTGGGCTTTGCGGCGGGCACCATAGTGCGGCTGCATGCGCTGCTCCCCGACCGTTGGTGGGACGCCCTGATGCGCCAGGGCGGCAGGAGGAGCCTGAGGGGACTGATGCGCCGCGGCTAGCCATCCGCCAGCTTGCGATGCGCGGCGCAACTAGGGCTGAATATCATTGGTGCCGTGCTGCTTTTCGGCTGGGGCATCGGTTTCGAAAAATATGCCCTCGCCCAGCTGTTTGCGCATGTCATTAATGCGCGAACCTATCTCTCTGCTCCTCAGTATGCTGCTGTGCATTACCATGTTGATGCCCTTTTGCATATTGAGCGCCACCTCTTTCCAGTCGAGGTTGTAATTGGTAACCAGCATGGCGGCCTGCGTTTGCAGCTGGTTTATATCTCCGTGCAGCTGCTGGTAGCCCGTTTCGCGCTCTGAGCTTATGTAGCGCAGGTAGTCCATCTTGTTTTGTATGCCCATATTTTCATATTCGGCATTGGCCCTGTTTATTGGCACTTTAGCGTATTTGCGCAGCTCTTTTATTATTTTATCCTTCGCAACAATGGTACTGCTGTACTCCTTATTTTTGCGTTCGAGTTCAGCTACTGCTTCGCGTAGCTTTTTTGTCTGGGCTTGATGCTTTTGCACAGCATTATTTACTAGCGTTTTGAGCTGACCGCGTAGCTCTTTTATTATTTTGTCATTCTCAACAAAAGGAATCTGATTATCGTAATCGTTATCGGTTAGTGCCGTCTGTACCATTTTTTGCAAAATCTGCACCTTTTGCTCGGCAGTGTCATTTGCTTGTTCGAGCTGTTCGCGCAGCTCTTTTATTATTTTGTCCTTTGCATCGGTGTGCTTTTTAAGCTCAGCAAGGGCTGATTGTCGTTTTTTCTGTAAGCTTTGCTCCTTTTGCTCAGCATTATTTACTAGGGTTTTGAT
This sequence comes from Bacteroidales bacterium, assembly GCA_017454165.1. Lineage (GTDB taxonomy): Bacteria > Bacteroidota > Bacteroidia > Bacteroidales > Tenuifilaceae > RGIG6076. Next base: position 8,195 of record JAFTDN010000131.1, on the reverse strand, counting down.
CTGACCGCGTAGCTCATCTATCAGTTTATCTTTCTCAACGATAGATTCGCCTTGCACCTCAACCTCGCGCTCGAGCATCTTTATCTCGCGCTGTGCGGCCTGTAGCAGCATGGTGTTGTCGAGCTTCATCAGCCCGAAAGGCTCCTCCAGCATCGACACCATACCGATGGTCTTGGCCATGCGCTTAACCCGTTGCGCCACGCGCTCCATGCCCGCGCTGCGGTTTAGGCAGTACATGAGCACTTCGTCTATGGAGCTCTCGGTGGGGACATCGCATCGCAAGCTGTCGGGCAGCTCATCGTGGAGCGCGGCCTGCAGGTCGGCCTCCTGCTCGGGGCTTTTGTAGTAGTCGACTATCCTCTGCATGGAGCATGGCAGCTCATCGAGCTGGGCGAGCGTGCGGCCCATGAGTGAGGCCAGCTCGTACACCTTGTCAACGTCATGCGCGAGCTGCTCGATGCGTTCTTGCTGCCCATTGGGCTTGGGCGCTATGGGGGAGCCGAACGCGGCGGGGCCGTCATTGGGCGCGGGGATGTCGGGGGTAGGGCGCGAGTCCATCGCTACGGGGCTACGGGGTATTGTGCTGTTCGTCATCGCAAAGGTAACACTTTTTTCAAAGAAAACGGTGATCCGCATACGCAAACAACGCATCCAGCTGCGCAGCAGCCATATCGCAAGCATAAAAAGGAGAAAGCATTGCCTCTATGCGGCGATGCCTATGGCGTATCAACACGCCTATGCCCTCAAAAAATAGGGAGAATACGATACATCGCGGCGGGACATGAATAAAAATTTGGGGAAGGTGTCCGATGTTAGTCAATATTGCCGTAACTTTGCGGCATGATTAGCATCCACGCATTATGAACTACGGGATCCTCGATGTGCTGAACCTGCTAGGCTCGTTGGCCCTATTCCTGTTCGGCATGAAGCTCATGAGCGAATCGCTGCAAAAGGTGGCCGGCAATGGCCTGCGCTCCTTCCTGGCCTCCATGACCTCGAACCCATTTAAACAGATACTGACAGGGTTGCTGGTGACGGTGATAGTGCAATCATCGAGCGCCACCACCGTGATGACGGTGAGCTTTGTGAATGCGGGCCTGCTCACCCTCTCGCAGAGCGTGGGCATAATCATGGGGGCCAATATAGGCACCACGGCTACGGCTTGGATCATAGCCACGCTGGGCTTCAAGTTCGACCTCTCCACCATATCGGTGCCGCTTATAGCCCTGGGCTTTGTGCTGATGATGCTCAAATCGGCTAAGCACAAAACGTTGGGGCAGATGGTGATAGGCTTTGCGCTGCTGTTCATGGGGCTGGGGCTGCTCAAGGGCTCGGTGCCCGACCTCAACTCATCGCCCGAGACGTTGGCCTTTGTGCAGTCGTGGACGCAATACGGTTTTGGCTCGGTGCTGCTGTTCGTGCTCATAGGCACGCTGCTCACCATTGTGCTGCAGGCCTCGGCGGCCACCATGGCCCTCACGCTGGTGATGGTGAACTTTGGCTGGATTCCGTTCGAGATGGCCGCCGCCATGGTGCTGGGCGAGAACATTGGCACCACCATCACCGTGAACCTGGCCGCCATCATTGGCAACACCTCGGCCAAGCGCACCGCCCGCGCCCACACGGCGTTCAACATATTCGGCGTAGTATGGGTGCTGCTGCTGTTCCGCCCATTTATGTGGCTGGTAGCCAATATAATTGAGGGCTGTGGCTTTGCCGACCCGCGGGTGCCGTTCGCCCAAACGGCCAGCAGCTCGCCCGAACTGGCCTCCACCACCATGCTATACGCAGTGGCCACCGTGCACTCCCTGTTCAACATTGCCAACACGGCCATCTTGGTATGGTTCGTGCCAGGGATGGTGCGCCTAGTGTCGTGGCTGGTGCCCGATGGCAAGGAGGACGAGGAGTTCCGCCTAGTGCACATCGACACCGGCATGATGGCCACCGCCGAGCTCTCGCTGCTGCAGGCCAACAAGGAGGTGATCACCTTTGGCCGACGCGTACACCGCATGTTCGGCTTTGTGCGCATATTGATGGATGAGACCAACGAACGCGACTTCGACAAGCTCTACGAACGCATAGAGAAGTACGAGAGCATCAGCGACCGCATAGAGCTGGAGATTGCCAACTTCCTCAACGGGGTGTCGAACTACGAGCTGAGCACCGAGAGCTCGCGCAAGATGCAGGCCATGTTCCGCGAAATCAGCGAGATAGAATCGGTGGCCGACAGCTGCTACTCGCTGGCCCGCACCATCAAGCGCCGACGCGACCTGCAGGTGGACTTCGGACAGGATCTGCGCAACAACATCACACAGATGTTCGACCGCCTCGATGAGGCCTTCGCCCTGATGCACGACAACCTCGACCGCTCGCAGCAACCCCACCCCATAATCGACCTCACGCCCGCCTACGAGGCCGAGGAGCGCATCAACTCCCTGCAAAACCGCTACAAGGAGGAGCACATCCACAACGTGGAGACCAACCGCTACAAATACCTCACGGGTGTGGTGTACTGCGACATGTTCAACGAGGCCGAGAAAATGGGCGACTACCTCATCAACGTGTCGGAGGCCGTGTCGGAGGTGGAGCAACCCATCACCGAGAAGCGCCACACCGACTAGGCCGCATAAGCGCGCTGTCATCATTGGACAGCCCCAAAAACGCACTTTCGCCTCGGCCCCGCCACGCTTCGGCAGCCCAAAGTGTGCATATTCGCCACCGACAATTAAACCTTTGTTCATGAACATCACAATTGCAACCGCCATTGGGGCGATGCTGATGGGGCTGGCCGTGGGGAGGCTGGTCCTCAGCCGTAGGCTCCGCCAGCTCGAGATTCAAGCCCACACGCTCGAAGCGCAGCTGGCCACCGCCCAGCAGGGCCATGCCGCCGAGACGGCCCTCCTCAATAAGCAGCTCGAGGCCCAGAGGGCCGAGTCCGCCCAGGCCCTGTCTGACTACAAGGAAGAGGCTCTCAAACACCACACCGCCGTAGTGGACGCGCTCAGGCAGAGCCACCAGCACCTCATCGATGAGCAGGACCGCCGCCACCGCAGCGACATCGGGGCGCTGGAGAAGCGCTTCGAGGAGACCATCAGATCTCTCCGCGAGCAGGTAGAGAACACCACCAACACCATGCTCAAGCAGCGCCAGGCAGAGTTTACAGCGGCCAGCACCCAGAACATAGACAGCATAGTGAGGCCGCTCAAGGAGACCATCGACAAGATGAAGGAGGAGATGGCCCGCAGCTCGACCGTGCAGGCCACCATGAGCGCCGAAATCAAGACCAACATGGAGCACATGATACGCCAGAGCATTGAGGCGCAGAAGAGCGCCGAGGAGCTGACACGCGCCTTTAAGCACGAGAGCAAGACGCAGGGCGACTGGGGTGAGGTGGTGCTGAGCAACCTGCTCGAGAAGCAGGGCTTCACCGCGGGGAAAGACTTTGAGACCCAGCTCACCATGAAGGATGCCGATGGGCAAACCATCGTCGGCGAGAACGGCAACCGCCTAATCCCCGATGTGCTGCTGCACCTAGACGATAAGCGCGACGTGATTATCGACTCCAAGGTGTCGATGACGGCCTACATCGACTACGCCAATGCCGATGACGAGCCCACGCGCCAGCAGAAACTGAAAGAGCACATCGCCAGCCTGAAGAAGCATGTGGACGAGCTGTCGGCCAAAAACTACACGCAGTACCAAATCAACCCCCATCTGGACTTCGTCATCATGTTCGTGCCGCATGTGCCTGCCCTATGGGCCGCCACGGCCAAGGAGCCATCGCTCTGGCAGGATGCCATGCAGAAGAAGGTGTTCATCGCCGATGAACAGACCCTCTACGCCGCGCTGCGAATCATACGCATCACCTGGACCCACATCGACCAGGAGCGCAGCCATCAGCGCCTCTACGAGCTGGCCCAAACGATGGTGAACCGCACGGGTGCCTTCCTGAACGAGTTCAACAAAATAGGGACAAACCTTCAGTGCGCCCTCAACGCTTTTGAGAATGGCAAAAAGAAGCTGCTCCCCGGCGGCATGAGCATCAGCACTACGGCCAGTCAGATACTAGCGCTGGGCGGCATCTCGAACATCAAAATCGCCACCAAGGGCAAGCAGGAAAGCACTATCATCCCAAGCGAATATTTAGAGGACGATGCCATCCAGCCCAACTTGACCGATGGGGACTAGATGGGGGTTGGAAATGAGAAGTATAAGCGCTAATTTTGTATTTTACAACTGTTGATATGGCTAAAAGCAAGACGGGAACAACGGAAGAGCCTTTGGAAAAACAGCTTTGGAAGGCTGCCGATAAGCTCCGTAAGAATATTGATGCGGCTGAATATAAGCACGTTGTGCTGGGATTGATCTTTTTGCGTTACATATCTGTTTCATTTGAACAACTTTACAATGAACTGGTGAAACAGCAGGCCGAGGGTGCCGACCCAGAGGATCGCGAAGAATACGCTGCCGAAAATGTATTTTACGTTCCAGCCAATGCGCGGTGGAGCTATTTGGTGGCGCAAGCCAAAAGCCCGCAGATTGGTAAGCTCATTGACGACGCGATGGATGTCATCGAGCGCGAGAACAAGTCGCTGAAGGGTGTGCTGCCCAAGGTGTTTGCCCGTCCCAATCTCGACCCGACCTCGTTGGGCGAACTGATTGACCTGATCGGCAACTCCACCTTGCAAAACACCAGCACCAAGAGTGCCGACCTGCTCGGCCACGTGTTCGAGTATTTCCTCGGCGAGTTTGCTTTGGCCGAAGGCAAGAAGGGCGGACAATTCTACACGCCGCGCAGTGTTGTGGAACTGTTAGTGAATATGCTGGAGCCCTACAAAGGCCGTGTGCTCGACCCCTGCTGCGGTTCGGGCGGTATGTTTGTGCAGAGCGAAAAGTTTGTGAAGGAGCACCAAGGGCGGATCGAGAACATCTCGGTCTATGGACAGGAGAGCAACCAGACCACCTGGCGATTGTGCAAGATGAACCTCGCCATCCGTGGCATCGACGCCTCGCAGGTGAAGTGGAACACCGAAGGCTCGTTCCTCAACGACGCGCACCGCGACGTGAAGGCCGACTTCGTGATGGCCAATCCACCCTTCAACGACAGCGACTGGAGCGGCGACCAGCTGCGCAGCGACGCCCGCTGGCAATATGGCATGCCGCCCACGGGCAACGCCAACTTCGCCTGGATTCAGCACTTCATCTACCACCTCGCGCCAAGCGGACAGGCAGGATTTGTGTTGGCCAAAGGCTCGCTGACCTCCAAAACGGGCGGCGAAGGCGAAATCCGCAAGGCGTTGATTGACAAAGGACTGATCGCCTGCATTGTGAATCTGCCCGCCAAGTTGTTCCTGAACACCCAGATTCCTGCCTGCCTGTGGTTTGTGACACGCAACCGCACCCACCGCGCCAGCGAAATCCTGTTCATTGATGCCCGCAACAAAGGCCATCTCATCAACCGCCGCACCCGCGAACTCTCAGAGGAGGATATTCAGGAGATTGCACAAACCTATCATTTGTGGCGCGATGAATCGGTGCCTTCGACAAGCTCAGGCACCGAGACAAGCTCAGGCACCGATTCGGTGGTTGAGCCTGTCGAAACCACCGTATCGCCTGTCGAAGGCTCCGTATATCACGACATTCCCGGCTTCTGCGCTTCCGTTCCTGTGAGCCGTGTGGCGGAATTGGACTATGTGCTCACGCCTGGCCGCTATGTGGGTCTGCCCGAAGAGGAGGACGACTTCAACTTTGCCGAGCGTTTCACCGTCTTGAAAGCCGAGTTTGCGGAGCAACTGAAGGAGGAAGAACGGCTGAACAAGGTGATTTTGGAGAATTTTGGAAAGATAAAAATATAAGTGGTCTCCATGAGCGAGAATAACGAAAACTATATCAACTTCGACGAATACATTCGCCAAGGCGAACCAGCCAAACGGGAACGCGCCGAGGCTTGGCGTGTGGCCATCGGCTTGCAGGCCGTTGACGGACTGAAAACCTCCGCGTATTTGCAGGCGACCGCCCGTCGCAACATTGAGGGAGATATTACAATTGACGAGGCGAAAGCACTTGTCAACCAGTATTATATCAAGAAAACAGTCCACGATGACGGCGACGCCGATGAAGAAGAAGCCGACAAGGTTTCGGCAAACATCTCGAAATTGCTGCAAACCGACTCGTTTACCTATAGCGTGGCAGGCTTGGCGGCCATCCACAAGGCCATTTTCGATGGTGTTTTCAAACATGCAGGCCAATTCAGAAATTACGACATCACCAAAAAGGAATGGGTGCTGCGTGGCGACACGGTGTTGTATGCCCACTGGGAAGACTTGGGCATGACCATTCAGTACGATCTGGACCAAGAGCGGCAATTCAGCTACAAGTCGTTAGACAAAAACAAGTTGGTGGAGCATATAGCCAGGTTCGTTTCCAGCTTGTGGCAGATTCATCCCTTCGGGGAGGGGAATACACGTACCACAGCCATTTTTACCATCAAATACCTGCGTTCGCTTGGCTTCGATGTGAACAATGACCTGTTCGAGCGGCACTCGTGGTATTTCCGCAATGCGCTTGTTCGTGCCAACTATCGCAATGTGGCCAAAGGCATTGAATATGAACCTCTGTTTTTGGTGCGTTTTTTCCGTAACCTGCTTCTTGGCGAGGAGAATACATTGAAGAACCGCTATATGATGATTAATCCGCCTGAGGAGTGGAAGATGCCTGACAGCGAACAAGTACCCGACAAGCACAGGACAAGTACAGGACAAGTACAGGACAAGCTTCATACGGAAAATGAAGATATATTAAGCGTTTTAAAAGCTATTGGGCACCAACAGATGTCAATTAAGGAAATAATGGAGGCCCTGAATTTAAAAGGAAGGGACAATTTCCTGAATCTTTATCTTAACCCTGCCATTGCCGAAGGCTTTGTCCGCAGGCTCTATCCCGACAAGCCTCGCCATCCGCGGCAGAAGTATCTACTTACGGCAAAGGGCATTATGTTGTACAATGATATTATGAAAGTAGGATTATGACAGAGATAATGAAAACCGATTTGGCTGAACGCATAGAACGGCTAATTGCAGAAGCAAGAAAACGCACCGTTGCCGCTGTCAACACGACAATGGTTTACACATATGCTGTCGGTCAACCAATTTTCCAGACACGGTCTAGAAAATCGTCATCACTATTAACGAAATCACAAAAACCGCAGACACTGTCTGCTGAATTGCACTTCACCCTCAATTGGTCGCACTACTTGAAACTGATGCGCATTGAGAACCCCGACGAGCGGCGTTTTTATGAGATTGAGGCCACCGAAAACAACTGGAGCCTGCGCGAGTTGTAGCGGCAGCCAAATGGAAACTTAACAAAATAGAAATATGAGCAAACTGATAAAAATAGACGACAACTACGCCGGTTGGATTAAGGATTTAAGCCTACGCTTCCGCCAAAGCCAGATAAAGGCGGCGGTGAAGGTGAACAGCGAGTTGATTCAGTTCTACTGGGAACTGGGGCGTGATATTGTGGACAGACAAGTAGAAGCCACGTGGGGAGATAAAATTCTCTTTACGTTAAGTCAAGATTTGCAGGAAGCACTACCTGGAATAAAAGGATTGTCCGTCAGAAACCTGCAATATATGAGACAACCCTATAATGTTTTTTCTCCCCTGTTGAAAAATACGCCACAACTTGTGGCGCAAAAGGAGGTTCCCATTCAAAATCCAATTACGCCACAAGTTGTGGCGCAAAATATTGTTGAGGAAATATGCTCTGTTCCGTGGGGGCATCTTCGATATATTCTTGATAAGAAATACGATGCAGAGAAATCACTTTTTTATGTTCGCCAGACCATAAAATACAATTGGAGTCGTTCGGTTTTATTGAACTTTCTCGATACCGACCTCTATGAACGACAAGGTAAAGCCGTAACAAATTTCAAAACGACATTGCCGGAGGTCGACAGCGATTTGGCGCAACAGTTGACCAAAGACCCGTATTGTTTTGATTTTGCCGGGTTGACCGAGCCATATCGCGAGAAGGAGTTAAAAGAGGCGTTATTGCAGAATATCACCAAGTTCTTGCTGGAATTGGGCAACGGTTTTGCCTATATGGGTAAAGAATATCGTTTACAGGTGGGCGATACCGAGCAGTTTCTTGACCTGCTGTTTTATAATGTCGAGTTGCGGGCATACGTGGTT
>JAFTDN010000130.1 GCA_017454165.1 Bacteroidales bacterium | reverse complement strand
TCATGCCGCGACCGCCCGACACCACAATCTCGGCATCGGTGAGCAGCAGCTTGCCGGTTTGGCGCTGCACGTCGCAAACGGTAGTTTTAGGCGCATCTACATTCACCTGCATCTCCTCAATGGTGGCGCTGCCAGCGGTTTCGGCAAAGTCGAACGAGTTCTGTGCCAGGGTGATAATCTTAACGTCGGTGTTGAGCGTAACGTCCATGAACGATGCGCCCGAGAATGCGCGTTTATATACCGTGAACGGACTAACGCTCAGCGGTAGGCGGCTAACACCAGGGCCCAGCGCGGCTTTCAGGCGCACCGAAAGTCTTGGCGCTATGGATTTGCCGGTGTTGTTGTGCGATATAACAATCACCTTAGCATCAACCTTTTGGGCCACTTCGGCTATAGCAGCGGTGTAGGTCTGGCTGTCGAGTTGAGCCAGGTTGGGGTTCTGTACGCTGATGATGCGCTGTGCGCCGTAGTTGCCCAGTTTGTTCAGCTCGTCGCTGCTCACGTTGCCTATGGATAGTGCACAAACATTGGTGTCCATCATTTTGGCCACCTGGCTGGCGTAGGCTACAAGTTCAAACGATAGTTTCTTGAACTTTCCGTCCCAATTTTCGCAATATACTAAAACTGACATTTTGTTCGGTTTTTAAACGTTTATGGGCAAATTAGATTAGTTTGGTTTCAGCCTGTAGCAGGGCCACCAGTTCGTGAGCTTTGTCGGCATCAACAAACTTGCAGGCGGCCTTGGGCGCGGGTTTCTCGAATTTCACCGTTTGGGTGAGCGGCTCCACGGCAGCGGGCTCCACAACGGCAATTTTTTTGGTGCGAGCCTGCATGATGCCACGCATGGCAGCAATACGGGGCTCTTTGGCTATACCCTTCTGCACAATGCCTACAAATGGGGTTGAGGTTTCTACAATCTCCTTGCCGCCATCAATTTCGCGGGTAATGCGAGCCTTGTCGCCTTCGATTTTCAGCTCCGATATGGCCGACACCGAGGGCATGTTGAGCATCTCGGCCACCATGCTGCCCACGGCGGAGCCGTTGTAGTCGCTCGATTCGATGCCGCACAGCACGATGTCGAATGGGTTGGCGCGTAGCACCTCGGCCAGCTGCGAGGCAACATAGTAGGCATCGCCCGACTCGGCGTTCACGCGGATGGCCTCGTCGGCACCAATGGCCAGGGCCTTGCGTATGGTTGGCTCCGATGTGGCCGGGCCAACATGTGCCACGGTTACGTTGTTCACGCTGTTGCTCGCGTCGTCTTTGAGCTCAAGGGCGCGGGTGAGCGATAGCTCGTCCCAGGGGTTGATGACCCACTGTACGCCAGCGGTGTCGAGCTTGGTGTCGTTATCCACAAACTTCACCTTGGTGGTGGTGTCGGGCACGTTGCTGATGCAAACTAGAATCTTCATCGCTCTCTATTGCGTTAAAAAGTTAAATTACTGTCCAACATGTACGCGCAGGCTCACCCTGCGCACAACATTTGCGAGGAACAAAGCTAATGCATTTTTACGAGAAAATGGCCCCCGTGTACGAAAAAAGTTCTGCCCGATGGTGCTATAGAGGCTCAGCGCTCGTGCGTTCAACCTTTTCCCAGCGTACATCCTGCCCGCGTGTGCACCAACGCACAAGGCCCGCCAGCTGGGCCATGTTGGCCATGAGCGCATAATAGGGCAGGTATATTGCGCTCGGCTTTAGCTGCTTGCGGCGCAGCACGTGCCCCAGCAGGGCCACCGCATAGGCCATGATCAGCAGCAGCAGGGCCATGCTATAGAATGCTCCAGCGCCCTGCACCACAGCCACAGCTAGGGCACCAGGAGCCAGTAGCAGGCACCACGGCACCACGGCCCAGCGCAGCAGTTTGTGCGAGAACAGTTTGAACCACAGCATGGGATGCCCCAGCGGGTTCAGCAGCAGCCTCCACTGGCGCTGTAGCTGCTGGTAGCCGCCAGCGGCTATGCGCACCTTGCGCTTCCACTCCTCTCCGATGTCGGCAGAACCACCCTCGGAGGCCAATGCCTGCGGGCAGTACAGCACTCGGTGGCCGTCCTGCGCTATGCGCATGGAGAGCTCGAAATCATCGAGGATGGTGCTCTCGGGCATGGGGCAGTATAGGCTAGTACGCATGGCCAGCAGCTCGCCCGCCGCGCTCAGGGTCGAGCCCGTGTCCGACTCGAGCTGCTTGAGGGCCGACTCGTAGCGCCAGTACAGCCCTTCTCCCCGACCCGCCGCATCGGGAGCAGCTCCTTGGGCTATACGCTTCTCGCCCGCCACGCAGCCCACATCTGGATAGGCGAATGGCTGCACCAAGTGCCGTAGGGCATCGGTGGACAAGTCGGTGTTGGCATCGCTGAGCACCGCTATGGGGGTGCGCACGCACACCATGGCCCGGTTGAGGGCTGCCGTCTTACCGCGCCGTTCGGGCTGGTACAGCACCTCTACCTGCGGGTAGCGGGCCAGTAGGGTGGCGGTGGCATCGGTGGAACCGTCAATAACCCACATCAGGTGAATGCGTTGCGCAGGATAGCTCAGTTCCAATGTGTTGCGCATCTTGCGCTCCACACAGGGGGCCTCATTGTAGGCGGGAACCACCAGCGTGAGCTCGGGCAGCTCGGCCTCAGATGTTTTTGGCGGCGGGGGGGCGAACATCCGCATGAGCCACAGCAGCAGCGGGTAACCCACGTAGCAGTACAGGGCAATGCCCGTAGCCGTCCAGAATAGGGCCACGGCTATCATTGGGCCCGCAACGATTGGTAGAACTCGGTGAGCCGCCGCGACAGCCCTACCGCATCGTAGCGAGTAGAGGCGAAGGCTTGCGCGTTCTGCGCCAGCCGCTGCCGTAGTTCGGGGTTGCGCATAAGCTCCACCACATGGGCGGCGAACCCTTCGGGCGTATCGGCCACGAGCACATGCTGCCCATGCTCCACCTCGATGCCCTTGATGGCCGATGAGGTGCACACTATGGCGCGGCCCATGAACATGCCCTCCACGATTTTTACCCGTATGCCGCTGCCCGACTGCAGGGGCACCACCATTATTGGGTAGCTGCCGATGTACTCCGTGGCGCTGGGCACCTGCCCGTGGAATATAATCTTGCGCTCGGCCAGCAGGTGCTCAGCCAGCGATGACTGCGCGTTGCGCCCCGCTATGTGGAACTCAGCCTCGGGCACATCGGCCTGTATGCGCCGCCAAGCCCCATCTATGAACCACATCAGGCCTTCGTAGTTGGGAATCCAATCGAGGGCTCCTATGTAGGCAAAGCTGGTGGCGGGATGCTGGGGGCAGGCTCCATCGGGGCAGCGAAAGTAACCCATGGGCACCGTAATGGCGGGCTTTTGCAGCCCATGCTCCACAAACCACAGCCTGTCCAGCTCGCTGATGGCCACCAGCGCATCCACGCTGCCATTCAGCTGCACCTCCATGCGTAGCAACCTACGATGCAGCAGCTTAAAATACATCTGCCTATACCTATTCGGCTCATCGGAGGCTAGGCTCAGCCAAATGCTGTTCTCCACGTTGTGCGCCCGCAGCGCGATGGGGCCCTGATGCGACCGACGTATGGTGCCGACATAGGGGAGCAGGTACAGCCCCTCAAGCTGCACCACATCGTAGCGCTCTGTCGATAGGTATCTATTTATCAACTGCTTGAACGACCGCTTGATGTAGCGCACTATGTTGTACGGCCAACGCGAGAACACGAAGTTGAGCGCACCGTCGCGCATGTTGGTCCGCAGGTCGATGTGATGGTACTCCACGTGCATGAACGTCCTTATGCTATCGGGGATTTGGCCCACTTCGCCTGGATGCTTCAGCGTGGTGGTGGAGAGCAGCGTCACCTCGTGCCCTACCTGGGCCATGCCCAGGCACATGTTGAGCGTAGCTATGGTGCCACCATCAACAGGCGGATACGGCGGCTTATGCGAGATGACCAATATCTTCATTGATGCCCAAATCAGGATTTGACGGCCACCCTATGGCTTAGTCGGCTGCGAACGGCGCACCGCCCAGTTGAATATGCGCACCGCCCCACGGCCCGCCCGCTTGAATAGCTCACGGTAGGCCTCAGCGCTCATCAGGCTGGCATCGGTGGTGGCCTTGTACGACAGGAACGCGCCGAAGGTGAACAGCACCATGGAGGAGAGCCACATGCCCATGGCGGGTGTCCACAGCAGCTCGCCTGCGAATTTCTCGCCCGTGATGGTGATTACGTAGTAGACGACGAAAAAGATGACCGACACCAGCATGGGCACACCCAGCCCACCCTTGCAGATGATGGCTCCCAGCGGTGCCCCTATCAGGAAGAACACTAGGCAGGCGAACGAGAGCGAGAACTTACGGTGCCACTCTATCCCGTGGCGGGCGATGATGCGCCGCTTGTACTTGAACTCATCCATCGATGCGTTCACATAGCTCTTGGCCGTGCGGGCAACGCTCAGGGCGCGCTCCACAGCGAGCTGCCGCTGCTCATAGGGTAGCGCCTCGAACACCGAGTCCACCTTGAATCGGGGGGCCGTTGCCGATAGGCTGTCGGGCAGGGCGTCGAGCCGCTCGCGCATCACGTTGTTGGCCGAGAAGTTGCGTGCGAAGCTGCTGACCCTGCGCGAGAACTCCCTGGACAGCGAGTCTTGGGCCCTCTCCAGCTGCGCAACGTTGAGCATCTGGTAGTTATTCTTGAACAGCGCCTCGTCGGTGCGCTTGAGGCCCGCGCCCTGCATCTCAAACGTAATCTGCTGTATCTCGAATGACTGTCGCTGGGCTGGCAGCGGGCTGTTGGGCGCATTCAGTCTGGAGTTCTTGTTCACCACCTCCTTGTAGGAGTGCCCATTGAAGAGGGTGGCCACTAGGTACTTCTTGTTGGCCGACGAGCGGATGTAGCCCGAATCGGCGTATGTTACCGAGATGTTGCCCCGCTCATCGCTATGGTCGTAAATCATCACCCGCTGCAGCAGGCCCGTCTGGGGGTTCTTCTCGCCCACCTTTATGCTGTATCCATCCGACAACGTTGTGAACACGCCGTCCTTGAGCAGGAACTCGGGCTTCCGTTCGCGCACCGAGTACAGCAGGTTGGTGAGCTTGAGGTTCGTATAGGGCAGCACGTTGTTGGCGAAGAAAAACGCCCCACCGCTCAGCAGCAGGGTGATGAGCACCAACGGGAACAGTATGCGGTAGAGCGAGATGCCCGCCGACTTCATGGCTTGCAGCTCGTAGTGCTCGCCGAAATTGCCCATCGTCATGAGCGAGGCCAGCAGTATGGCCAGCGGGAGGGCCATGGGCACCATGGTGGCCCCTGCGTAGAGCATAATCTCAACGAAATCGCTGGTCTCCAAACCCTTGCCAAGCAAATCGTCTATCTTCTTCCACAAGAACTGCATCAGCAGTATGAACATGGCGATGAAGAAAGTCAGCAGCAGCGGGCCAATGTAGGACTTGATGATGAGCTTATGGAGTTTTTTCACAACTACGCGCACAGGTGGTTATCACAGACAAGGGGGAGCTTCGCCCCCGCCGCAAAGGTAATGGTTTTTCGCCAAACGGACGAGCACCCAGCCCAAATTGCGCTACCCCACGCATCCCAGGGCCCGCTTCAGGGCGCCCACCTGATGCTCCCACAGCGACACGGTGTCGTCCTCATCATCGGCCAGGGCATCGATCTCCTCGGTGACACGCAGCGACAGCGCACCGGTGAGCTCATCGCGGTCAAGCTCGAAGGCAAAGCCGCAGTCGGCCTCCCGCTCCTCCTCATCATCGCCGAGCCAGCGGAACCGCACCAACCTATTGCGTTGGTGCTCAACGAGTTCAGCCTGACGCGTATCGTCATCCCATATAAAGGTGAACACGTTGCCAGCGGTGTTCACATCGTTGGCGAACCACTCCGACAACCCGTGGGGTGTCGACAGCCGCTGATAAACTATTGATGGTGTTGAGTTTATGACGAACTCCATCTCCACCATTTTGCTCCTCTTTCCCTCCATGGCCTATATTTTAGGTGCTCTATCTGTATTGATTATAGGCGCAATTTACGAGCATTTGCCCACATGTCCCCACCTAGAAAGCGACTTTTTATCAACAGCAAGTTGTTGATAACGCACACAATAGCCATGAGCAACGACCCATACAAAAAAAATTATTCGCAAATTCGCTTGGCGGTGTGGAACAGAATGCCTACCTTTGCACCGCTCAAATGGAGCGGCGAGATAGCTCAGATGGTTAGAGCGCATGATTCATAATCATGAGGTCGTGGGTTCAATTCCCACTCTCGCTACCCCCGCGCACCCCGAAGGTGCGCGTTTTTTTTGCCCCCACAAAAAGTCTGCATAGGCTTGGCCATTTCGCCCATAATGCCTAATTTAGCGGCCCCAACAGATACCCGCACCACCAACATGGCTATGGTACACATATTTGGAGAGCAGAACTCGGTGTTCAACCAGTTCATCGCCGAGATGCGCGACGTGCACGTGCAGAACGACCTGATGCGCTTCCGCCGCAACCTGGAGCGCTGCGGCGAGGTGATGGCCTACGAGCTCAGCAAGACCCTGAGCTACACCCCCCGCCAGGTGCCCACCCCGCTCGGCACGGCCAACATGCAGCTTAGCGACGATGTGCTGGTGCTGGCCACCATCCTGCGGGCCGGCCTACCCCTGCATCAGGGCTTCCTGAACTACTTCGACAGGGCCGAGAATGCGTTCATCTCGGCCTACCGCAAGTACAACAAAGACGGCACCTTCCGCATACAGTTCGAGCACATCTCGGGCCCCAGCATCGAGGGCAAGACGTTGGTGCTCATCGACCCCATGCTGGCCACCGGGGCTAGCATGGTGCTGGCCTACAAGGCCATGCTGGAGCGCGGCACACCCTCCCACACGCATATCGTATCGCTCATAGCCTCGCGCGATGGGATGGAGTACACCCGGCGGCAGCTAGGCTCCGAGGGCATCACGCTCTGGCTGGGCGCGGTCGATGATGAGCTCACCGTCAAGTCGTACATCGTGCCAGGGTTGGGCGATGCAGGCGACTTGGCCTACGGTCAAAAGGACTAGCGCACCCGATTGGGGTTGTTACGCACAAATTCCTCCCAGCTCGATGATGCCTTGGAACGGCGGTGGCCGCCGCTGCCGCCATCGTTGTGCCCCCCGCCACCGATGGCACTGCGCTGGTAGTAGTGGCACACGGCAGCGGCCAGCCCATCGGTAGCATCGAGGTGCTTCTGGTCGAAGTCGCGCTCGCCCAGTATGGAGCGCAGCATGGCGGCCACCTGCTCCTTGGAGGCCGCACCGTTGCCCGTGATGGCCACCTTAATCTTGCGCGGTGCGTACTCGAATATGGGCACTTCGCGGGCCACCACCGCCGCTATGGCTACGCCCTGGGCGCGGC
Source organism: Bacteroidales bacterium (assembly GCA_017454165.1). Classification (GTDB taxonomy): domain Bacteria; phylum Bacteroidota; class Bacteroidia; order Bacteroidales; family Tenuifilaceae; genus RGIG6076. Next base: position 2,379 of record JAFTDN010000130.1, on the reverse strand, counting down.
CCAGCTTGAGCATGCTCTGCACGTTCTTGCCGAAGAAAGGGGCCTCTATGGCCACCTCATCGGGCAAGAACTGCTCCACCAGCTGCTGCACCCGCTGGTAGATGACCTTCAGGCGCAGGTAGTGGTCGCGGTACTTCGAGAGCTCCAGCACACCCAGCACCTCAAGCCGTAGGTTGCTGCGGCCCGAGCCGCGCACCACGCCGTAGCCCAAGACGTTGGTGCCCGGGTCGATGCCCAAGATTACCGTTTCGCTATTACCACCCGCTGCACCGCCCATAATCAGCTACTTGGCACCAATCTCGGCCTCCAGGCCGTGGAGCTTTAGCGGGGTGAACCTAGGAGCACGGAACGCGGGGGCCTTGGCCCCTGTGCTGATGCCCAGCGCTGCTAGCGCGGCGGCCATGCACTCCTCTTCAGGTGTGCCCAGGGCGTGGTACACATCATCGTTGGCTTCACGCTCCACGGGCAGACCATCGAAGTAGTCGCCATACCCCTCAGCGTTGCGCAAGGTGAAGCAGATGGGCACAAAGGCCCAGTCGATGGCGGCGTTGTTGGGGGTGATAGTGTACATGCCCACCGGCTTGCCATGGGTGCGCTGCCCCACGCAGTGCACATCTATGAATGGGGTCAAACTATTGATTAGCAGCTCGCTGGCCGATGCAGAGCCCTCGCTGGTGATGAATGCCACACGGCTCAGCGACAGCGAGCTGTCGGGCATATTGCGGAAGTGCAGGCAGGTGTCTCGATGCCGGTTACGGTCGTTGTGGTAGAACGTGCAGTACACTCGGCCATGGGTGTGGGTGCCGGCGATTAGGTTGCCCAGGGTGTTCGAGACCTTCACCAGACCGCCGCCGTTGTAGCGTAGGTCGACAACAAGCTCGTTGATACCCTTCGCTTTAAAGTCAGCAAACACGTCTATAAGCTCCTGCTCGGTGGGCTCGATGAAGCCCGACAGCATGAAATAGCCCACCTTTGCAGTGCCGTAGGTGCGCACGGTGGTGTCAATCACGGTGTTCACCTTGACATTGGTCTTGGTGAGCACGTGCCCCACGGTGTCGCCCGTGGGCTTCAGGAAGAGAAAGGTGCGCTGTAGGCCCACCTCGTTGCCGCCCAAGAGCGAGCTGAGGTTGTCGCGTGTGGGCTTCGTGCCATCGATGGCCAGAATGCGCCATCCTCTGGTGACACCGTGCTGCTGGCGCATGGGGGCCTGGGGGTAGACGTAGCTGATGATGTAGTCGCCATTGGCGTTGAAACCCGATGCGTAGCCGAATCCAGCGTATGAAGCACCGCTGTAGTAGGCCTCCAGCTCGGAGCGGGAGGTAACGTAGCTCCACTTGTCGAGCGGCTTGTAGCGCAGGGCCTCCATGAGGGCATAGGGGTCGGCGTAGTCGTTGGGATCCACATCGGGCATATGCTCCGCCCAGTAGTAGTAGCTGTCCATGCACTCCTTGAAAAAGAGGTTGATCCTATTACGCAGCTTGGAGGGCTGGGTGACATCCTCACCGCACGATGCGAGCAGCAAGGCCGCCAGCATCCCTACGATTAAAGCTCTTTTGGTCATCACGATAGCGTGTCTATGTTCGAGCTGCTAATATAGCACATCCCGAACGATTTACCCAGCCTTTGAGAAAAAAAGATGGCCCACGCGGGGCGGGCCATCTTTTGGACGCGGAGCGCTGCAGGCTACCTCTTCTTCTTGAAAAGCGAGGCGATCCACAGCACGAGGCATGCGCCTACAACGGCTGCAATGATGCTGCCAATAAGGCCACCCACCTTGATGCCGAGCACACCGAACAGCCATCCACCCACAAGGCCGCCCACAATGCCGAGCAGCGCGTTGATGAGGAACCCGAAGCCGCCGCCACGCATGATCTTGCCCGCAAGGAAGCCTGCGAGGCAGCCGATAAGCACGAAGATAATGATACTCAGTAACATAAGATTATGATTTAGGGGGTTAGTGCTGACGCAATATTACACACAATTGGGGGGTTATCAAAACCTGTGCCGCAATTTTTAGCACCGCCAGACAGATAATGTGCTTACTAACAACAACATGACGCAAAGCACCCAACGGGCCGCGCCCAGCGCATAATTGGGCCGCAGCGAGCTGGGTATGGAGTAAATTTACTATATTGTGAGACGATTTTTTGTCCTACGACACAACAATAACACATTCATTATGAACGAGTTTGATAAGTACGCGGTGAAGCATCGGGGCATCAACAGCCTCACCATGCACCAGTTTAAGTCGATAGTGAACAGCTACATCTCGCCCACCATCATAGAGGAGCGGCAGCTCAACGTGGCGCAGATGGACGTATTCTCGCGCCTGATGATGGATCGCATCATCTTCCTGGGCACACCCATCGATGACTACAC
>JAFTDN010000129.1 GCA_017454165.1 Bacteroidales bacterium | reverse complement strand
CCTTCACTATGGTGTCGATGAGCGACGACGTGGTGCGCACGTATGGCAATTCTGTGATTGATACTGTTTTACGGGCGATTTTTTGGATACGCGCCCGCACTCGAACGGCACCGCCGCGCAGGCCATCGTTGTAGCGGCTGCAATCGGCCAAACCGCCGGTGGGGAAATCGGGCAGCAGCTCGAAATCCTGCCCGCGCAGGTGCGCTATGGCCGCATCGATGAGCTCGTTGAAATTGTGGGGCAATATTTTCGATGCCAATCCAACGGCGATACCCTCCACTCCTTGCGCTAACAGCAACGGGAACTTGACGGGCAGCGTAACGGGCTCCTGATTGCGCCCGTCGTAGCTGAACATCCACTCGGTGGTCTTGGGGTTGAACACCACGTCGAGGGCGAACTTCGACAACCGCGCCTCGATGTAACGCGGAGCGGCAGCCCCGTCGCCAGTGAGAATGTTGCCCCAGTTGCCCTGCGTATCCACTAACAGGCTTTTTTGGCCCAGCTGCACCAGCGCATCGCCGATTGAGGCATCGCCGTGGGGGTGGAACTGCATGGTGTGCCCAATGATGTTGGCCCCCTTGTTGTAGCGGCCATCGTCGAGGCGGCGCATGGAGAGCATTATGCGGCGCTGCACGGGCTTAAAGCCGTCGTCGATGTGCGGCACGGCACGTTCGAGGATTACGTATGACGCGTAGTCGAGGAACCAATCGCGGTACATGCCCGTGAGGTGCGTTTTGTGCGCACCCTCGCCGGTGAGTTTCTCAATAATGGCGTGCTCTTCGGGGCTAACCGATTCCACCCTATCGCTATCGGCCAACATGGGGTCGTCGGCGCGGCCTATCTCATCGTCGGTTTGCATGGTTCAGTTTTACCGCTTTTGGTTGCTTTTCTTTTTTTGGTTTGATGCTGCTGGCGCGTTGTTCACAGCGGGCTCAGGCTCGGGCGCAACGGGCGCAATGCCCTGACGGAGCGTCCAGATGAGCAGCCCTATGCCCAGCACAATGAACGGCACGCTAAGCCACTGACCCATGTCGAAGGTCATGCTCTCCTCAAACTCCACCTGCTTCTCCTTGATGAACTCGAGAACGAAGCGGGCACTGAATATCAGCGTGATAGAAAATCCGAGATAGAAACCATCGCGCAAACGCCTGCCAAATCGACGATACAGGCCAAAAGCACACAGAAAAATGGTCAAGTAGCACAGCGCTTCGTAGATCTGCGTTGGGTGGCGTGGAATCATATCTACACGCTCAAAAATAAACGCCCATGGCACCTCGGTGGGGCAGCCTATAATTTCGGAGTTCATGAGGTTGGCCGTGCGGATGAATACGCCGGTGAGCGGCGTAACCATGGCCACCAGGTCGATGGTGTGGAAATACGACTGCTTGGTGCGACGGGCGTAGAGCCAAACCACAAACAGCAGCCCAATAGCACCGCCGTGGCTGGCCAGTCCGTGATAGCCCGTGAACTGCCATCCTCCTTCGGGCAACTGGCGTATGGGCAGCAGCATCTCCAGCGGGTTTTGCAGGTAGTAGAGCGGCTCGTAGAACAGGCAATGCCCCAAACGTGCGCCGAACACAATGCCCAGCAATCCGTAGATTTCGAGCAGCACCAAATTATCTTCCGACACGCCTTCGCGCCGCAGAATGCGGAATATGATGAATGCACCCACCAGCACGCCGCCCACAAACAGCAGTGAGTAGTAGCGCAGCGAATAGCCCAAAATGTTAACAATCTCGGGGTCGGCATTCCAATTTATGTAGTTCAAAACAGACATGTGCAGCTGTTATTTTTTATGATTATCAAACTCATCGACCAAATCTTCCTCCACGCGCAGATTGTCGATTATAAATCCCTGTCTATCAGGTGTATTCTTACCCATATAGAACTTCAGCAGGTCGAATATTTGGTCGTCTTTGGTGAGGCGCACGGGATCCAGGCGCATATTCTCGCCAATGAAGTGCTTAAACTCGTCGGGCGAAATCTCTCCAAGTCCTTTAAAACGGGTGATTTCGGGGTTTGGCCCAAGGCTCTTGATGGCTTTCTCGCGCTCCTCGGGCGTATAGCAATAGACGGTCTTTTTCTTGTTGCGCACGCGGAACAACGGCGTTTGCAGTATGAATAGATGCTCCTGCCGCAGCACCTCGGGGAAGAATTGCAGGAAGAACGAGATCATCAGCAAGCGGATGTGCATACCGTCCACATCGGCATCGGTGGCAATCACAATGCGGTTGTAGCGCAGGTTGTCCATGTCTTCCTCAATGTTGAGAGCCGATTGCAGCAGGTTGAACTCCTCGTTCTCGTAGACAATCTTTTTGCTCAATCCAAAGGTATTCAGCGGTTTACCGCGCAGCGAGAACACGGCTTGCGTGGCCACATCGCGGCTCTTGGTGATGGAGCCGCTGGCCGAGTCGCCCTCGGTGATGAACAGGGTGGACTCGTTGGCCAGCTTGTCGTTGGTGTTGTAGTGGGCACGGCAGTCGCGCAGCTTGCGGTTGTGCAGGCTGGCCTTTTTGGCGCGCTCGCGGGCCAGCTTCTTGATGCTCGATATGGACTTGCGCTCCTTCTCCGACTCCACAATCTTTTGCAGCAGCACCTGCGCCGTGTCGGGGTGCTTGTGCAGGTAGTTGTCGAGCTCGCGTTTCAGAAAATCGCCCACATACTGGCGCACCGATGGCCCATTGGGACCCATGTCCTTGCTGCCAAGCTTGGTTTTGGTCTGCGACTCGAACACGGGTTCTTCCACCTTCACGCTCAGGGCGCAGATTATGGACGTGCGCACGTCGGACGGGTCGAAATCCTTGCGGTAGAACTCCTTGACGGTGCGCACGTAGGCCTCGCGGAAAGCGGCCAGATGGGTTCCGCCCTGGGTGGTGTGCTGTCCGTTGACAAAGGTGTGATAGTCCTCGCCGTAGCCGCTGCTGTGGGTTATGGCAAACTCGGCATCGTCGGTTTTAAGGTGTATGATGGGGTAGAGCGGCTCGCCGGTCATCTGCTCGTTGAGCAGGTCGAGCAGACCGTTTTTTGATGTAAACTCCTGACCATTAAGCGTTAGCGTCAAACCCGTGTTCAGGTAGCTGTAGTTGCGCAGCATGGCCTCCACGTATTCGGGGGTAAAGGCGTAGGCCCCGAAAACGCTCACATCGGGAGTGAACTCCACCTGAGTGCCGTTGGGCTCGGTGCTGGGGGCTATTTCGTGGTCGGCCACCACATTGCCCGCGCTGAACTCCACGCGCTTGCGCTGGCCATCGCGCACGCTGCTGATAGCGAAGTTCGACGAGAGGGCATTCACGGCCTTGATACCCACGCCGTTGAGCCCCACCGACTTCTTGAACGTCTGCGAATCGAACTTGGCACCGGTATTGAGCTTGGAGGCCACGTCCTTGAGCTTCCCAAGGGGGATGCCGCGTCCGTAGTCGCGCACTCGCACCGCGCCCTGCTCGCTCATCTCAATGTCGATACGTCGGCCGTTGCCCATGGCAAACTCGTCTATAGAGTTGTCAATCACCTCTTTGAGCAGAATATATATACCATCATCGGGCTGCGAGCCATCGCCCAGCTTGCCTATATACATGCCCGGCCTGAGCCGCATGTGCTCTTTCCACTCAAGGGTTTTGATGCTTTCTTCTGAATAGTCGGCGCTCATGGCTATTGGGTGGTATTTTTGTTGGGATGGCAAAGGTAACAAAATCTTGCCAATTGGGCCTCAATTCGGATGGCCAAATCGGCCCCAATGCCCCGTGGGGTGCTCGTTATGGGGGTTGGGCTAATAGCGCAAGTGGCCGTGGAATTGCTCCACGGCCACTTGTTGTGTATAGCAATGATAGTCAGCTTGTTGTAATTTTTACTCCTTTGCTACTTTGATGCTGCTGGCCCGCTGGCCCGAGCTTACGTGCAGTATGTAGATGCCGGCGGGCAGGTGCTCCACGTCGATGGTCTCGGTGTGCACCTTGTCTACCTCTACGATGCGCTGCCACAGGCTTGCACCCAGGGCCGAGTAGAGCGTGAGCGTGTAACGCTCGTGCTGGTCGGCTTCCACACGCACGTGTAGCTGGTTGCTGGTGGGGTTGGGGTAGGCCGTTACATTGGCGGCCATGGTGCCCACGGTGCCCAGCGAGGTGTAGGTGAACTGGGCCGTGCCCGTGCAGCCGTGGGCATCGGTTACCGTTACGCTGTAGCTGCCCGCGCCGCTGAGGGCTATTTGGGGCGTGGTTTCGCCGCTGCTCCAGCTGTAGCTGCTGTAGGTGCCGCCATCGACCACCAGCCGGTTGCCGCTCACCTTGATGCTCGGGGTGGGGGTGGGGTGCATGGTTACGCTCTGGCTGGCCTCGCTGCGGCAGCCTTCGGACACTGCCGTGAGCTTGTACTCGCCCGTTTGGCCCACCTTGATGCTGGGGCTGGTCTCGCCCGTGCTCCAGCTGTGCTGGGCGTTGGGCAGGCTGCTGATGAGCGTTACGGTGCTGCCCTGGCAGCCGAGGCCCTCCAGGCTGATGCTTACTTGTGGCGTGCTGGCCGTAACCTGCTCGGTGTATTGGCAGGCGTTGCCATCGGTGATGGTAACGCTGTACTGCTTGCCCATTTCGGCCGGCGTCTCGGCGGTAGTGGAGCCGGTGCTCCACTGGTAGGTGCGCACCTCGGGGTTGCTCACCTTGAGCTTGATGCTGCCGTCGTCATGACATATGGTTACCACATTGGCCGGGGTGGTCTCGTAGTGTATCACGTTCATGCTGGCGCTGGTGGCGCAGCCGTAGCTGTTGCTCACCGTTACGGTGTACTGCTGGGCCTCATTAACCTCTATCTCCTGCCCGCTTTGGCCGTTGCTCCATTTGTAGCTCACGCCGGCTGAGCTGCTGCTGGCCGTGAGCTTGGCCCGTGCGCTCGAGCAGATGGTCATGTCGGCGGTGTGCGTGTTGATGCGCACGTCTTTGGGCGAGGGCTGCACGGTGAGGTCCACCTCATCGGTATTGCTGCAGCCGTGCATGTCCACTATGTAGGCCGTGTACTTGCCTGCGGTGGCCGCCGTTACGGTGCGGGTGTCGGCGGTGGTGCCATCGGGCAGTATCCACTGGTACGATTGGGCCTCGCCTGCATCGAGTGTGGTGGGGTTGCCATCGCAGATGGCCCTGGGGCCGCCCATGCCTATGTGGGGCAGCTCGTGTACTGTCAGCCGCGTGGTGTCGCTGTTGGAGCAGCCCTTGTCATCGGTTACCGTTACGGTGTAGGTGCCCGAGGTGGTGGCGTATATGCTGGCTGTGCTCTCGCCGGTGTTCCAGCTGTAGCTGGTGGCGCTGCCGCTGCCTAGGTACTGCTGTTGGCCCTCGCATATCTCTACCTCGGCGCCCAGGGCGTTGTTGTCCTCGTCTATAATTTTGGCCTCGGGCAGCGGGCGGAAGCTGATGCTACCGCTGGCTTGTCCCTCGCAGCCCACGCCGCTCGTAACGGTCACGGTGTAGCCGATTGCATCGGGTTCGTATATGCTCTTGTCCGATTGTAGCTGTATGCTCGGGGTGCTTGCGCCAGTGCTCCAAGCGTAGCGCGGTGTTCCATTGGCGGCGTACAGCCCAGCGGTGTTGGCTTCAGCGTCTATGGTTATGGCCTGGCCCTGGCAGTACTCCTTGCCGTTGATGCTGCTTAGATCCACCACTACGGGCTGGTAGTGCTCTATGGCATCGGTGCGCTGGTTGTTCTCGGTTATGCGGTCGTGCTTCGATGTTACGGTCGTTCGTATGCTGTACTCGTTGGGGGCCAGAAGGTTCACCTTCTTGTTGAAGGTGAATTCGCGGCTTTGTCCGGGGGCCCAGGCTGTCCCTATGGGGTGCCTCTCCTGTATTTCATCGGCGGTGTTCACTTTCAGCCCTAGCTTTATCGTGCAGGTGTCGGGCATGGTGTAGTCGCCCACGTTGGTAACTTTTATGCGTACCACTGATTCATCGGGCATGGAGCAGGCCGACAGCGGCTCCACCAGCTGGCTCACCTCCAGGTCGTGCGTGTAGAAGCGCACGTCCACCTGGGCGGTGTTGGAGCAGTTGGCCAGGGAGGTGGCGTATATGCTGTAGCTTGCGCTCTTTATGGAGTCGCCTATGGCCATCGATGCGTGCCGGCTCAGCACCTTATCCTCGGGGCCGAGCCACTGGGCTTGGCTCGATAGCGCATCGCTGGTTTTGTACCAGCGGTAGTCGAGCATGCCGCTGGAGTCGATTGCCAGCAGGTGGCTGGCTTCGAGTATGCCATTGGCATCGGTGTGGATGAAGCTGATGGTGGGATAGCCGAGCGCGAAGGCCGTCAGCTGGCTCGAGTTGTTGTCGGCCACCATGTCATCGAAGCCCGATGGGGTGCCCAGTATGGTCACCGATACGTTCATTGCATCGGTTAGGTTGAGCCACTGGGGCATGGTTACGGTGGTGTCGGCCCCGCTCTTGAATGTTTCGTTGAACGCCACGGTGTGGCTCAGCATGGTGGTGGTGGTGCCGAAGGCGTTGATTTGGGCTTCGCCCATGAGCGCCATGCTGATGCCGGCGGGCAGGTCGCTGCCCTCGTTCTTGATGCGCACCTTTACGGGGTACGAGCGCGCCCTGAACGAGCAGGTGTCGATGGGCGTGAGCACGGCTATCGAGATGTCCTGCGATATGACCACCATGGTGGCCGATGCCTCGCAGAAGCCGTTGCTCACCGTAACGGTGTACTCGTGCATGGGCTGGCCCTTAATTTTGAACGTGGCCGAGTGGTCCGAGCCGTTGTCATCCTGTATGGGGCTCCCTTTCGATGTCCACTGGTAGCTCTTCACGTTGTCCGAGTAGATGGGGATGATTTCGTAGTCGGTTTCGGCGGTGAATGCCTTGAACAGCGTGTCTATGGGCATGCGCACCCCTGGGTAGGGTATCACCTGCACATCCTTGGAGTAGGCATCGTTCAGGGCGTTTACATCGTCCTTCAGCTTCACCCGTACCAGTATGTTGGTTTTCTCGTTCACGTTCAGGTGTATGCGGTTGGGGAACGCCACATCGATGCTTTCGTTGGGCCTCAGCTCCTCGGCCAGCGTGATGGTTTGGTGCTGCGTACCCATGGGTGTTTCGGCCTCGGCCTCAAAGGTGGTGCCGATGGGGTAGGTGTCGCCGCCTAGGTTGCGCACCCGCACCTCAATCGGGGTGCCCTCATCGCTGTAGCAGGCCGTATCTACGGGGAGTGTTATGCCGTATATGCCTATGTCCTTGGTGTTTATGTACACCTGCTTGGTGGTTGAGCCGCAGTTATTGCCCGAGTTGTCGGTGAGCGTAACGCGGTAGTAGGCCGATATGTTGTCGGGGATTACCAGCGTGTCGCCGTCCTCTGGGCGTACCTCCCACTGGGTGTTGGCGTAGTCGGTGGTGCGCTCCCACTTGTAGCTCACGCTGGGGCTTTGGGTCATGGTTTGCAGGGGGATGCCCATGGGGTTCGACATCATGATGGTGTCGGCGTACTCCATGGGGATGTAGACGCTGCCGCCCTCCTTCACCTTTTGCCCGTAGCGGAAGCGGGGGGCACCGTAGGTGTTCACCTGTAGGTGGGTGGAGTCGTTGGCGCGGTTGATGTCGTTGAGCATGGTAAATGCGGTCACGTGGTACTCATCTGGCTCCGACAGGTCGATGGGGCTTTGGAAGGTGAACTCCGTCTCATCGCCTACGTTCCAGCCACTGGGCACGGTGAAGGGCTCATTGAGCACCAGGGTGCCATTGAGCGACATGCCTATGTTGAACGATGTGCCGCTGGGGAAGCTTTGGCCATCTACGAACTTCACCTTTACCTTGGGCCTGATGGGTGTGGGGTGCTCGCAGGCATTGGTCAGGTTGAGTATGCTGCTCACCTGCACATCCTGCGTCGAGGCCACTATCTTAATCACATCCACGTGCTTACAGCCCTTGTTGTTAGTGGCCGTCAGCCTGTAGTAGCCGTAGCCATCGGTTTGGAGCGGTAGGGTGTTCCCGCTGCCCATGTTCGTCCAGACGGTGGTGCTGGTGGTGTCGGGGTCGCCCTCCTGCCATTTGTAGTACTCCCACTTGTAGCTGCCGCCGCTGCCTATATTTGTGAGCGGTTCGAGCGTTATGGTGGCGGGGTCTAGGGTGCCCCTGTCGGGGCCTAGGGTGAAGCTGGGGTTGCCCTGCACCTCTACCGACTGGCTTGTCGATAGCTTGGAGCCGCTCTGCACTGGCTTCATGTCGATGGCCACCGTTATGGTGTAGGTGGTTAGGCCCTGCGCAAAGTCGAATGTCTTTGTGCTCTGGAGGGGCAGGGTGGCATTTTGGGCTATATCGCTGGGCACCTCAATGGTGTCCTGTATCGTCTCGCTGGCTCCAGGGCGGCTTATCACTAAGCGCAGGGGGATGCGTGTGCCCGCCGTGATGATGCGTGTGCCCGTGTTCTTCAGGTTGATGGTTATGGGCACGTTGCCTATGAAGCAGGCGCTTTGGGGCGAGGCTATGCTGGCCAGCTCCACCTTGTAGGGGATCGACTTCACGTTCACCTGTCTAATCAGCGCGCCCTGATTTACGGCGGGGTTGCTGGTGGTGAAGGCGAATCTGAACTTGACGCTGGTGCCTATGGCGGAGGGCAGCTGGGTGTAGGCTGTCTGTAGCTCGGTGTTGACGCTCCAGCCGGCTGCCCGCCAGTTCTCCTGGTAGGTGGCGGCGGGGATGTCGTTCCATGTGGTGCCCCCGTCCTTGCTGTACTGCGCCTTGAGCAGGGCGTTGGCCGATGCTCTCAGCGAGTAGGTGAACTCGAGCACGGGGAACGCCATCTGGCTTAGGTCGTAGCACGGGCTTTCGAGGTACGACACCGAGGTGTCGGGGTACGTGCCGTTGATGCGGGTGGCCCAGCCCTGCGCTTTGGGCTGGCTGGGGGCTATCAGCGTGTCGAGGCCGTAGGCCCAAACGTTCTGCTTGGCTCCTGCGCCCTGGGCGTACCAGTGGTTGTGGCTCACGCCGAAGTCGGTGTAGTAGTCCATCTGCCCCGTTAGCGTGGGGAACACGTACAGCTTGGTCTCCTGCTTGTCGTTGGTCTCGTCCTCATCGTTGGTGAGGAATGTGCTGAACACCATGTGCTTGTAGCCCGGAGCGATGAGCACGGGGTCGAAGCTGAACTCCTTCTCAATCTCGGCGGGGTTGCTGGTGTTGCGGGGCGATTTCAGCGTACCGCTGAACGTCTTGCGGGTGTAGTTGCGGCCCCCATCGAACGAGTAGCCCACCTCGAAGTTCGAGATGTCGTCGTAGCCGAAGTTGCGCACCCGCACCGTGAGGGTGGTGGGGGCTAGGGTTACACCGCAGCTGGGCAGCGTGGGCAGGCTCACCACGCCCGCATCGCGGTCGATGCGGTTGCCCGTGATGGCGAAGTTGTCCACGTTCCAGCCGCCTGGGGTGGCGCTGCTGGCGCTGGGGGCCGACTCGAGCGTCATCTGTACGCTCACCTTATCCCGTCTGGTGGCGCGCTCTATGGGGAGCATCACGCGAATCCAGCGGGGGTCGTGTACCTCCTCGCGGACGTTGGAGTATAGGGTGTCGCCAATCTCGGGCACCGTGATCCAGGCGTTGTCTATGGGGTTCAGGTTGAGCATTCGGGCGTAGTGCAGCTTGATGTCCCTGTAGTACTCCGCATTCGCCTGTGGCGATTGGGCTGTGTGTTTCACGTTGTTGGTGTAGCCACCGGCTAGGTTGGTGGCCAGCAGCTGCTCGCCCGAGTAGGCCATGGTGGGGTCGCCTATGCCTGCGCCAGTGGGCTGGCCAATGGCCCAGTCGTGGGTGAGCTGCCAGATGGCGTTGTTGTCGTTGGTCTCAAAGCTGGTAATCACCAGCGATTCCTCTATGGTGCTTTGCCCCTTGGGGCTTTGTGCCTGTATGGGGGTGGTGGTGCTGGGTAGCCCCTCGGGGGTGCTGGTGATGCCCCCTGCGGGTAGGCTCACGCTCACGATGTTGCCATGCTTGCTGTTGGCCTTCACATCGGCGCAGAGCCATACAAAGTTTTTGCCCGTTTCGAGGGTCTTGTTCATCCCGCTGAATATGATGGTGTTGCCCACTATGTTGCTGTGGCTGCTGGCTATGCGGTCGGTGGGCGTGAACACGCTGTCCTGCGTGTAGTACAGGCTAAAGCGCTCGATGTCGCTTATGGCGGTGCCAGTGTACTCGAACTGGGCCTTGTCGAGCGTCAGCACCTTGTCGTTACCCTCCACCAGCAGGCGCACTCCCGCTATGGGGTTGGCCCTAGAGCCCGATGGCACCACGTTGCCGGTCTGCCACATGTCGGTTTGCTGCAGGCGGCGGGGCAGCCGCGCACGGTTCTCTATGCGTATGTTGTCGAGGGCCACGCCTGCGGCCATGCCGGTGCTGGCCTGGGCGTAGAAGCCTATCTGTATTCGCTCCGATGGCAGTATCAGCTCTTCGAGCGTCCACTGGGGCATGTCCACCTGATACTCGCGCAGCACAACCCATTCCCCTTTGGGGTCGGTGCGGTACATCACCCTGAATAGGTCGGGCACATCGGCCAGAAACTCCGACTGCCACAGGTAGAATGATAGCGTGGGCTTGGTCTTGTTCGATAGCTCTAGGAATGGGGTGTACAGGGTGGAGTTGTGCCCCGATGTGGTGTAGTAAAAATAGGCGTAGCGCGAGCCATTCTGCGCCACGATGGGTAAATCCTCATGGGCCGCCGCTCCGCTGCCCATGTAGTATGACCATTTCTGGTTCGTGCCGCCCATCTGTTCCTTCCATCCAATGGGTATGCCGCTCTCAAAGCTCTCCTGTAGTATCACCTCGAAGTTGTTGCCCTGCGCCTGTAGCCTTGCGCTGAGGTGTAGCAGCAGCATGGCTACCAGCAGCGCGGCGATGTTGGTTCTCGCTTTCATCTCGCTTTATCTGTTTGGTATCTTCATTTTTACGACACCAGCGCGCTAAGGTTACCATTGGCGGGGCGTATGGGGATGGTGCTGGAAATTTCTGTTTGCAAAAATTAGTTTTTTTTTTTTTTTTTGACGATGAGCGCAGGCTTGGATTCGCGCAATCGGGCGGATGTGTAACTTTGTGCCGTCATTCCCGAATACGTATACATATGTATCAGCGTATCGTTACGACACTTGCGATGCTAGTGATGGGCGCGAGCGCGGTTCCCATGGGGGCCAAGCCGATCCCAAACCCGCCCGACACCGTGCGCGTACACTTGTCCCGGCTGGGCGACAACGTGGACTCGCTCGAGCGATGGCTGCGGATCTACCAGGCCCAGCGCGATGCCCACGCTCAGGGGCTCACCCTCATAGCCCTGGGCAATATCTACAACCGCCAGAGCAACTACGTGCAGGCCATAGGCGTGCTCCGAGAGGCGGCGCGCACCCTGAAAAATGTGGACGGTGCCCAAACCGACCTGCTCACCGCCCTCACCAAGCTCGCCACCAACTGCCGCCGCATAGGCGCGTTCGCCAGCGCATCGGAGTACCTATTCGAGGCCCTCGGCGTGGCCGAGGGCTCGCCCGAGCGCGACACCAAGAAGGGGCTGCGCCAGCTGTCGTACATCTACAACGGACTGGGCAACGTGTACAAGTACCTCGACGACGATGTGGAGGCCGAGCGCTACTTCCGCCTCTCGCTCTCAATCGATGAGCGCATACAGAACAACGTGGGCATGGCCATGAACTGGACCACCTTGGGCTCCATCTACGAGAGGCGCGATTTGTACGACTCGGCCAAGGTGATGTACCTCAGGGGCCTGGAGTACGACAGGCTGGCCAAATCCCACAACGGTGTGGGCATCTGTTACAACCGTATAGGCCATCTGGCCGTCAGCCGCAACCAGTTCGACTCCGCCGAGCACTACTACCGCATGGCCTATGAGGTGCTGACCTGCGCCAGCGATAAATGGAACCTGGCCCACTCCACCCTCTCGCTGGGGCAGGTGTACCTCACCGTTGGCAAGTACGACCTCGCTAAGCGCTTCCTCGACGAGAGTGCGGCCCTAGTGCGGGGCAAGCGCTCCTACGGCCACGAACAGGAGCTGCACAACGCCATGGCGCAGCTCTACGAAAAGCAGGGACTCTACCATAAGGCCCTGGAAGAGAGCAAGCTGGGGCTGGCGTACCTCGATAGCTCCCTGCGGCAGCGCAGCGGGCAGGACGTGGCGCAGGCCCGGCTACGCTACGAGCAGGAGATGTTCCAGGGTATGCTCGATCAAAAGGATCGCGAGCACAGGGCCGAGATTGAGCACCAGCAACGCATCAACGCCATGTTCTGGATTATCGTGGTGCTGCTGTGCCTGATTATTCTATTCATCATCCGCTACCTCCGTATGCAGCGGCGATACACCAGCAGGCTCGAAGAGGCCAACGCGGTGAAGAACAAGTTCTTCACCATCATATCGCACGACCTCAAGAACCCCGTCATAGCGCAGAGCACCGTGCTGCAGATGATGGCGGACAGGTTCGACCAGCTGTCCGCCAGCGACCTGAACGCGCAGGTACAGGAGCTCCACCGCTCCTCGCAGTCGCTGCTCAACCTTCTGCTGAGCCTGCTCGACTGGGCCAAGATGAGCACGGGCGCCCTCAAGTACGAGCCCATCAGGCTCGATGTGCACCGCGAAGTCCAAGAGGTGCTCGGGCTGCTGGGCGAACAGCTGGCCCAGAAAGGCATAGAGGTAGAGGTGCTCATGGCCCCCGGCACCTACGTGAGGGCCGACCGCAACATCTTCTCCACCGTGCTCCGCAACCTGCTGAGCAACGCCATCAAGTTCTCGGCCCAGGGCGGGCGGGTAGTGCTGAGCTCCGCCGTGGAGGGGGCCAGCCTGAGGGTCTCCGTGCGGGACTTCGGCGTGGGCATGAGCCCCGAGACCCGTGCGCAGCTCTTCAGCCTACTCCACACCAGCACGCGGGGAACCGCTGGCGAAAAGGGCAGCGGGCTGGGGCTAATAGTGTGCGAGGAGATGCTGGCCCTAGAGCGCACACACCTGCAGGTGGAGAGCGAACCCGGAAAAGGCAGCACGTTCAGCTTCGAGCTGCAGCTGTCCGAGTAGCACCATACCGATAATTATATCACCCAGTGTACACAACCTACCATCATGAACACCAATCCGATAACCATTGCTATAGTAGATGACCATCAGCTGTTCCGCATGGGGATAAAGCAGATGCTCGCAGCCCGGCCCGCCATGTTCAGGCTGATACTAGAAGCATCCAGCTCGCAGGAGTTCCTCGGGGGCATGGAGGGCCTGGGCGCTGCAGCCCCCGATGTGGTGCTGCTCGACCTGAGGCTCTCCAACGATGAGTGCGGCGTGGACTTGGCCCGCTGGCTGCGGGCAAATGTGCCGGAGACCAAGGTGCTGGTGCTCTCGGGCGAGAGCGACGCGCAGCTCATTGGACAGCTGATGGTGCTGGGCATCAGCGGCTTTGTGAGCAAGTCGGCATCGTTCGACGAGCTGGCCCTGGCCATAGAGCTGGTGGCCGAGGGGGGCGAGTACTTCGGGCGCGACATCGCCCGAATCATCCGCGACATCCACATGGCCCGGCTATCCGTGTCGCACGATGATTTCACCCAGCGCGAGAACGAAATTATCACCATGGCCGTGGATGGCCTGAGCAGCAAGCAGATAGCCGATAAGCTGAACATCAGCATCCATACCGTGAATACGCATAAAAATCATATATTCAGGAAGATGGGTATCAATAGCTCCATCGAGATGGTGAACTTCGCCATCCGCCATAAAATCATCGACCTCTAAGCCCCTACGCGAGCGAATATCGATATAGTTATAAAATGCTATTTTTATGCGATATGCGTAAAAATACGCAAATAAAATGAGATTTGGCGCAACGCAACGATGTGACGTATGTATGTTTGGCACGAAAGTTGCAGCACCGTAGGGGTCATGGGCATCTGTCAGCCTCCTGCGGGTGGCTTGGGTTGCCCATTGGGTATGAGCAAGGACACACATAACCAACCAAATAATTAAGCGATGAAGAAAACAGTCATCACCACCCTCTGCGCGGTGCTGGGCCTAGCCCTCGCTGGCCATGCGCAGGATGCCTTTCAGCAGCACGACAAGATCATAAATGTGGGCGTGGGCCTCGGCAACGTGTGGTTCGCCTCGGACCACTATGTGAACAAGGTCCCCCCCATCTCGGGGTCGTTCGAGTATGCCATCATCGACCACGTGTTCGACGACAAGAGCGGCATCGGCGTGGGCGGCGTGTTCGGGTACACCGGGGCCCAATACGAGTATGCAGCCGGCCAGGGCCGCTACGGCTGGAAGTATAACAACTTTCTGGTGGCAGCGCGCGGTGCGTTCCACTACCGGCCCGCGCGCGGCCTCGACACCTACCTGGGCGTGGTTACGGGCTACAACATTCTGACATCGAAGAAGTTTGGACCATGGCCCGAGGGGTTCACCTCGGAGGCCGAGGAGCCGAACTTTGTCTTTGGCGGTATTCTGGGTGTGCGTTACTACTTCACCGATAGCTTCGGCGTGATGGCCGAGGCCGGCACGGCGCTGAGCTACCTCACCGTGGGCGTGGCCTTCAAGTTCTAGGCGGTGCGTCATCGCCCGACCTAAAAGCCCCAGCTCCTGAAGAGGAGCTGGGGCTTGTGGTTTTATAGGTCGGTGATGTTCACAATTTTGTTCATGATGGCGTAGGCCGTTATGCCCGATATGCTGTAGATGCCCAGCTTGTGCGATATGCGCTTGCGGTGCGTGGTTACGGTGTTGATGCTGATGTTCAGCATGTTGGATATTTCCTTATTGGTGAGCCCCTTGGCCACGCAGGCCAGTACAGCCAGCTCGCGCTCCGTCAGCTCGTTGCTGTCGATGGCTTCCTGCGGGGTGCCCTTGAGCACGAAGCGCATCTTCTGGGCCACCTGCTCGTGGGTGTCGTACAGGCCTATGGTGGCATCGAATTGGGCGGCGTGGGCCTCCTCCATGGGTGAGGATAGCAGGGCCACCAGCTTTGGGGCTTGGAGCGGCAGGTAGCGGCGCACGTTGCGGAGCTCGGCGTGCGACAGGGTGCTGGGCGCTATGATGAGCACATCGGCCATGGCGTGCCTGCGCTCTACGAACTCCGAGAGGTCGGCAATGTGGTCGATGATGTGCATCTCGCGTAGCTTGGAGAGGATGGCCAGCAGCCCAGCACCCACCAGCGGCGAGGGTTCAACGAGCAGTACCTGGTAAACCTTTGCGCTGCTCATTGCCGTTCCAGTTTGGCCACCAGGGGGGCCAGCACCCGCTCCTCGATGAGGGTGTGCCGGGTGAGGTCGTCCTCGAGGGTGAATATGCTCATCAGCACCTCGGTGCGCAGGGGCGATGAGCAGCTTTCGGTGAGGTACTTGAGCAGTATGTTCTTCAGGTCATTGAGCTTCTCCTCAATGTTGCTGTGGTTCTGCTCGAACTGCTCTATGCGGTAACTCGTATGCGTGGTGCCCTGCGGCTGCGCCAGGAGCTGGTCGATGTAGGGGAACACCACGCTCTCCTCGTAGTCGAAGTGCTTGGTTACCTCCTGGTCGTAGTCATCGTAGAACTTGTCGAGCACCTGCCGGCTCACCTCATCGCAGCTCTTGAGCAGGGTGTGGATGTTGGCGTGCAGGCGGGGGAAGCTCACCCCGGTGTAGTAGCGGTGCGAGGTGCGCAGGTAGGCCACTATGTGGCCTATGTCGTTGGGCTGCAGGTGCTCTATGTTGGGCCTGTAGGTGTCGAACGTGTAGATGTTGCAGATCATCAGGAACACCCCGGGCGACAGTCCGTAGCGCTGGCATATGTCGGCCACGGTGGTGTCGCCGAAGCCGAGCTTGATGTTGAGCCGGTTGAGCACCGAGAGCAGAGCGGGGCATCCGAGCACCATGGAGGCCAGCTTGGTGTTGGCGGTGTGGGGGTTGATGGATGAGCGGGGCATGGCGTTGGGCAGGTGTTGGTTCTAGATGATGATGGCCGAGGCCAGCAGGAATACGGTCAGCGCCGCTAGCCAGGCCACGAGGGTGTCGTAGATGATGGTGAATGCGCCCCAAGCCCATCGGCCCGTCTCGGTGGCCACGGTGGCTACGGTGGCTAGGCAGGGGAAGAATAGCAGGATGAACACCATGAAGGCCAGCGCCGAGGCGGGGCTGAAGTCGCCCGATTCTACCAGCGCCTGCGATAGGCCCTACTCATCGTCGGCATCGCCTGAGTAAAGTACGCCCATAGTGCTCACCACCAGTTCCTTGGCGGGTATGCTGGCCAGCAGGGCCACGCTGGCCCGCCAGCCAAAGCCCATGGGGCGTAGCGCTGGCTCCACAAACTTGCCTATGCGGGCCATGTACGATTGCTCGTAGAGTGCCTGCTCGCTGTTGCCCGCTGTGGGTGCCTCGGGGCGGGGGAAGTAGCTCAGGAACCATATCACCACTGTGGCCACGAGTATCACCGAGCCTATCTTTTTGAGGTACTGCGCGCATTTGTCCCACATGTGGCGCAGGGTGGCGCGTAGCGTGGGCCAGCGGTAGGGCGGCAGCTCCATTACGAATGGGGTTTCATCGTTCTTGAAATGGGTTGCGCGTAGCAGGCGGGCGGTGAGCACGGCCACCAGCCCGCCCGTGAGGTACAGCCCTATGAGCACCGTGGCCGCATGGTTGGGGAAAAACGTGCCGGCCAGCAGTATGAACACTGGTAGCCGTGCGCTGCACGACATGAACGGCGTTACGAGTATGGTAATCAGTCTGCTGCTGTGGCTCTCTATGGTGCGGGTGGCCATTATGGCGGGCACGTTGCATCCAAAGCCCATCAGCAGGGGGATGAACGATTTGCCGTGTAGCCCCATGCGGTGCATCAGCTTGTCCATGATGAACGCCGCCCGGGCCATGTAGCCCGAATCCTCCATGAGCGATATGAATAGGTAAAGAATCAGTATTTGGGGTAGGAATACGGCCACCGCGCCCACGCCGCCTATGATGCCGTTCGCCAGCAAGTCCTTCACGGCACCATCGGGCAGCAGCCCTTCTACCACCTGACCCAGCCAGCCGAACAGGCCATCAATCCAGTCCTGCGGGTAGGCGCCGAGGGTGAACGTGGCGGTGAACATCAGCCACATCAGGGCGATGAATATGGGGAAGCCGAGCCACTTGTTGGCCACCAAGCGGTCGATGCGTCGCGATTGGCGGTTGGCCTCCTGCTTGCCCTCCACGAATGTCTCTTGCAGCGCGCCGTTGATGAACCCATACTTGTAGTCGCTTATGGTCATCTCTACATCCTTATTCTGCTCCTTGGTCAGGCTGCGGGCGGCCCTAGCGGCGGCCTCCTGCCATTGGGCGAAGTGCTGGCATTGCCCTAGCTGTTTGGCAATCTGGGCATCGCCCTCGAGCAGCTTCATGGCCCAGTAGCGCACGGGGAATTGCAGCGGCACATCGTCGGAATCGCGCATGTGCGCCGATAGCGCGGCAATCTCGCGCTCGAGGCTCTCGCCGTAGCTTATGTGTATGTGCCTCACGGCGTTGTGCCGTCCCTCGAAGGTCTCAATCACGGCATCGAGCAGGGCGTTGAGCCCCTTGCCGCTGCGGGCCACGGTGGGGACCATGGGTATGCCGAGCATGGCGCCCAGCTGCTCGTGATCGAGCTTAGCACCGCTGGCCTCCAGCTCGTCGTACATGTTGAGCGCCACCACCGTGCGCTGGTTCAGGTCTATGAGCTCGGTGGTGAGGTAGAGGTTGCGCTCTAGGTTCGATGCCACTACGGCGTTGATGATTACATCGGGCATCTGCTCGAACAGGTGCTGGCGGATGTATACCTCCTCGGGCGAGTAGGCCGAGAGGGAGTAGGTGCCGGGCAGGTCGGTGAGGTTGAACCGGTAGCCGCGGTAGTTGAAGTGGCCCGTTTTGGCGTCCACGGTAACGCCGCTGTAGTTGCCCACATGCTCGCTGCTGCCCGACAGGGCGTTGAATAGCGAGGTTTTGCCGCTGTTGGGGTTGCCCACCAGTGCGACGTTGATCTCGGTCTTGCGCACCACCTGACGCTGCGGGCGCAGGTCGCAGCCCTCGCACGATTCGCACGATTCGTGGCTCACGAACGCCTTGGCGGGGCCCAATGCGGCGTTGGCCTCGTGCTCGTAGAGCACGTCAATCATGGCGGCCTCGCTACGGCGCAGCGACACATCGTAGCCCATGATGCTGTACTTCACGGGGTCGTTCATGGGCGAGCTCTGCACGGACACCACCAATTTGCCCCGCACAAAGCCCATCTCCATGATCCGCTTGCGGAAGCCGCCATGCCCTGCTATGTCGATAATTACGGCACTCTCGCCGTTTTTTAGCTCAGACAACTTCATTGGGGTCAGTGTTATTAACGCACAAAATTAGGCATTATACCCGTAGCCTGCAATCACCATATTTAGGTATTTAGGCGGCATTTTGTCACCATAAATGGTGACATTGCGGGCCTATGGGCGGTATGTCGCTGTGCAATAGACGCTTGCCCCGCGCCCTGTCGGGCCGCGCCTGTGCGCAGCGATGCATCGTTGAGAGATGTATTATACGCTGTATATTGTTGATATATAGTTATATATAAAAATCACCATTTTTGGTGATGGCCAATTAATTTTTAAGTCCGTAAACTTGGAGGTCGAATCATCAATATCATTGGCTATGGAAGCGCGAGGACATCATCATCACGGGCACCACCATCATCACGGGCATTCCCACGGGCATGGAGCGCTAGCCTCGTTGGGGCGGGCCTTTATGGTGGGCACGGTGCTCAACCTGCTGTTTGTGGGCGTGGAGGCGGTGGCGGGCTTCGTTACTGGCTCGGTGGGTCTGCTCTCCGATGCGGGGCACAACCTGAGCGATGTGGTGGCCCTGCTGCTGGCCTGGCTGGCCTTCAGGCTGTCGCGGGTGCCGGCCAACACCCGTTTTACCTACGGCTATGGCAAGAGCACGGTGCTGGTGGCGCTGCTCAATGCCGCCCTGCTGCTGGTGGCTATAGGCATGATCGCGCTGGAGAGCGCTCACAAGCTGATGCAGCCCCAGCCCATCGATGGCGGCGTGGTGATATGGGTGGCCTCTGTGGGCATCGCTGTGAACATGGCCACCGCACTGCTATTCCTGCGCGACCGCCGCTCCGATCTCAATGTGAACGGGGCCTTCCTGCACATGGCCATGGACGCGCTGGTGTCGTTGGGCGTGGTGCTTTCGGGCGTGCTGATGCGCTTCACCGGCTGGTACATCATCGACCCCATAGTGGGGCTGCTGGTGGCCGTGGTCATATTCGTGTCCACCTGGCGGCTGCTGCGCCAGAGCGTGCGCCTGTCGCTCGATGGTGTGCCCGCCGACATTGATGCGGCCCAGGTTCACCAGCTGATTGCGGGCATTGATGGCGTGGCCGATGTGCACCACCTGCACCTATGGGCGCTGAGCACCACCAGCAATGCGCTCACGGCGCACATCGCGCTGCGCGACATTGCGCAGGCTGAGCGCGTCAAGGCCGACATCCGCCACCTGCTGGCCGAGCACGGCATTGCCCACGCCACCATTGAGACCGAGCTGGAGGGTCATGCCTGCGGGCAGCCCACGTGCTAGCCCATCAGGGCGCGAATCTTGGCCATCATCTCGCTGGCCAGGGCATCGGCACGTTCGGGCGTGGGCTGCTCGGCGTAGATGCGGATGATGGGCTCGGTGTTGGAGCGGCGCATGTGCACCCAACCGTCCTCCACATCGAGGCGTAGGCCATCGGCCGTGTTGGCGCGTAGGTGTTGGTGCTGCTCGCGCAGCTTGTCCAGCACCGCATCGGGGTTGATGCCCTCGGTGAGCTGTATCTTATTCTTGGAAATGAAGTAGTTGGGATACTGCGCCCTGAGCTCTGAGCAACGCTTGCCCGTGCGGGCCAGGTGCGACAGGAATAGGGCTATGCCCACCAGCGCATCGCGTCCGTAGTGCAGCTCGGGCAGTATCACGCCCCCATTGCCCTCACCGCCGATTACGGCCTGCGTGGCCTTCATCTGGGCCACCACATTCACTTCGCCAACAGCCGATGCCGAATGGCTGTGGCCGTGCTGCCGCGTGATGTCGGCCAGCGCCGAGGTGCTCGATAGGTTCGACACCGTGTTGCCTGGGCGTTGCCCCAGCACGTAGTCGGCGCAGGCCACCAGCGTGTACTCCTCGCCAAACATCGAGCCATCCTCGTTCACAATGGCTAGGCGGTCCACATCGGGGTCCACCACAAAACCCACATCGGCGCGGTGCTCGCGCATGGCGGCGGCTATCTGCGTTAGGTGCTCGGGCAGCGGCTCGGGGTTGTGGGCAAACTCGCCCGTGGGCTCGGTGTTGAGCTCCACCACCTGCTCCACGCCCAGCGCCCTGAGCAGCGGCGGCAGGGCGATGCCGCCCACGGAGTTCACGCAGTCGATGGCCACCTTGAAACGCGCCCGCGCAATGGCCTCCCTGTCCACATAGGGCAGCGCTAGGATGCGCTCAATGTGGCGTTGCAGGAACGAAGCATCGTGCTCCACCACGCCCAGCTCGTCCACGCCGGCAAACGTGGCCTGCGCCCCGTCGGCCAAGGCCAGCACGGCGCGGCCATCGGCATCGGTGAGGAATTCGCCCTGGGCGTTGAGCAGCTTCAGGGCGT
The DNA here is from genome assembly GCA_017454165.1 of Bacteroidales bacterium. Lineage (GTDB taxonomy): Bacteria > Bacteroidota > Bacteroidia > Bacteroidales > Tenuifilaceae > RGIG6076. Next base: position 1,412 of record JAFTDN010000129.1, on the reverse strand, counting down.
TCCATTGGCGGGGGTTGTGGCTGGCGGTGATGATGATGCCGCCCTGGGCCTGCTCCATCTGCACGGCCATCTCGGTGGTTGGCGTGGTGGCCAGCCCGATGTCGAGCACGTCGATGCCGCAGCCCAACAGGGTGCCCACCACCAAGGCATTCACCATCTCGCCCGACAGGCGGGCATCGCGCCCCACCACCACGCGACAGCGTGTCGTGCTGGGCTGTTGCTGCTTAACCCACTGGGCGTAGGCCGTGGTGAACCGCACCACATCGGGGGGCGTGAGGTTGTCGGCCACTGGGCCGCCCACCGTACCCCGAATGCCTGATATTGATTTGATTAGCGTCATAATTTTGTCGAAGTTTACAGGGCAAAGGTACGAAAAACGACAGAACAAGATACAATTCAACGCATAGAATTTGACCATCTACTATCAAGAAAAGCGCAATTGCTACAATCATATAATAATCAATAAATTATATTTTGCAACTTTTCTGATATCGCATTTTGCCACACACGTTATGTTTTAGCCGTATCAAATCACAAACAAACATCTAACGCCAATCTGCCCAAATGCAATTCGCTATTGTTCAAACACATATATTTTTGCTACTATTATGATACCCAAAGCAGCAGCACCCTGTCAAAACCTGTCGTAATTTTGCCTCGTCAAATCACAATAAACTTCAACTATATGACACAACAACTTGTCGCCCTCCCCACAAAGTGGAACAAACCCCAACTACGTGAGATTTATAGTAGGCTCACATATTTTAGTGAAGCAAGAGAAGTAAACCCTTTACATATAGACGCATATATAGGAATATGTGAATGTCTTTTTGTTAATATGGATTATGAAGAATGTATATCATGTGTCAATAATTCAATATCATACTTCAAATATACAGGCATTTACGACTTTGAGAGAGAGAAAATAAATAGACTAAAGAAATTGTACGAAATAGCGACAGAAGAACTAATAAAATCGAAAGGAGGTGTGTAGCTATGTCCTGGAATTCAGACGCAGACCACAGTCAGTACGACTACGACAACCATGCGAACCAAATGAACCCCAACAATGATGAATACTGGCATTCGAGGGAGTAGAAGATGTAGGCACTGTTGGGTAGTAGACAACGAGCAATGGGAAAAATGCCCCGACGCTACTGGTCCACGCAACCCACACGCCGAGCATCACATGCTATGTCCATGCGATGACATTTACGACGAATACTGATGTATAACCCATAAACCACTCGAAAGGAGGTGTACACCATGCCCTGCAAACCTCGACCTAAGAACGCCCCAAGTACCACGGGCAACCCATCGGGCGGAGGGCGCGGCAACAACCCGCCAAGGCCCAAGAAGTAATTCTGTAACAACAGAGGCAGCCCGCCATTCAGCGGGCTGCTTTGTTGTTG
>JAFTDN010000128.1 GCA_017454165.1 Bacteroidales bacterium | reverse complement strand
TGATGCCCATCGAGAAAGGCGTGTGGTACATCGACGACGAAGGCGCGTTGCACGAACTGAGCAACGTCTCCTCGCTGTCGCAGGACTTCCGTTTCGAGGGCATGGACCGCTGCAAGACGCTTTATGTGGCGGGTGCTTTGGTGGATGGATTCCTCGAAAAGGTGAGGAAGAACCCGAAGCTGAAGACCACCGAATTGGTGGTGCGCGACTTCACCAAAATATTCGTCAGCCCGCAGCAGTACAGAATGTTCACAAAGGCGGGCGGCATCATCCGTGTGCTACAGAAAAGCAAACTCATTGCCGTAACGGTGAACCCCACATCGCCCTTGGGCGTTACGCTGGACTCCGACACGCTGTGCGGCAGACTTTCGGAGGCTATTCAGCTTCCGGTGTACGATTTAATGAAACTAGAATGCAACTCAAGGACCACATAGAATCGCCATGCGGACTGCGCTACGTGTTTGAGCAGCTCGAACTGCAAGCGGGCTACACCCGCCGTTGGATGCTCGACATGCCCATGATGCGGACAGAGGAGGAGATAGCCCAATGCTACGCGGTGCTCCGCCACTTTGTTGAATTTGTGGAGCAGGTGGACACACCTTATATAAACACGCTCCAGTTTCGTCTGCAGGGGCTGAAGGACATCCGCACCACCATCAAGAACCTCGGCCAGCAGGCCGTTTTAGACGACATTGAGCTGTTCGAGGTGAAGCACTTGGCCATGCTATCGGCCGATGTGGCCGAGCGGATGCAGGCCAACGGCCTTGACAGAGCCATCAGCGTGCCCGACCTGAACCAGGTTGTTGCCATACTGGACCCCGATGGCCTGAAAATGGCGACATTCTACGTCTACGACTCCTACTGCCAGCAGCTTTGCGACCTACGAGCGCAGATGCGCCAGCACCCCGAGCAGCAGGAGGAACTCCTGACCAAGTGCGCCGCGATTGAGGAGGACGTGCGCCGCGACCTGAGCCAACAGCTCTGTCCCTTTGCAAAGGCATTGGAAGAAGCTCAAACGGCTCTGGCAAAAATCGACATGAATCTCGCTAAAGCGTTGCAGATGAAACAGTTCGGATTGTGCTTCCCTACTATTTCCAACGATGACACCAGCCGCTACGAGGCGATGTTCCATCCGCAGGTGCAAGATGCATTGGAGCAGCGCAAGCGTACGTTCCAGCCCGTTTCGCTCACATTTGGGCATAAGTCCACTTTGATTACGGGTGCCAACATGGGTGGTAAAACCGTGGTATTGAAAACCTTAACGCTGTGCCAATACTTGTTTCAATATGGTTTCGGCATCCCCGCCCAAAAGGCCGATGTTGCTGTAAAGGACATGATTTTCTTCTGCATCGGCGACGAGCAGTCCATTGAGAAAGGGCTGTCGTCGTTCGCCGCTGAGATGAAGAGCATTGATGCCGTCATCCAAGCATCGCGTCAGAACCGAAAGATTGTGGCCTTGATCGACGAGCCGGCGCGCACCACCAATCCCACCGAGGGAACGGCCTTGGTATCCGCCTTGGTGAAGGTGCTGGTCGACAAGCGTTTGAGCCTCGTCATGACCACCCACTACGATATAGAGCCGACCGATGCCCATTGCCTGCGGGTGAAGGGTTTCGAGAACGGCACGATGAACTACGAACTCGTCGAGGTGCAAGACGGCGAAGTGCCGCACGAGGCGTTGAATATCGCCGAGAGTTTGGGGATTGACAAGGAGTGGATTGAGACGGCGAGGGAGATTTTAAATATACCGAATACGGTACAATTAACCCTATCGAATTCGATAGGGTTAGATCCAAAGTGGTCAAATTCGACCACTTTAAGCAGGGGGGCGAATTCTACCCCCTCTGAAAAAGAGAAAGGAGAATCGGTATGATGTAACGCGATAGGCTGATTGAGCTGAACAAAATATCCATTCAGCAGATGAAGGTGGTGTATGGCGTGGAAGAAAGGTGGATGCTGAAATAGTTATGGAAAGAGTTGAGAATTTCATATCGAATCTATCCTTGCGACTTTACAGCGAGAATAATCTGTCTGATATTACCTAGACTATGTGTCAGACTTTTGTTATTTTTTAGAATGTTTTTCTTTAAATCTTTACCTGTACAATTTTTATTGCTAATTAGAAGTGGTGTTTGTATGTTTTCTTCAAAATCATGGAAAACAGCGCAATATACGCTATATTTGCCCTCCAAAGGGTAGTCGCCCCATAGATGCTGACGCCCTTAGATGAATAACCGACAATAACAACACAACAATATGACACAGAGCAAGTTAGGACTTGATTTCAACAAGGTGGCCGAGGCCCGTAAGCTGGCCCGCAACATCGCCAACGAGGTGCAGGGATTCGTGGAGCAGTACACCACCGTAGCCGTGGAGCGCACGCTCTGCCGCCTGATGGGCATCGATGGCGTGGATGCCAACGAGGTGCCCCTGCCCAACGTGCTGGTGGACCACATCAAGGATAAGGGGCTGCTCGGCGAGGGCGTGCTCTTCTTCATCGCCAACGCCATGATTAGCACTGGCCTAAGCCCTCAGCAGATAGCCGAGCGCGTGGCCGCCGATGAGCTCGACCTAACCAAGGTCGAAACCCGCGACCCCAAGCAGATTGCCGCCGCGCTACAGCCCGTAATCGACGAGAGCTTGGCCCGCATACGCGCCCGCCGCGCCCGCCGCGAGGAGTACCTGCGCACCATCGGCGAGGGTCCTAGGCCTTACCTCTACATCATAGTAGCCACGGGCAACATCTACGAGGACGTGGTGCAGGCGCAGGCCGGTGCCCGTCAGGGTGCCGACATCATCGCTGTGATCCGTACCACCGGCCAGAGCCTGCTCGATTACGTGCCCTACGGTGCAACCACCGAGGGCTTTGGCGGCACCTACGCCACCCAGGAGAACTTCCGCATCATGCGCAAGGCGCTCGACGAGGTGG
>JAFTDN010000127.1 GCA_017454165.1 Bacteroidales bacterium | reverse complement strand
GGCATGGGCATCGGCCTAGTGCACCCGGGCAACAAGGCCCAGAACCTGATAGGGCAGCGCTGCTCATCGGGGTGGCACTTCAGCTCGGTGCACGGGGGAACGCCCATCGCACGGCACTACGGCGTGCTGGGAGGCCTCTCGACGCTCACTAGGGCCGATGGCGAGGGCCAATGGGTTCGATTCGCAGCACACGAGGTGAAGCGCAGCGGCACACGGTTCAGCCGCATCAGGCTGCTCGTGGGGCACAACGACAGCCTCTACTCGGTGCTATGCACCATCGATGGGCTCCCCGCCGACTCCGCCGCCGCCACGCCTAGCAGAACGCTCACCGCCATGCAGTTCGAAATTCCACAGGGCAGCAACCTCACGGAGCTCCGCCTGCGCGGGGCGGGGGCCATACATGCCTACGGGATGCTACAGGAGTCGGAGCGGGGGCTATTCGTGCACAACATCCCCATCAGGGGCAGCTCGGGCACCTTCTTCAGCAAGCTCAACGAGCAGCTGGCCCGCAGCCTGATGGCCGAGCTAAACGTGCGCCTCATCGTGGTGCAGTTCGGAATCAACGCCGTGCCCACATCGACCACGAACTACAAGTTCTACGAAAACACCATGACCGCTCAGCTCAATACGCTGAAGCGCATCCGCCCCGAAGCATCCATAGTGCTGGTGGGCGTGTCGGACATGTCGATAAAAACGGCCAACGGCTACGCCTCACATCCCAACGTAGTGCGCGTGCGCGCCGCCCAGCGCCAAGCTGCCCGCAGGGCTGGCGTGGCCTTTTGGGACTGCTACCTGGCCATGGGAGGCGACAACTCAATGAGCGCATGGACGTTGGCCTCCCCTCAGCTTGGGCAAAAGGACTTCACCCACTTCACCCCCCGCGGGGCAAGACGCATTGGGCGGATGTTCGCCAACGCCCTGCTCAACGCGTATGAGCATTTCCAAAACCAACCCCAGCAGGCTGGCATCGCCCGCACATCAGAATAAAACATTATGCCGCAATATCTTACAAATCGACAGCACACTAAGCGCAGGTGGCTCATCGCGGCCACAATCGCCATGCTGGCTTCTGGGGGTGCCATCCTCTATAGGTACCACCAAGCGCAGCCCCATCCCCTGCGGGGGCAACCCGATTGGCCCTGCCCGCCCGACAACGCGGTAGGGAGCTACCCCATGAGCCTGCTGCCCAGCTTCCCAAGGCACAACGACCCAGAACCGCTGCGCGTGCTGCACATTGGAGATTCGCACCTACAGGCGGGTATGCTCAGCCAAAGGCTACGCTCCATGCTCTCGGAGCTGATGGACGAAGAAGTCCAGTCGGAGGGCTACGTATTCCCCTACAACATCGTGGGCACCAACTCGCCCGCCGCCTACACATTCGAGACCAACGCCCTATGGCGCACCAAGAAGGTTACCACCGCAGGGCCCATCGAGGCGGGGCTGGCGGGCATTTGCATGGAGACCAACACCCCAGGGGCCACCATCGGCCCCAAGCTGACGGCCCATGCGGACCCGAAGAGCATGTTCGACCGCATCACGCTCTTCTCCCCCATCGACACGGGCAGCTTCGTACCCACCATAGCCGACTCGCTGTTGCTCGCGGTGAGGCACGACCACCACATGTGGACATTCCAGCTACGCCGGCCCGTGCGGCAGCTCAACATCACGCTGCGCCAGCAAAACCCCACCCAAACGCGCTTCGTACTGGCCGGTGTGCTGCTCGAACACTCAAAATCGAGGCTGGTGTACAGCTCGGCGGGGCTCAACGGAGCATCGTGCGCCACGTTCCTACGCGCTAGGCAACTCGCAGCGCAGGCATCCGCCCTAAAGCCCCAGCTAATCATTGTATCGTTGGGCACCAACGATGCCTACACCAACGCTTTCGCAGCAAGCACGTTCAGCACCAACCTGGACTCCTTGGTGCTGAGGCTACGCGCAGCGCAACCCCATGCGGCCGTGCTGCTCACCACCCCCGGCGACCACTTCTGGATGCAGGAACGCAGCAACCCCAACCTAGAGGCCGTGCGGAGGGCCATCGAGCACTGCGCCGAGCAGCATGGCTGCCTCACCTGGGACCTCTTCGGCCTAATGGGCGGCGCCGGCAGCATGGCGCAATGGTTCGAGCAGGGCTGGGCCGCCCCCGATCTGGTGCACCTCACCCCCCAAGGGTATAGGCGACAGGCCGAGATGATGTACTGCGCCCTATACCTGTTAATTACCTCCAATACTCCACAGTAAGCCCGCCAGCTCCGCCATGACATTCCTCCGCTACATAGATGGCAGCCCGCTGCTGTTCACCAGCATCTCGTTCTGGGCCTTCTTCGCCGTGCTGCTCGCGGGCTACACGTTGGTGCACCAACACCCAAGAGCCCGCAGCCTATACCTCTTAATATTCAGCCTTTTCTTCTACTACAAATCGAGCGGGCTATTCTTTATATTATTAATATTCAGTATCGTAACGAGCTACATCATAACCAAGCAAATCCCCCAACGCCGCTCCCAGAGTGCCAAACGATGGCTAGTAGGAATCAACGTAGCCCTGAGCCTGAGCCTGCTATCCTACTTCAAATACTCCTACCTCGCGGTAGATGTGCTCAACACGCTGCTGGGCACCGACATACAGGTGGTAAACCACTTGGCCATCTGGGCCAACCTATGCGGAGGGCATTTCGACACCTCGCAAATCCTGCTCCCCGTGGGCATATCGTTCTACCTATTCCAGTCCATCAGCTACACCGTGGACGTGTACCGGCAGAAACTC
>JAFTDN010000010.1 GCA_017454165.1 Bacteroidales bacterium | reverse complement strand
TTCTCGGGCTACACCGACATGGCCATCGGCCTAGCACTGCTGCTCGGCTTCCGCCTATGCACCAACTTCAACTCCCCGTACAAAGCGCTGAGCATGACGGACTTCTGGCGGCGATGGCACATATCGCTCTCATCGTGGCTGCGCGACTACCTCTACATCCCCCTCGGGGGGAATAGGCATGGGCTGCTCCGCACATACATCAACACGATGACTACCATGCTTTTAGGCGGATTATGGCACGGTGCCAACCTGCGGTTCATCATCTGGGGCGGCGTGCACGGCGTCGCGCTCGTGGCCGACAAGGCCATCGCCCGGCTACGCGGGCCCAAGCCCCGCCCACCATGGCAACGGACGGCTGGCATCGCGCTCACGTTCAACGTTGTATGCCTGGCATGGATCTTCTTCAGGGCCGCTGACCTCGACACCGCGGGGCTGATGCTCGGGCAGATCGGCTCCCACTTCGGCAGCTCCAACCTGCCCGACATAGCAGCCTCCCACGCCAACGCGCTGGCCATAATGGCCTGCGGCTACATCGCCCATTGGATGCCCTACAGAACGCAAGAGACCATCAGAGGCTGGTTCATCGAGCGCCACACGGCCATCCAGCTGCTAATCACCGTGCTGACCGCGTTCATCACCGTGCAGGTCAGCTCCTCGGAGCTCCACCCTTTCATCTACTTTAGGTTCTAATAAACATAGCATCAAATATTTAGCACTGCCCCTTCATAGCTGCGCTCACCGCGCAGCAAGGCCTCAATCACGGCGGGGTAATGCCTATGCTCTAGGGCGTGCACCCGCTCGGCCAGCGCATCGGGGGTATCGCTGGGCAGCACGGGGCAGGTCGCCCTAAAAATCACATCGCCGCTATCGTAGGCCCCATTCACGTAATGGATGGTGATGCCGCTCTGCCGCTCACCGTGGGCCAATACGGCCTCGTGCACATGGAGCCCAAACATCCCCCGCCCGCCATAGCTGGGCAGCAACGCGGGATGAATGTTCACCATGCGGCGCGGAAACGCCTCCACCATGGCCTGGGGCACCAGCTTCAGGAATCCGGCCAGCACCACAAAGTCCACCTGCCGCCGCAGCAGCTCGGCCAGCAGCCGCCCATCACGCAGCTCGGCCACGCTAAAGGCCATGGCCTCCACCCCCAAACGCCGCGCCCGCTCCAACGCGTAGGCCCCCGCATTCTCCGATGCCACCAGCACAACCCGGGCCAATCCGCTGTCCCCAAAATGCTCCATGATGCGCTCGGCGTTGCTCCCCGCACCCGAAGCCAAAATAGCTATCTTGCTCATTTCATTCATATTAACCACATATTTTGAACATCCGTTGAAAAAAGTGCATTCGTTATGCCAAAGTTAAAAACAAAAGCACTACCTTTGACCCCGATTTTTCCATCAGACCAACATCCGATGAGAAAATTTGACCTTGAACCCAATTACTAACTAAATCAACTGATTATGTCAGACATTGCAGCAAAGGTGAAGTCTATAATCGTAGACAAACTTGGCGTAGACGAGAACGAAGTTACCCCTGAGGCCAGCTTCACCAACGATTTGGGAGCCGACTCGCTGGACACCGTGGAGCTAATCATGGAGTTCGAGAAAGAGTTCGGGCTATCCATACCCGATGATGAGGCCGAAAAGATTGGCACCGTAAAGGACGCCATCAGCTACATCGAGAGCCACAGCAACAAGTAGCGAGCAGCCCCCCATCACACACATAAACACACACAGGTAACACCCCAATTGAACAAGGTAATGAGGCGAGTAGTTGTAACCGGTATCGGCGCTGTAACCCCCATAGGGAACAACGTACAGGAATACTGGAATAATCTGATAAATGGGGTCAGCGGATGCGCACCCATTCAGGACTTCGATGCTTCCAAATTCAAAACACGGTTTGCCTGTGAAGTGAAGGGGTTCGACCCCAACCAGCACTTCGACCGCAAAGAGGTCAAAAAGCTCGACCGTTTCGCGCAATACGCGCTGGTGGCCTCTGATGAGGCCATGGCCGATTCGGGGCTCAAACCCGAATCCATCGACCTCGATGCGGCTGGAGTGATTTGGGCCTCGGGAATTGGCGGACTACGCACCATCACGGAGGAAATAAGGAGCTATGTCGCAGGCGATGGTTCGCCGCGATTTAGCCCCTTTTTTATCCCCAAGATGATTGCCGACATCGCCTCTGGGCTAATCTCCATCAAGTATGGGTTCCGTGGGCCCAACTACGCCACGGTATCGGCCTGCGCCTCGTCATCGCACGCCATCATCTGCGCTCTGGACACCATCAGGTCAGGGCGATCCGACATCGTCATCACAGGAGGCTCCGAGGCCTCGGCCAACGAGGTGAGCGTGGGCGGCTTCAACTCCATGCAGGCCCTATCCACCAACAACGATGAGCCCCAGTCGGCCTCGCGTCCGTTCGATGCCACCCGCGATGGCTTTGTGCTGGGCGAAGGGGCCGGTGCGCTAGTGCTCGAAGAATACGAGCACGCCAAGGCCCGGGGGGCCAAAATCTATTGCGAGCTGGCTGGCGGAGCCATGACCGCCGATGCCCACCACATCACCGCTCCGCACCCCGAAGGGCTCGGCGCGGCTAGGGTGATGCGGTTGGCCATAAAGGATGCCCAGCTACAGCCCGATGGCATAGACTACGTGAACGCCCACGGCACATCGACCCCGCTGGGCGATTTGGCCGAGATTAAAGCCATCCAATCGGTGTTCGGCGAATGGGCCTACAAGCTCAATGTGAGCTCCACCAAGAGCATGACGGGCCACCTGCTCGGGGCCACGGGGGCCATTGAGGCCATAGCCTCAATCTTGTCCGTGGTGCACGGCGTGATTCCCCCCACCATCAACCTACAAACCCCCGACCCAGCCATCGACCCGCGCATCAACCTAACCCCCAACACCGCGCAGAAACGCGAGGTGCGGGCCGCGCTGAGCAACACCTTCGGCTTCGGCGGGCACAACGCCTCGGTGGTGGTGAAAAAACTGGCCCAGTAAGCCCACCTCCGCGCCCTTTGCTTCAGCTTTTCAAAAAGTTTGTAGAGAAGCACCGCCGCCCCACCTCCGAGCAGCGGTTGAACACGCGAATCGCGACCGCGCTGGGCATCACTCCGCGCAACATTGGCCTGTACCAGCAGGCCCTAGTGCACCGCTCCATGCTGGCCACAGATGGGCATCAGGAGCACAACGAGCGGCTTGAGTTCCTCGGCGACTCCGTGCTCAACCTCGCCGTAACGCACTACCTCTACACCTGCTTCCCCAATCGCCCCGAGGGGCAGCTCACCAAGCTACGCTCCGCCATTGTGAGCCGCAACAGCCTGAACACCATAGCCATAAAGCTTGGTATCGATGGCATGTTGCTCACCCATAACCTCAAGGGGAACGCAGGGCACCAGAACATCTACGGCAACGCGCTGGAGGCCCTGCTGGGGGCCATATACCTCGACCAGGGGTTCGACATTGCCCGGCGAACCGTGGTGGAAGTGCTCATGGAGCGGCACATCGACCTGGAAACCATCGAGCAGCAGGCCGCCGATGGCAAGAGCCTGCTCATTGAGCTGTGCCAAAAGCGGCGCATCGCCTTCGAGTTCGTAACCGAAGCGGCCCGGGGGGCGCACCCGCCCGAGGCGGCCTTCGTATCAGAGCTGCACATCGGCCATAGGCCCGTGAGCAAGGGGCACGGGCCCTCGAAGAAGGACGCCGAGCAGCAGGCGGCCCTACGCGGGTTGGCCCATCTGCACCACAACCCCATCCCCCGATGAGCCCGCATCGATTTTTTTTCTATATTTACGCCTCCATCACTCCAACTCATGGGCAGGAAGAAAACGCTCACCATCCCCCCCCAGGGCTTCGCGCTCATCGCCATATCATCGATGCTCTCCCCCTCGCGGATGCTGCTGCTAATTGAGCGCAGCCTGGGCTGGTCGCTCTCGCTGCGCCCCGCCGCTCTGCAGCAGCTGGGCTACACGGTGTTCGCCACGGAGGTTGCGATGCCCGCAGGCACCATAGCGCTGCTGCCCAACGCGCTGCCCAACGGGGGGCGGCTGGTAAGGCAGCTGCCCAAGGTGGACTACCTGCTGGAGCTCAGCGGTGATGGGGCCACCGCGCAGGCCAGCACCGCGCTCCGGGGCCTACAGCAAGCCGGGGAGGTGCAGGCCGCCATCAGGGTGGAGCCCAGCAGCATCAAGCGCACATTGCCCTTTTGGATGGAATAACCCCCACACCGCCATGACCAACAGCAGGCTCATCTGGACGCTGACCGTTATCATATCGCTGGCCACGGTGGGCCTGGTGGCCGTGCAGGCCCGCTGGCTGAACATCGCCATGGCCACCAAGAAGGCGCAATTCGAGCAGACCGTGGTGCTGGCCATGGAGCGCATCGTGCGCTGCGTGGAGGAGCACGAAACCGTGGCGCGGGTAATCGACGAGGTGAAGCCGCACTACAGCGTGTCGCTCAGGAAGGACGGAGTGCGGCAATCCTTCCAGCAGGGCATCCTGGACAAGACCCGCAGCGGTGTCAGGAGCCAGCAAATCAGCCAAGAGATGTTCACCATCAGCACGGGGGACTCGCTGCGCCTCCCCACCATCACCCACCGCCTGCTCGACACCATGAGCCCATCGCAGCTGCCGATGCAGCTGCAGCCCAAGGCATCGACAAGGGGGAGCATAAGCCTATCGCCCAAGCTCGACACCAGGCACGAGCAGCAGACCGTATTCGTGGAAAGCGTGGTGAACCGCATGGTGCGGGTGGCGCTCCCCTTCGAGGAGCGCATATCGCAGGCCGAGATCGACTCCATCATAGGCGATGAGCTCGTCCGCCGGGGCATCACCGCCCACTACGAGTACTGCGTGGCCAATGAGCGCGACAGCACCATATACCGCTCCCCCGCCTACAGCAAGGCTTTCCCCGATGTGGTGTACAGCAACATGCTATACCCCAGCGACTTCCTTACCCGCAGGTTCTACCTCAGGCTCTACTTCCCCCACCAGCGGCACTACCTCATCAAGTCGCTCAGCCCCATAGCGGGCATCTCGGCGCTACTCATCCTGTTCATCGTCACCCTGTTCTCGGCCACCATCATCATCATCACCAAGCAGAAGCGCCTATCGGAGATGAAGTCCGACTTCGTGAACAACATGACCCACGAGCTCAAGACCCCCATAGCCACCATATCGCTGGCCGCCCAGCTGCTCAACAACCCCGACATCCCGCCCGAGCGCAAGGACTACGCCCAGCTGGGCAACATCATCGCCGATGAGAGCAGGCGCCTGGGGCAGCAGGTAGAGAAGGTGCTGCTGATGTCAATCTTCGAACGGGGCAAGCTCGACCTCAAGTTCAGGAGCATCGACCTGCACGCCATCATCAGCAAGGTGGCCTCGCACGTCAATCTGCAGGTGCAGGCCCGCCAGGGGAAGCTGCGCCTGCGCTTAGCGGCCAAGCAGCATCAGGTGCTGGCCGATGAGGTGCACATCACCAACGTGGTGAACAACCTGATAGACAACGCGCTGAAGTACAGCCCCGACACCCCATCGATAACCATCGCCACCAACGACACCCCCGATGGCATCCAGCTGGCAATCGCAGATAGGGGCATAGGCATCAGCCGCGAGGATCAGAAAAAAATATTCGACCAATTTTTTCGCGTCCACACGGGCAACATACACAACGTAAAAGGCTTTGGGCTAGGACTTAGCTACGTTCAGAAGATAGTGGAGGCCCACAACGGGAGGATCTGGGTGGAGAGCGAACTGAACAACGGAAGTACTTTTTTTATATTTTTACCGTTTGACACCCAAAGCGACAACTGATCTCCGATAATCTCAAAACCACCTCACATAATATGGACGAAGCTGTTAAAGTGAACGTAATGCTAGCCGAGGACGATGACAACCTCGGGCTACTCCTCAGGGAGTACCTACAGTCGAAAGGCTACCAGACCGACCTCTACCGCGATGGTGCCGCCGCGCTTGAGGGCTTCCTCAAATTCAAAAAATACGACATCTGCATACTCGACGTAATGATGCCCATCAAAGATGGCTTCTCACTGGCTAAGGACATAAAGCAGAAAAGCCCCTTCACCCCCATCCTATTCCTCACGGCCAAGTCAATGAAGGAGGATGTGCTTGAGGGATTCTCGGTGGGCGCCGATGACTACGTCATCAAGCCTTTCAACGTGGAGGAGCTGGTGATGCGAATTGAGGCCATACTGCGCCGCACCCGCAAGCACATAGAGCACAACCAGCCCGCCGAGATAAAAATAGGCCGCTACGTGTTCAACCACGTCAAGCAAACCCTAGAGCTTGACGGCAAACAGCAGAAGCTCACCGCCAAGGAGAGCGAGCTGCTGCGGTTCCTCGTGCTCAACAAGAACAACCTGCTCGACCGTAACACCGCGCTGAACACCATCTGGAACGGCGAGAACTACTTCAACGCCCGCAGCATGGACGTGTACATCACCAAGCTGCGCAAATACCTGAAAGACGACCCCTCAGTAGAAATCATCAACGTGCGCGGACGCGGGTTCAAGCTGCTATACTAGCCCCCGTTCGCCCCCCTCCTCCACTCAACCAATCCCAAGCGCTATGAACAGCATAAAAATAGATGCCACCCACGAAACCCCCAAGGTGCACCTCGACAAGGAGCACGGCATATTCGAGATGGCGGGCAACTCGCTACCTGAAGACGTGGGAGCCTTCTACAACCCCATACTGAACTGGCTCGACCAGTACGCCGAGGCCCCCAATGAGGAGACCATTGTGAACATGGCCTTCGAGTACTACAACACCTCATCGAGTAAAATGATATTCAAGGTTCTAGAACGTTTCCGCGATATACACCGTAAAGGACATAACGTAAAAGTACTCTGGCACTACCGCGATGACGATGAGGACATGGTGGAGGCCGGTGAGGACTATGCCAAGAACCTGAAGATACCGTTCGAATTCATCACCATCACCGCATAACCAATCCAAAACGCAACGGCCATGTTCACGCCAACGAAATACTACAGCCTCAGCACCAAACGGGTGAAGGATACCGAGGCGTTCGAGAGGGAGCTGGAAGCCTTTGAAAAAGAGCATTCCGACTTCATCAACTTTGAACAGGGCGACATCGCCACTAGGCTCAAAGAGCTCAACCAGTGGTACGAGGCCAAAGAACCCATAAGAATCAAAAGGGAGCTGGCCGCGCTGACGTACAAGAACTCCGAGGAGGCCCAGCTGGAGACCGAATACCAAAAGCTCGCCAACAGCAGGGATATGAAGGACTACCTGAAGGTGGCCAGCACCGACATACCCGCCTTCCTAGAAACCATGCACAGCTCGGGCAAGCTCAACGCACCCGACCAAGCCGATGCCGATGTAAAACGCTACAACAAGCTACAGGCCGACAAGGCCGTGCAGCACTACCAAAGCTTAGCCGGCACAGAGACCCTGAAACGGTTCGAAGAGCTGAAGGCCCGGATAACATCGCCCGAATTTATCGCCCGCAAGAAATACCTCCAGAGCAGCAACAAGTTCAAACAGTCCGAAGCCTACGCCATGCTCGCGGAGCGCAAGCGCCTGCTCAAATCGCCAGAGCTCAAACGGCACAGAAAGATGCTAAAAAAGAACCGCTTCGGCTTCATGGAGGGCTGGACGGTTACCTTCGAAGATCGTTTCGGCACCGCTGGGCTCAATGAGCAGAAATGGCTCAACCGCATATTCTGGGGCGATCAGCTCATGGGGCAATCGTACACCCCAGGCGACAGCCTACAGAACTACACCAGCCAAAACATCGAGGCCAATGGGCACGGCATCAAGATAATCACCCGCAAAGAGCCCTCGCAGGGGCTAGCTTGGGACAACAAAATGGGCTTCGTGCCTAGGCAATTCGGCTACACCTCGGGCATCATCAATACGGGTAAATCGCACCGACAAACCAGCGGGCGCATAGAGGCCAAGGTGAAGCTCACCTGCGCCCCAGGGGTGTACCACTCCATGTACCTGCTGGGCGACAAAATGCTACCGCAGATAGACGTATTCCACAAGCTCGACACCGACACCACCTCCGTGGAGTGCGGCATGTTCAGCACCAAGGGCTCTAAGGTGAACAAGCGCGTGCGGCGCACCAAGGGCCTAAATCTGAGCAAATCGTACATATTCACCGTGGAATGGGACAGCAAGAAGATACGCTGGGCCATAAACGGCTCCATAGTGAAAACCGAGAGGAACCCCCTCCCCCCAAACATGCCCCTATACCTAAACTTCGCCTCAGGCGTGTACAGCGATAGTGCCTCCAACGCCTCCATGGAGATAGAATGGGTGAAATGCTGGGAGAAACGCTAGGCTGGGGCCCACCTTAACACATACAACATCAGCAGGCAGGGCCGCCCCACTTGGGGTGGCCCTGCCTGCTGCCCCCACCTGCCAAAGCAAACGCATAATCACAAACATCTATGATTAAGATATTTATGACATTTATCAGAAAAAATATGCACCCAAACGAATATTTTGGAGCGGTATTTGCGTACATTTGTGTGCTTAACCACACATAAATTTTACCCATCATGAAGGTAAGAACCACAATTTCCATGATCACGTGCGCCGCCGTACTGCTATCGGGCTGCGCCTCAATGTCGAAAACAAGCAAAGGTGCCCTGATTGGCGCTGGCGCAGGTGCCGCTGTGGGCGCTGGCGTAGGTGCCCTAGTGGGCAAGGATGGCAAGAGTGCCGCCATCGGTGCCGCCATCGGCGGCTCGGTGGGCGCTGGTGCAGGTGCCCTGATTGGCCGCAAGATGGACAAGAAAGCCAAAGAGCTGGCCGCCCTGGAGAACGCCGCCGTGGAGACCATCACCGACAACAACGGTCTGGCCGCCATCAAGGTAACCTTCGACAGCGGCATCCTGTTCGCCAAGAACAGCTCCGACCTATCGGCCGCCTCGAAAACCGAGCTCAAGAAGTTCGCCACCGCCATGAAGGACATGACCGACACCGACATCACCATCTACGGACACACCGACAACACCGGTACCGCCGCAGTGAACGAGAAGGTTTCGGCCCAGCGCGCTTCCGCCGTTGCGGACTACCTGAAGAGCTGCGGCATTGCCAAAGACCGCATGAAGACCGAGGGCATGTCGTTCAACATGCCCGTGGCCGACAACTCGACCGAGAAGGGCCGCGCTGCCAACCGCCGCGTGGAGATCTACATCTCGGCTGACGAGAACATGATCAAGGCCGCCGAGAACGGCACGCTGTAACCCCACAGCCCGCTCACCCAAAGCCCCGAGGCACAGCCCCTCGGGGCTTTTTTATGCCCGCTGGTTGGGCGTTCCGCCTAAATACGCTAACTTTGGGGTTCTGATAGCACCCCCGCCACGAATGAAGATAGGCCCGATCGATTTAGGCCCCCAACCGCTGCTGCTCGCCCCCATGGAGGACGTCACCGACCCCTCGTTCCGATTCATGTGCAAGCACTTCGGGGCCGACATGATGTACACCGAGTTCATCAACGCCGATGGCCTCATCCGCCAAGCCGGCTCAAGCGTGGCCAAGCTCCACATCGCCGATGCGGAGCGGCCCATCGGCATACAGCTCTACGGGCACATGGTGGACAGCATGGTGGAAGCAGCCCGCATGGCCGAGGCCGCCCGGCCCGAGGTGATCGACATCAACTTTGGATGCCCCGTGAAAAAGATAGCCGGGCGAGGTGCCGGCTCGGGCATGCTGCGCGATGTGCCCAAGATGGTAGAGATGGCCCGTCAGATAGTGCGGGCCACCAAGCTCCCCGTAACAGCCAAAACTAGGCTCGGATGGGACGAAGCCAGCATGAACATTGTGGAGGTGGCCGAGCGGCTCCAAGACGTTGGCATACAAGCACTCACCATACATGGACGCACCCGCGCCCAGATGTACACGGGGCAGGCCGACTGGACGCTGATAGGGCAAGTACGCAGCAACCCCCGTATGCGCATCCCTATAATAGGCAACGGCGATGTGGACTCACCCGAGGTGGCCGCCGAGCGGTTCGAGCGCTACGGCGTGGACGGCATCATGATAGGCCGCGCC
>JAFTDN010000009.1 GCA_017454165.1 Bacteroidales bacterium | reverse complement strand
GACGTCCGACTTCCTCTCCACCGTGTAGTTGAAGCCGCATTCCTTGCACTTGTATCTTTGCCTCCCGCCAACCACACCGTTCCTCGTGTATAGGGCGCTTTTGCACTTTGGACAATCCATGGTAATTACAATATTGGTTCAAGCCGCAAAGATACATATTATTTTCTATATTAGATTAACAATACTGATTATAGAAATTTGTGGGCTCTTGCTGCGCAGGCGTTCAGAGAACGATGAGCTTCGATGTGCTCGTAATGATGTGCCTTTCGGGGCATGTGTGGCGTGTCTTTTCGTGCTCATAGGAAACCCAGACGATTGTGAACCCGTTGCAACCAAATTTGCCCCACCACCGTACAAGCACCATACTGAACATATTGACCATGACTATGAAAAGATTAGTTTGCCTTATCGTATTGCTAACAGTGGCGCAATCGGCCATCTTTGCTCAGGGATGGACTATGGTTGACGCGCTTGCGCCCTCCTCTTCCAACCCGGGGCCCATGCGGGAAGCAGGAGTGCTTGTGAATCTGATGCAGATTATGCACGGCAACCGCATTGTGGTGGGTTCGTTCCGCGATAGGCTAAAATATCGCGATGTGAGCATCGCTGCCAATGGCGAAGCCATTTTCGTACTCAAGCTCGATGCTCAGGGCAATCCGCTATCTATAAGAACCTTCTCGCTGGGAGAGGGCATCACCTCGGGGGTGCTTATAATGGACAAGCACGAGAACATTTACATATCTGGCCGTATAGGCCCAGGGGTAGCAACCGACATTGGCTACACCAATGTCTCCGACAAAAACGTTGCCATTGTGATAAAGCTTAGCAACGATGCTTCTGGTGGTTTGGCTGTGCAGTGGGTTCGTGAGGTTATGCAAATATCGGCGGAAGACGATAGATTTTGCGACATCAATGCGATGACTATAGACGATAGTGGCTATCTGTATCTTCTAGCGAACGCTGGCACTCAGTACAATACAACTAGATTTCCGATACCTACATTTAAGATGCCCACCGATTCTATTACTAATGCTAAGACTGAAATCCAAAATATTCGTAATGCAAATGCAACTATACCGACTACACCAATTAATTACAGAACTGGGGAGTATGCAGAACTATATGCTAATAGAACGAGCCCAAAGGAGCTGAGCAGGCTATACTACACACATCCTGATAAAAGTGTGTGGGCACCAAACCTATATGGCATGTGGTTTGCTACGGCCATGTTGCTTGATTCGGGCTATGACAATGATAGCTTGGCAAAATACAACATCGAAGCGCTCTGTGGCAATCATTCCGACATGATGAAATGGGTGAACACGAGGAGACGTTACAATCAAAGCGTAAGCGATAGCCTCGAAAAACACGACGCGCCATACCGAAAAACCTACTGTTCAACGGTAACAGTGGGCGATAGCACATATTTTACGCCCATCAACTTCACCAAGCTGGTGATATGCATGGATGGCAGCAACGGGAGCATAAAATGGAGCAATGGGTTTTCTGCAATATTGGAACAGTATAAATATACCAATGGCCAGGGCGGATTTTACATGCGACCAGTACAATGGGCTGTGTCAGGATATTTGCGCGATGCGCTGCACTTCGATGGCTCCCTTTTTATAGTGGGGCATAACGATGGCTATGTTGCCGATGGTAAAAGCTATAAAGCACTGCGTCCATATACGAACAAGGGTAAAGGAGAGCTGAATATGCTGGCCAACCCAGGTTCCGATTTAATGCTAATGCGTATGAACGCCCAAACAGGCCGCGTGGAATGGGCGCAGACTGGTGGAGGAAGAGGTGGAAATGATAGATACATGAAAATAGCGAGGCACGATAATTACCTCTTTGCCATAGGGGTGGTTGATCCTGGAAATAGGGCCCATTCGTTGAACGATGGTACGGGCCGCAATGCTGCTAAAGATGGAGTAATGCTCGACAGCGTGGTGGACATGTCCCCAGCCCTTATTACATCGTATGCGGCGGGAAAAAAGCTGTCTTCGCGTTTTGCTGTGGATATGTCAAGCGGAATGCTATTCGCCAAGTACAATACCGAAGGGCGGCTATTGGAAAAAAACTTCATACCAGGTGGCGATGTAGCAACGGACTGCGAGCTGAACGGCGAGAGGGGTTTCGTGGCCATGGCCGCGAAAATAGATGCCGGGGAAAGGATAGAGTTCAATACCGACACCGTAACGCTCAGCGATGGAGGGATGGGCGTGTTCATATACGACATGCATGGCAACCCCGTAAAAATGCTCACCCTGCGCGACTCCATGTACAGCAGCAGCTCGATGAAACTTTTCATCGATGATGACGATCAGCTCTACGTAGGCGGACGCTCCTACAGCGCCGAGGTGGTGTTCAACGACACCATCCACCTCAAAAACGAGGGCTACCACGACAAGGCATACTACGAACGCCCCGAATACATGGCCGAATATACTCCTCTCTCTGGGCGTACCTCTTTCTACACCTACCATGGTGTCCACTCGGGCTACCTAGCCAGGGCCAGCGCGGGCTTCTCGCCCGCATTCACCCACGTGCAGCACGTGAGATGCCACGGCAACAACAGCGGCCAGCTCACGGTTACGCCCTATTTCAGCCGGGGCAAGTGCACCTACCGCTGGTATAGGCACGATGGAGCTGACTTCGTGCCCTACAACCCCACCGTGGACACCACGGCCACGGTGAAGGCATTGCCCGCAGGGCGATACTGCGTGGTGGTGTCCGATGGGCACAGCACGCAAACCCTGGAGAAGGAGATAGTGCAGCCCGACCCCATCGTGCTCACCGACACCCACACCGACGTGAACAAGTACTGCGCCCCCGATGGCACCATTAACCTGTCGGCCACTGGCGGTACGGGGAGTCTATCCTACTTCTGGAGCACACAGAACGGTGTGCTCCAGCCTAGCGAGGTGTATGACGCAGCCCTTACGGGTCTATCTGTGGGACAGTACGATGTTACGGTAACCGATGCCAATGGCTGTCGTGCATCGCAGTCCGTCTCGATACTTAACATCTACCAGCCCATAGCCCTAAATCCTGTGGTGAGTCATATTAGCAGCAGCTCGAACAATGGCAGCATCAACCTTGGGGCCACTGGCGGCGCGGGTAGCCTTACCTTTAGCTGGGATGGGCCAGGGGGATATACCTCCAATGCTAGCGGAGCCAGCGGGCTGACCCTTGCGGGAGTCTATACCGCCACCGTGACCGACTCGCTGGGGTGCACCGAGCAGAGGCAGTTTGTGCTGGGCGATGAGCGCAAGCTATATGCCACCGTCGAGATTGCCGATGCCAAATGTAAGGGTAGCAACGATGGACGGATAAAAATAATGGCATCGGGCCCAGGGGCGAGCGGCTATCAGACCGCATGGACGAAGGACGGGGAGGCAATCACCACCGCGCCATCGATGGGTAGTGATGGTTCCTATATTGTTGCCCCGGGGCAATATGCCATCACCCTTACCGACAACTCGGACAACACCAATCAATTCACGGTGAACGTAACCATCAGCGAGCCCGCAGAGCTGGTGGTGAAGGACACCATAATGAAGGTAACGTGCAACGGCTACAACGATGGGCAGATCATCCTCGATGTGCAGGGGGGAACCGCCCCGTACAAATTTGCCTGGGAGCACCCCAACACCGTGAATCAGGCTACCAATCAGACCGTGCAAAATCTAGGCCCCGCCGCCGACTATAAGGTGACGGTTACCGACAAAAACGGATGTAGCAAGGTTCTCGAAAATATGGAGGTGACAGAGCCCAAGAAAATATCGTTCCAAATATCACCCGATGCCCCTATTTCGTGCTACGGGCAGGAGGATGGAGCTTTCTCTCTCGACTACAGCACCATAGAAGGTGGCAATGGTGGGTTCTGGCACATCTGGTCCAACACGCTCATGGCCCCTGAGATTCATGGGCTGAGGGCCAACGACTACGGCATCACCATCTACGACAGCTTGGGCTGCACGGGCACCTGGAGCACCGCCTTGGGCCAGCCCTCGGCCATCAACATAGAGATCGACAACGTGGACGGCGGCATGGTGCTGCCCCTATGCGCCGATGCCAATGATGGCGAGATACACACGCAGATATCGGGCGGCAGCAGCAGCGGGCTATATACCTACAAGTGGACCAGCTCCGTACCCCTGCACGTGGCCGACAACTACCCGAACCTAGTGGGAGTACCCGCAGGCACCTACGTCCTGGCCGTTACCGATGAGAAAGGATGCGTCATGGAGCGGGCATTCACCCTGACGGGGCAGAACAGCACCCCCAGCGTGTTGGCCGAGCTGAGCACCAACGAGATATGCGCTGGCGAGCAGATTCAGATAACAGCCCAAGGTGCCGATCTCTACGACTACTACGTGGATGGTGTCCCCATGCAGCAGGCCATCATTTCCGATACTATCGACTTCCGCCCAGGCGAGGCCAAAACCTACGAGGTGCATGTGGAGGGCATCGATGCCAACCAATGCCGTGGGCGCTCCATCAAGCTGCCCCTCACGGTGCACCACACCCCCAGCGTGAGAATTGTGTCCGACACCCTGAACTGGTGCTCGGGTGTGCCCATCAGCACCAATCTGTCGGCGGACGACTCGCTGCAAACCCTCACTAGCGTGGAGTGGCACCTAGGCGATAGCCTGCTGACGCAGGCTTATAGGCACCATGCCGACACCGTCGGGGTGTACACCCTGCGCATGTTCAATGGCCGTTGTGTGGGTATCGACTCGGTGCGGGTGGCCCGCCTAGCATCCGACCAGGTAGCGCTCTCCACCCCCGACACCACCGAGTGGTGTTTCGGCGATGGGCAGCTGGTAGCGTTCTCTGTCAGCCCCGCCGCAGAGGGATACCAGTGGTTCCGCGATGGCGAACCCGTGCTGCTGGGCCGCGATTCGCTGCCGCACCGTGGGGCCGACCTCATCACCAACGTCCCCGGCGAGTACATGGTGAGCATAGTGGCTGGCGGCAACTGCGTAACGAAGTCGGCTCCCATAGCCCTGCGGGTGTACCGCCCCATGCTACAGCTCCCCATCGACACCGTGTTCATAGCCCCTGGAACCACCGAAACGCTCGCCATTCCGAGCTCCGGAGAGGGCCTGACGTGGCGGTGGAACGGCCAGCAGGGCGACTCCATAGTGCAACTTGACGCTCGTGCCGCCGTCATTGGCGAGGTGCTCACCTACGATGTTGTGATTACCGATACGCACGGCTGCCATGCAGGCGGACGGGTGCTAGTAAAGGTCGGCGCGGCTACGGGCGTGACCCAGGCCAGCTTGGGCCGCCTTACGCTCTACCCCAGCCCCACGCACAGCGGCTTCTACGTGGAGCCCGCCGACACCGATAGGCAGCTGTGGCTCTACAGTGCCAGCGGCCAGCTGGTGCAGCAGCAGCCCCTCAGCGGCAAAACATGGGTTGACACCAGCCGCCTGCCCGCTGGCCTCTATGTGGTTCGCACCCACAGCGCCGTGGCCAAGGTGGTGGTGGAGTAGTAAGAAAGAGCTAACAGATATGGTAATGGTAGTTGAAGCCAAGTCAATTGCATCATACTTAGGGTTAGAGCTAGTGGGCGGCAACGTCCCCATAGGGGACTACGCCCAGCTATCCGACATCCGGGCGGGAGCCGCGGTGTTCGCCAAGCGGTATAGCGATGCGTTCGCCTCCGCCCTGAATGCTCATAGCGACATTGTGGCCATTGTGGCAAGCGGCTATACAGGCAAGCTGAGGTGCTCGCATATAATATCTTCGTCAAGCCCTGGCTCGACTTCATCAGGGTGATGAACCGATTCTTCGTTCTCGCATCTTCTGTAGGTGTAATCTACCCCACTGCCATAGTGGAGGATGGAGCTGAAATAGGGCTAAATGTACAGATAGCCCCCCCACTGCGATATATCGGTGCAAAGCGTAATAGGCGATGACACCTGCATACATGCCAATGTGGTGATTGACAATTGTGTACGCATCGGAAAGCAGTGCGAGATTAAATCGGGGGCAGTGATTGGGCAGTCGGGATTTGGGTTCGAGCGAGATGCTGATGGAATGCCCCTGCTATTTCCCCACAAGGGGGGCGTTGTGGTGGGCGACAATGTTTACATCGGGGCCAATACCTGCATTGATAGGGGCACACTGGGCGACACGGTTGTCGCGAGTAATGCCAAGATTGACAACCTGGTGCATATCGCTCACAACTGCCATATCGGCGAGGGTGCATTCGTGATAGCGGGGGCCTCGTTGGGGGGGGGCACCCGCGTGGGGCGCGGCTGCTGGCTGGCTCCCAATGTTACAATAAAGGAGCAAACCGTCATACACGACAACGCGCTGATAGGGCTGGGGGCTGTGGTACTCAAGGAAGTAGAGCCCAACGTGGTGATGGTGGGAAACCCTGCGAGAAAGTTGGAAAGGAAGGTCAAATGATAAGTCAATTCAAAGACGTGCTCGTGCTCTCTCTCCCCACACCGATGACTGGGAGCTGGGAGCTGGGGGAACTATCTGTAAGCTGATAGCTGAGGGGAGCAGGGTTACCTATGTGGCCTTCTCCACCGCCGAGGAGTCGGTGCCCGCAGCCTTCCCCCGCGACATCCTGAAAACCGAGGTGCGCAACGCTACATCGGTGCTAGGCATAAAGCCCTAGAACCTAATCATATACAGCTATCAGGTGCGAAAGCTGGGATACGTCAGGCAGGAAATTTTGGAGAATCTCATTGAGCTGCGGAGCCGCCACCGTTTCGATTTGGTGCTCATGCCGAGCCTTCACGACATCCATCAAGACCACACCACAATAGCGCAGGAGGCACTGCGTGCCTTCAAGAACACGACCTTCCTGGGCTACGAGCTGATCTGGAACAACCTGACGTTCAACACCCAGTGCTTTGTGAAGCTCGCGAAGGAACATCTAGAGACAAAGATAGCCGCGCTTGGGGAATACCGCTCCCAGGGGCAGCGCAGCTATCTGTCTGCCAACTTCATCCGCTCATTGGCCCATGTACGTAGAGTGCAGGTGGGATGTGGGTGCGCAGAAGCATTTGATGCGGTGAGGTTGTTTTTGCAACGGGGCGGTATTGCTGTTTAAGCTTTCTGTTGCTAGCGAAATGTGCAACAAAATAATGGCATCGCCGTAAACAATAGGGTTATGGCGCGCGATTTTACATTAAACGAATACAAAAGGCTGCTTGCAACGCTTGGCAATGCAGGTTATCGTTTTCTTGCGTTTGAGGACTACTTAAGCGGAGAGATAGTACAACCATCACGCTTCGTAATACTCCGGCACGATATCGACAAGTGGGCCTCGCGAGCTATAGATGTTGCGCGGATAGAGAAAGAGTTTGATGCCCGCGCATCGTACTACTTTAGGGTTGTTCCAGAGAGCAATCAGCCTAATATTATGCGGCAGATTGTAGATATGGGCTTCGAACTGGGATATCATTATGAAGATATGTCCATATGCCATGGCGATGCAGAGACAGCAAAAGCACATTTTGAGCGTTGGTTGGGCTACTTCAGGGAGTTTTACCCTGTGCGGACGATATGCATGCATGGAGCCCCGCAGTCGAAATGGGATAGCCGCACTTTGTGGAAGATGTTTAACTATAGGGATTGGGGGATTATTGGAGAGCCATATTTTGATGTCGATTTTAGCTCGATATTTTATCTAACAGACACGGGACGTAGATGGGATGGTCATAAGGTGTCGGTTCGGGACAAAATACCTGTCTATCAGGAGCAGTGGGTATCCAAAGGATGGGTATACCATACCACGCAGGATATTATAGGGGCAGCGCGTTCGGGGGCTTTGCCCAAGCGTATAATGATGACCACGCATCCACAGCGTTGGCATGACACCGTGTTGCCATGGATTTATGAATACGGGCGGCAGCAGATGGTGAATGCAGTGAAAAAACACATAATAGCAAAAAGATGAGACAGATGCAGGTGATTGATAATATAGCTGATATTGATGTTCAGCAATGGGATGCATTGCTGAAGAGTTCGCGAACGAGAAGTATTTTCCAGTCAAAGGAATACTACGGTTTTATTTCATCGCTGCCGATGATAGAGTCTTTTGTATATGCTGTAAATGGGGATGATGGCATTTTGCGGGGGCTTGTTGTGGGTTATATCCAGAAAGATGGAGGTTTGCTGAAGGGCTATTTTTCGAGGAGGGCAATCATTAATGGTGGGGTATTATTGGACGATAGCATTACAGACGAAGAATTGTCTGCATTATTACGTGCTTTGCGTAAAGGATTGAGGAAAAATGCAATATATATTGAAACGCGTAATTTGTTTGATTATTCTCGTTATAGATTAGTTTTTGAAGATAATGGTTTTTTGTATGAGCCTCATTTGAACTTTCATGTAGATACAACCTCGGAGGATATTGTAAACAAGAAATTAGCAAATAGTCGTAAGCGTTATTTAAAAACATCATTTAGAGAAGGAGCGGAGATTGTGGAGGCTCATAGCTTAGAAGATATAAGAGAGTTTTATGCTATCTTACATGATTTGTATATAAATAAAGTAAAGACACCACTTTTTCCTATTCTGTTCTTTGAATATCTTTATCAACAGGATTTTTCTAAGTTTCTACTTGTCAAACTCAAGGGAAAAATTATAGGAGGGATAGTATGTGTCTGTTTGTCAGATTATGCTGTTTATGAGTGGTTTGTATGTGGCGAAGATGGTGTGTATAAAAACATTCATCCGTCTACTGTTGCTACGTATGCAGGAATACGTTATGCTGCGCAGAATAATTATAAGTATTTTGACTTTATGGGTGCAGGTAGACCAGATAAGAGCTACGGTGTCCGTGAGTTCAAGTCTAAATTTGGAGGGCGATTAGTGGAGCATGGACGTTTTTTGTGTGTGCTAAATGGGCCTCTTTTTCTTATAGGCAAAGTTGGTTTGATGATGATAAAGAAATTGTAGCAGTGAAGGTGAAGAAATATTTAATTCGGCTGAAGTGTGCATTCTTGTACAAAGTAGGTGTGCATTTCCCTCATGTAAAGATTAGGATTAAATCATTAAGAGCATTGGGCTATGAAATAGGTAAAGATGCGTATGTGGCGCAGGATTTGAATGTTACTGTGAGTTATGTGGAAAACAGAAGCAATCTCACGATCGGGGATAGATGCTCTATTGGACCGCGGGTTATTTTGGCGATTTCTTCACATTCTAACTCATCGAGATTGAAAGAGATGCTCCCGCCAATGAAAAAAGGAATAACTATAGGACATGATACTTGGCTTGGTGCTGGTGTCATAGTGTTACCAGGAATAACTATAGGAGAAATGTGTGTTATCGGTGCTGGTTCTGTAGTAACCAAGGATATTCCTCCATATAGCATTGCTGTTGGCAACCCTGCACGGGTGATAAAATCGGTGAAAGAAAAAATGAGGGATACTGAGTTATGAATATAATTATAGACATAGGGCATCCTGCTCATATCCATGCCCTAAAGCATTTTGCACACGAAATGACTCAACGTAGACATCGGGTGCTCTTTACTTGTAGGGAAAAAGAGTTTATCATTCAACTTTTAGAGGCAGAGGGCTTCAATTACATATCGTTTGGGCAGAAGCACACCACAGCCATAAAAAAAATATTGGGCATGGTGGAGTTTGACTTCAAGATGTTACGAATAAGTTCAAAGTTTAAGCCAGACATATTTCTTAGCCTTGGGTCTATGTATGCAGCACAGGTGTCGTCATTGTTACGTAAACCTCATATTTGTATTGAGGATACATACAATATGGAACAAGTGAGATTATACCGTCCATTTACGGATTTAATATTGACGGGCAATTATAAGCATCCAATCATGTCGGAGACAAAGGAATTTCGCATGGCTGGGTATAATGAGTTGGGCTATTTGCACCCCAATCGATTTATTCCCGATGAAAGTGTGCTTAAAGAGCTGGGCGTGGAGAGAGGTGAAAAATATTCGATAGTTAGGTTCGTAGCTTGGAATGCGAGCCATGATGCAGGGAAATGCAGAGGAATGTCTATGGAAAATAAGTTGAAAGCGATTCGTGAGTTTGCAAAGTTGGGTCGAGTGTTTGTGTCATCGGAGAGCGAACTTCCGAACGAGTTTGATGCCTATCGATTGCCAACGCATCCAAGTCGTATTCACGATGTGCTAGCCTTTTCGGCATTGGTGTTTGGAGATAGCAGTACAATGTCCGAAGAAGCTGCTATGCTTGGGGTACCTTCTATTTATTTGAATAATGAGAGTACCTATTACACTAAGCATTTGGAATACGACTATAACTTAGTATTGAATTTGACTGAATCGGAGGAAGATCAAAGTAGAGCTATTCAGAAAGGAATGGAGATTCTGGCTCAAGATAAGAACAGTTGGCAGCAATGGCAATTAAAACGGCAGCAGATGTTGAAAGATAAGATTGATGTAACGGCGTTTTTGGTGTGGATAGTCGAAAACTACCCTAAAAGCAAGCGTATTATTCAGGAGAATCCAGACTATCAATATAATTTTATGTAGTCAATTTTTGAAAAACGGCAATAGGAGACAGGGGCACGTATTTATTTTTACCCCGTGTAGACTGAAGACGGTCATGCGATAACGTAACATTATCCATTCATTGGCGTATCATTGGGTCGAGACTTCTGTTGTAGTACAAAACATGAGTAGAACGTAAAGAATTGGAAGTATGGTTTATCAGCGATGTGCACGTTGCGTAATGGACAATGCATCAGACCCGACTATTGAGTTCGATGAGCGGGGGTATTGTAACTATTGTAATAACGCAGTTGCGTATAGGAATAAAAAATATTTTCCTGATGGTATCGATCGATTAAGGGCAATCGTTGAACAAATAAAAGTTGATAGCAAGGAGAATGAATTTGACTGCACAATAGGAATCTCTGGCGGATTGGATAGCTCGTATGTGCTATATCTTGGGGCTAAAATGGGATTGAGAATGTTGGCGGTACACATAGATGATGGCTTGGATACGGGTGTAGCAAAACGTAATATAGCTGGGCTGTGTGACGCGGCACATGCCGAGATTCAGTATATACACCCAGATAAAGAGCAATACGCAGATTTATTGTTGTCTTTTTTTAAGGCAGGTTTATCAGGTGTAGCCCTTCCTCAGGATAACATACTGATAAGAGCGTTACGCGAGTGCACGAATGAGTATGGCATAAAATATCTACTTAGCGGTTCAAACTTTGCTTTAGAAGCAATATTAGAACATTCAGCGGGTGTTTCGGCCAAGGATAAACGTCATATAAAAGCAATTCATAATCAGTTCGGAAGTAAACCCATTGATAAGCTGAACCTTGAGAGTATTGTGGGCTTTTATATGAGCAGACTATTTTCTCCGGTAAAGACGATTCTGCCTCTAAATTACATTGATTATAATAAAGATAGAGCATTTCAGGAATTGGCTGATTTCTGTGGTTTTGAATATTACGGAGGCAAGCACCACGAAAATGTGTTAACCAGATTTATGCAGGGCTATTATCTGCCTGTGAAATTTGGCATGGATAAACGAAAATCCCATCTATCTAGTTTAGTTATATCGGGACAGTTGTCGCGAGAGGATGCGTTAGCGGAACTGGAAAAACCTACCTATGAGTCGCCAGAATTGCAAAATGCCGATATGAATTTATTGGCAGAGTATTTCGGCATGACACGGCAGGAGTTCGATAGAATATTGGAAGTTCCAGCTAAACAGCATAGTGATTACAGGATGTCTGTTTTGGAGAAAATAGAGCCATGCACAAGAATGTTCAAGATTCGTAAAGGTTGAATTGGGTAGTACTAATCTTTGAGTTTATATTTATAAATGCCATTTGGCTTCAAAAAGGAGTACAAGCAATTCTATCTGCCAAAGGATACGCCCGGGATTGTAACCGTGCCGAAAGCGAATTATATCGCCGTGCGCGGGCGTGGGAACCCCAACGAGGAGAACGGCGCATACAGCCTGGCTGTCGGCATTTTATACGCGGTGGCGTACGCGCTCAAAATGAGCCACAAGGCCGCCCACAGCATCAGCGGGTTCTTGAGTATGTTGTGCCACCGCTTGAGGGCTTTTGGTGGCAGGATGGGCTAAGCGGCGTGGACTACTCCGACAAGTCATCCTTTAACTGGATTTCGGCCATACGGCTACCCGACTTTGTGGCAGAAAGCGATGTTGCTTGGGCGAAAGAAACGGCCTCGCAGAAGAAAAAAATTGACTGCTCGGCGGTGGAGTTTTTCACGGTAGATGAGGGCTTATGCGTTCAGATTATGCACCACGGCCCCTACGATGATGAGCCCGCGCACGATTGCGCTGATGGACGAGTTCTTACGGGCAAATGGCTACGAGAACGACATTACGAGCGAGAGGCTCCATCACGAAATATACCTCTCCGACCCGCGCAATACAGCACCTGCGAAGTTGAAGACGGTAGTCCGTCATCCGATAAAGAAAGGGTAATATCACCAACCGAAACGAAGAACAAATGCCCACCCTCCTCACCATCATCGGGGCGCGCCCCCAGATTATCAAAGCTGCGGCCCTATCGCGGGCCATTAGCGGGCGGTTCGCCCCGTCCGTTGCCGAGAAAATTTTGCACACCGGCCAGCACTACGACGAGAACATGTCGGGCGGATTCTTCAGCGAGCTGGGCATCCCCGCGCCCCATTACAACCTGCACGTGGGCAGCGGTAGGCATGGCGAACAGACCGCCAAAATGATTCACGGCATAGAGCAAGTGCTGTGCAACGAGCACTTCGACGGCGTGGTGCTCTACGGCGATACCAACTCCACGTTGGCCGGTGCCGTGGCCGCCAGCAAGCTGCATGTGCCAGTTTTTCATGTAGAGGCGGGGCTGCGCTCGTTCAACATGGCTATGCCCGAGGAGGTGAACCGCATTGTGTGCGACCAACTCTCATCGGTGCTATTCGCTCCCACCCAAACGGCAATCGACAACCTCAAGCGCGAGGGATTTACCAACTCGCAGGCAACATTCCGCAACGGTAAAGAGCGCAGGGTGGTACAGAGCGGCGATGTGATGTACGACAACAGCATGCACTTTGCCACCATGGCCGAGGAACGTAGCCAGGTGCTGGAGCGGCTCGGCGTGCAACGGGGCAATTTCATTCTATGCACCATACACCGCGACAACAACACCGACAGCCCCGAACGACTTTCGGCCATTGTGTCGGCCTTGCTACGTATAGCCGAGGACCAGCAGCAAACCATTGTGCTACCACTACATCCACGCACAAAAAAATTGCTGCCACAGAATCTAAATAAAACTTTACACGATAGTTTTATAGCTTCGCCGTACATCAAAATTGTGGAGCCTGTACCATTTTTCGACATCATAATGCTCGAACGCCACGCCAGCATGGTGTTCACCGACTCGGGCGGCGTGCAGAAGGAGGCCTTTTTCTTCGAAACGCCCTGCGTCATACTGCGTCCCGAGACCGAGTGGGTGGAGATTGTTGAGGCTGGGGCGGGCATCATCGCCGATGCCGATGAGGAACGTATCGTAGAAGCCTACGCCCAACTTGCTGGGCGCGAGGTGCACTTCCCGCCCCTATTCGGCGATGCCCATGCGGCTGAGAGGATAGTGGCCGAGATTACTGACTATCTGAAATAGTTGCCTTGCTCCATAGCGCCCGCATCATAGCCCGCCTTGCGCTGCTGCTCTACCTCGTAGGCATGGCCGTAGCCATGCTGGTGCCTTTGGGCGGGTTGCCCGTTTCGCTCAACCGCATCAGGCTGCTGGGCTTCAGGGGCGACCATGTGGTACACGCAGCTATGTTTGTGGGCTTGCTGTTGATAATGGGCTACAACCGCCGCGTATCTGCTGCGCGATGGTGGCGGAGCCTATGGCCGTGGCTGCTGCTGGCCGTGCTGCTGGCTGTGGGGTCGGAGCTGCTGCAGGGGGTGCTCGGCATCCGCCGCTTCAGCCCCAGCGACATGCAGGCCAACCTCGTGGGCATAGCCCTCGGCCTGCTGCCGTTTTTGATGGTGGGAAGGAGAAAGAACCGCAACATCTCAACTTAAAAACTCTTGATTTTCAGCATTATAAAAAGCACAACACCCCAATAATCTTGAAAAGCTGTAAATTTGGGCTTGCAATAATCTTGAAAAGTTGAAGCCACACATGTCAAACAATTGATTTACAATAAGTTTAAAAACCGACAGCTCCATCCTCTACCTCCCCATCTACATGGCCGCCTTGCTGTGAGAAAACCACCAAACGCTTTCGGCTTTGATCCAGTTTTGCTCGTGGGTAGGGGCAGGAGAGATAAAGCACAGCCACGGTAATGGATAAATTTTAGCGCCTGCACCGCAACCTTTTCTTGCACCATGCAGTATTATAAAAGTTAAGCCGCACATTTTTTTGTGGCATCATCATTTTTTTGTAAATAATTATAAACTAAACCTGTTCGTTATCGACATAAACAACTGACATTCACACATATAAACCAAACGGTAGCGTTTGCTATTTATTCGGCAGTTGCCTTGAAACCTGAGAAATTTTAAGCAATGAAAGTCCCGATAAGTCAGCGAACGCCTGTGCGTTAGCGCGGGCGTGGACTTGTCGACTTTCATGGGCTTCTCAGGGCCTCAAGGCGTGGATAAGGAAACATCCGCGCTTTTTTGTTGGCCACCTGAGCAGCCCGTGAAGCCAGAATACCATAGGACACGCGCTTCCGCTTAATGCACCCGTTTTTCAATGGCAAAACAGAAAACCATCGTCGAAAAACAGCCTCGCATTGCGGCCGCTGACCAGCTCGAGGCTGGCCTGTCAGCGGCATACTGCATCAACGACATCTTGGCTGAAATCCGCAGTAAATCCTTCTCCGAAAAAGAGAAAGGCACCGACTTTGAGCGCCTGATGAAACTTTGGTTTCGCACCGATCCCCGATATAACACGCTGGAAAAGGTTTGGTTATGGGAGGAGTTCCCCTCAAAGAAAGACTTCGGAGGCAAAGACCTCGGCATCGATCTCGTGGCCCGCACTGACTATGGCGACTACTGGGCTATTCAGTGCAAGTGCTACGCCGAGGATGCAAACATCGACAAGGCCGCCGTTAATAGTTTCTTGGCCAACGCCAGCCGAAAGTTCACAGACCCCGAATCATCCCAAATCACAGAGTTCTCAAACCTGATTTGGGTTTCTACATCGCGAAAACCATGGGGAGCCAATGCTGAGGAAGCCATTCAGGGACTCAATAAGCCGTTCAACCGCATCAACCTCGACGACCTCGAAAACTCCGCTGTCGATTGGCAGCAGCTGTGCAATGGCCTATATGGCGATAGTGCCAAACTGTCCGGCAAGCAACCTCGTCCACACCAGCTTCGTGCCATATCGGCGGCCAACACCCACTTTGTTGAGCGGGGCAACACACGCGGCAAGTTGATTATGGCTTGCGGTACGGGTAAAACCTACACATCGCTCCGAATCATGGAGCAGATAACAGAGCCAGACGCTTTGGTGCTGTTCCTCGTTCCCAGCATCGCGCTCCTTGGCCAAACGCTCAACGCTTGGATGGCCGACAAAACCGACGACCTGAAAGCCATCTGTGTTTGTTCCGATGCCAAGGTAACACGCAAGATGATTGAGGCCGATGCCGAAGATACCTCCGTCATCGATCTTGCCGTTCCCGCTTCCACCAATGTAGCTTTAATCACCCGCCAACTGCGCGAATACCGCTCCAACAAAAACCGCACCGTCATCTTCTCAACCTATCAAAGCATTGATGTGGTTAAGGAAGCCATTGATGCCTTTGGCCATCAGGTGGACCTCATCATTTGCGACGAAGCCCACCGCACCACGGGCATAAAATATAAGGAACAAGACGAAAGCAGTTTCACCAAAATACACACCGACAGCTTCATAGCGGCCAAACGCCGCCTCTATATGACCGCCACCCCGCGCCTCTATCGTGAAACTGCCAAGGTTCAGGCCAAGGAAAGCGACGTTGTGCTTTGTTCCATGGACGACGCGGCCATCTACGGCCAAGAGTTCCACCGCCTTACATTCAACGATGCCGTTAGCCAAGGTTTGCTGACCGACTATAAAGTTTTGGTTCTGACAGTCAGCGAAGATGATATTCCGCAGTCTATCCGGACTCGCATAAAAGAGCAGTATTCGATGGCAGCGGACAAAGATAAAATCAAGGAACTCCAGTTCGATGATGCTACGAAATTGATAGGTTGTATAAATGGTTTGTCAAAACGAATCAAGGGCGACAATGGCATCACCATGCTGCAAGATCCCAACCTGATGAAACGAGCCGTGGCATTCTGCCAAACCATAAAACCCACCAACAGCAATCCCAATTTCTCATCCACACAGATTGCACTCTACTTTGGCGAAATTTGCGAGAATTACAAAAATACACTACCCGAAGCAGAAAAGAAAAATGTGGTCAACATCCAAGCCCAACACATCGACGGCTCAATGGATGCCAACACACGCAACCAGTTGATTGCCTGGCTAAAACAGGAATCCACCGACCCCAACGAGTGCCGTGTGCTTTGCAATGTACGCTGCTTGTCCGAAGGTGTAGATGTTCCCGCCCTCGATGCAGTGCTATTCCTCGCGCCTCGAAACAGCGAAGTTGAGGTGGTACAAAGCGTGGGGAGGGTCATGCGCACGTTCAAGGGCAAGAAATTCGGCTACATCATCATTCCAGTTATTGTTCCGAATGATGTAACACCAGAACTGGTTCTTGCCGACAATGAGCGCTTCAAGGTGGTTTGGACCATCCTCAACGCCTTGCGGTCGCACGACGAGAACTTCAACGCCCACGTCAATCAAATCAACCTCAATCAAAAACGTCCGCCCAAAATTACCGTAGGCGGCATTCCGTCGGGCTCCTATTCCATAGGCACCGAAGCACCCGATGGCGATGCCATTCAGCTCTCTGGCAACGAGGTGGCGCGTCAGCTGCAACTGCAGTTCGGAGAATTGCAGGATGGCATCTACGCTCGCCTTGTCGAAAAGGTGGGCGACAAGAACTATTATACCAACTGGGCAAAGTCTATCGGCGAAATTGCGCAAAAGTTCATTCAGCGCATCACCATGCTGGTGAACGAGAAAACCGTAGCCAAAATGAAATTCGATGAATTTGTCAAAGGCCTGCACAATAACATCAACGACAGCATTGATGCCGCCCAGGCCATTGAAATGCTGGCGCAGCACATGATAACACGACCCGTTTTCGACGCCCTTTTTAAAGATTATGAGTTTTTACAGAACAACGCCGTAAGCCACTCCATGCAATCGATGCTTGAGATTTTGGAATCCGAGGGACTTGAAATGGAAACCGCCATAATGGATAGGTTCTATACCTCTGTCGTGAACAATGTGAGCAACATCGACAATTTGCGGGGCAAGCAATCCATCATCAAAGACCTCTATGAGAAGTTCTTCAAAGGCGCATTTCCGCTCACGGTCGAAAAACTCGGCATCGTTTATACGCCAGTGGAATGTGTGGATTTCATCATCCATTCCATCGAAGACATCCTCAAAACGGAATTCAATACTTCGCTTACTGAAGAAAACGTCCACATTCTCGACCCATTCACAGGTACAGGTACATTCATCACTCGCCTGTTACAGTCCGGGCTTATCCGCAAGGAAGATATGCTACGCAAATACCGCAACGAAATCCATTGCAACGAAATCGTGCTGCTGGCTTATTACATCGCGGACGTGAACATCGAATCGGTGTTCCATGACATCATACACCCCGATAAATACGAAATGTACGACGGCATCTGCCTTACCGACACCTTCCAATTGAATGAACATGGCGACAACGATATTTTCTCCCAACTCTTCCCCGAAAACTCTGAACGTGTGCTGAAGCAAATGAAAGCACCCGTCCGCGTGATTATTGGAAACCCACCGTATTCTGTTGGGCAGAAATCTGCTAACGATGATGCTGCAAATCTTAAATACCCAGCTCTTGATAAACGTGTTGCTGATACATACGCAGCAAACACGAATGCCACCAACAAGAATTCACTTTACGATTCTTACATCAAGGCTTTCCGCTGGGCATCCGACCGCATCCAATCGCTCAAAGAGGGAGGCATCGTTGCTTTCATCAGCAATGGCGCTTGGATAGATGGCAATGCACAGGATGGCATGCGCAAATGCTTGCAGGATGAATTCACTTCCGTATATGTATTCAATTTGCGAGGCAATGCTCGCACTTCTGGAGAGCAACGCAGAAAAGAAATGGGCAATGTTTTCGGAGAGGGTACAAGAACAACTATAACAATCACTATTCTTGTCAAGAATCCCTCCAAAAAGCAGAGCAAAGCCAGCATTTATTATCATGACATTGGCGATTACCTAACCCGTGAGCAGAAACTTCAGATTATCCGTGATTTCAAGTCAATACGACGTATTGATTGGACTGAATTGCAGCCCAATGAGAAGAATGACTGGATAAATCAGCGAGATGGTTTATTTGATTCTCAAATTCCAATTTTCCCAAACAAAAAATTCAATATAAAAGCTAATAGTTTTTTCGTTGTCAACAGTAGAGGTCTTGAAACAGCAAGAGATGCATGGGTATATAATTACTCAATAGAAAAAGTGAAAGAAAACATACAGCAATTAAATAGAGAATACAACGCTAACTTGGGAAAGACAAAACAAGACGAACTGAATATGGATGAAACTAAAATCAGTTGGTCTTCTTCCTTAATAGCTAAAGTTTTGAGAGGAGAACCTCTTAATGGACAACATATATTTACACACGCAGTTTATAGACCATATTGCAAACTAAATGCCTATTTTGGACAAGACTATATCCATAGGATGGGTCAATACAAAGATTTCTTTCCCTCCGCAACAAACGATAATCTGGTTATTTGTGTGAGCGGAGTTGGAGTCACCAAAGACTTCACTTGCATTATCACTGACCAAATCCCAGATCTGGAACTCATTGGTAAATCCCAATGTTTCCCCCTCTACTGGTACGAAGAAAACAAGAACAAGCAAAAAACACTCTTCGATGAAGAAACTGGTGATGATTACATCCGCCGTGATGGCATAACTGACTGGATTCTGAAAGAGGTGCGCAGCCGTTATGGTGGGGCGAAGAATATCACGAAGGAAATGATATTCTATTACGTTTATGGCTTGCTCCACTCGCCAGACTACCGTCAACGTTTCGCAGCTGATCTGAAGAAATCGTTACCACGCATCCCCATCGTGGAGCGTGTTGAGGACTTTATGGACTTCTACCGTTACGGCAAGAAGCTCGCTGACTTGCACCTGAATTATGAGACTGTTCTGCCCTATGATGGTGTCGAGGTCGTTGGCGACCGCCAACTGACAGGCACCGATGCCGATTATGACTATTTCCGTGTAGTTGACAAACTCCGCTTCAAGTCGAAGCAAGACAAGAGCACCATCATCTACAATGGCAATATTCAGATAAACAACATCCCCGCAAAGGCATACGAATATGTTGTTAATGGAAAGTCGGCAATAGAATGGATTGTTGAGCGTTATTGTGTCTCACAAGACAAGAAATCGCTCATCCGCAACGATGCCAACGACTGGGCACGTGAGCACCACAAGCCCCGTTACATCCTCGATTTGCTGCTCAGCATTATCAACGTGAGTGTGCAGACGGTGGATATAGTGAAGGAGCTACCCAAACTGTCGTTTGGTTAAAATTCTGCTTCCACTCATTGGTGAGCTCGTTGCACGTGCGGATGGACTTCATGCGGTTCTCGATCCACTTGTCGGAGTAGCCCTGCCGGCGATAGTCGTCAACGGCCATCTGGAACGCCAGCTCGGGGTCGATCATTTGGTCTATGCGCTGCTTGCCAATCTCGGCAAGCCATTGCTTCAGCGGTTCGGCCCTTTTGGACGGAATGGACTGTATGACACGGAAAACGCCCTCCAGCGTGGCGGCCTGGGTCATGCGGTATTTTCCGTCGGGAGCTTTCATCCGAACAGGGGGACAAATTGTCCCCCACTTCAACTTCAGCTCGGGGTCGCGCTTGAGCATCTGCTTGATGTAGTCGCGGGGGTTCACGGTTTCCGTCAAAACCTGCACAACGTCGGCAATGGCGAAGTAGTACTCCTGCCGCTCCTCGTTTCAAACAATGCGCACTTTGATGCCCTCAATTATTTGAATAATAGCCTCGTCGCTCATAACACCCCTTGGGGTTAGCCTTACAAATATACAAAAAGTTTCGCAATTATCTGCGTTTTGCGCCAACGATTCAGAAATGTGTCATAACCTGCTGGAATACAGATATTATGTAGGAACACCCAACTTTTCTCGGCCTAATTCCGTTTTTTCTCGTAAACAGCACGAAAAGCATCAACGTGAGAGCATACGCATACATACTGCTAACCATAACCCTAACAGCGGCTACGGTTGCGCTGCGGGCGCAGGATACGCCCATCGGGTTCCGCAACGAGGGTATCTACGACTTTTTGGATGAGCTGGCCACCTGGGGCCACATCAACCTCAACTCGGCGGTGAAGCCCTACCCCGCCCGCCACATAGCCGCCCAGCTGCGGCAGGCCGAAGCATCGGCCGAGCGCATGAGCGCACGCCAGCGCAAGGAGCTGGAGTTCTACCTGCGGCAGTACGCCATATTCGAGCCCACACCCAACAACCCCTACACCGCCGAGCGCAGGCTTGACCTGCTCAGCTTTGCGCCGCGGTTCAACTTCGGCTTTCTACCGCCGGGCTTGCACTACAAGGATTCGCTCACCCACATCAGCATACGCCCCATCTGGGGAGCTCGCTACCACATTGGCGGTGCCAACAAGGTGCTGCACACCTGGGGCGGCGCCGAGGTGCTGGGCAACGTGGGGCCCGTTACGGCCTACGCCAGCCTGCGCGACAACCACATGAGCGAATGCCTAACCGCACCCAACTACTTCACGCTGAGCGAGGTGGGCAACTACAAGATTAACGTGCAGGGGCAGGGCGGTGCCGATTTCTCCGAGATGCGCGGCGGCATAATCTACGGCTGGCGCTGGGGCTCGTTCGGGCTGGTGAAGGACCAGCTGCAATGGGGGTCGGGCTACCATGGTTCCACCATATTCGGTGGCACCAACCCATCGTTTGCCATGATTAAGCTGCAGGTGAAGCCCGTGCGCTGGTTCGAGCTCAACTACATCCACGGCTGGCTGGTGAGCGAGGTGGAGGATACCACGCGCTCCTATACCCTCGACGATGGCCGACAGCGCAAGGTATTCAGGGATAAATATATAGCGGCCAACTTCGTAACTTTTACGCCATATCGGGGCATCAACCTATCGGTGGGCAATTCCATCGTTTATTCCGACATCAAGGTGCAGCCGGCCTACCTCATCCCGGTGATGTTCTACAAGTCGATAGACCACACCGTGAACCATGGCATCGAGAACCAGAACTCGCAGATGTTCGCCGACATCAGCGTGCGCACCTTGCGCCATCTGCATGTTTATGGTACGGTGTACTGCGACGAGCTGTCGCTGCGGCGTATTGGCGACCCCGACAGGCACAACTTCCTATCGTGGAAGGGTGGGGCGCAGCTCTCGGGTTGGCCTGTAGCCAATCTGGCCGTCAGGGGTGAGCTTACATACGTGTATCCGCTTGCGTATAAACACCGTGTGCCAGCCACAACATTTGCTACCAATAAGGCCAACCTGGGCTACTACCTGCGCGACAACTCCCGCGAAATCTACGCGGCCATCGATTATCGCCCGATGCGCGGGTTGCTCCTCCGCGCCGAGGCATTCTGCGCCCAGCACGGCAACGAGTACGACTATCTGAGCAAGTACGCCGACGGGCGCAAGGGCGACGAGCTGCCTGTGCTTCAGGATATTGTGTGGCAGAATACCACCGTGTCGCTCACCGCCCGCTGGGAGTTCTTCCACGACTGGTGGTTGGTGGCCAGCTACACGCTGAGCGATATACAAGGCTTTGAGGCCGATGGACGCACGGCCCAAGAGCATCTTGATATGTTCACGCCCAAGGCGTTTCAGGGACGCAACAATGTGCTAACCGTGGGGCTCAACATGGGCTGGTAGAGGCGGTAGAGCTATTGCTTTTTACCGCCCAGCAGCAGGTCAATTTGCCCCGACTCCATATAGCCGCGCAGCATCTGGGTGATGTACTTGCCCACGATGTCGAACTCCAGGTTCACCCGTGTGCCCTCCGCTATGCGGTGGAAGTTGGTGTGCTCGTAGGTGTAGGGGATAATGGCCACCTGAAACGAGCCGCGCTGCGAGTTCACCACCGTCAGGCTCACGCCGTTCACGGCCACCGAGCCCTTCTCTACCGTGATGTTGCCCCGCGAGGGGTCGTACTCGAAGGTGTAGTACCAGCTGCCCTCGGCCTCATCGACGCGGGTGCATACCGCTGTTTGGTCCACGTGGCCCTGCACCATGTGGCCGTCGAGCAGCGCGTCCATGCGCATGCTGCGCTCGAGGTTCACCAGGTCGCCCACCTGTAGGCCGCCCAGGTTGCTCTTCTCGAGTGTCTCTCGGATGGCTGTAACCGTGTAGCAATCGCCCTCCTGGCGCACCACCGTAAGGCACACGCCGTTGTGGGCCACGCTTTGGTCTATTTTGAGCTCGCGGGCAAACGAGCAACGCAACGTGAGGTGTAGGTTGTCCTGCTCCTGCTCAAGGGCTACCACCGTGGCGGCCTCCTCAACAATACCTGAAAACATAGATTTTTATGGGTTTATATAGACATTGACATCCGCAAAGGTAGTCATTTTTAGGATTCATGTTAGCAATGCGCATCGGGGTGGTTCAAAAAATTACCCCGATGCGACATACGGTACGCGGGGACGCGCATAGTTAGGTGCCTGAGCCTGTCGATGGCACCGCCGCCGACGTGATGCTGTTCAACTCCACCGGCCACCTGCTGCAGCGCATACCCGCTCACGGGG
Organism: Bacteroidales bacterium; assembly: GCA_017454165.1. Taxonomy (GTDB): domain Bacteria; phylum Bacteroidota; class Bacteroidia; order Bacteroidales; family Tenuifilaceae; genus RGIG6076. Next base: position 3,068 of record JAFTDN010000009.1, on the reverse strand, counting down.
CTTCGGCGGGCTCAGCCCCCAGCATCGACCTGAGCGCATACCCCAGCGGCGTGTACATCATCCGCCTGGGCCGCGCCGTGGCTAAGGTGGTGAAACAGTAGGGTAGGAGCTAGAAGACAGAAGGCGGAATGTAGAGCTGCGATACCATCGCAGCCGATGAAATAGCAGAGACGGGTTGCAACCCGTCTCTGCTATTTTTTGCAAAAGGACAACTTTTCGCCGTTGCTCCATATAAAAACCGCCCCCGTGCGTCTAGTGCCGAATAAAACGCTATCTTTGTGCCTATAAGAATAATTATGCCCGAAGGATTGGTGATGAAGAGCACTGGCAGCCACTATGTGGTGCGCTTGGACAACGGCGAGGCCATAGGCTGCACCGTCAGGGGCAAGCTACGCCTGCGCGGTTCCACCACCACCAACCCCGTGGTGGTGGGCGACAGGGTAGAGGTGGAGGTGCAGCCCACGGGAGGCCTCATCACCGCCATCAGGCCGCGCTCCAACTACGTCATACGTCGATCCACCAACCTCTCGCGCGAAGCACACGTCATAGCGGCCAACCTCGACCAGGCCCTGCTGGTGGTAACCGTAGCCCATCCCGAAACGCACCTAGGGTTCATCGACCGCTACCTGGTGGCCGCCGAGGCCTACGGCGTGCCCGCAGTGCTGCTATTCAACAAGCTCGACCTATGCTCAAACGATGCGCCGCTGCGCCAGAGGCTCACCGCCTACATCGACATCTACACCCATGCTGGCTACAGCTGCCTGAGCGTATCGGCGCAGACGGGCGTGGGCCTCGACCAGCTGCGGGAGCTGGTGCGCGGGCGGGTGAGCCTCATCTCGGGCAACTCGGGCGTGGGCAAATCATCGCTGCTCAACCGCATCGAGGGGCGCGAGCTGCAGCGCACCGATGCCATATCCGAAGCCCATCAAACAGGCCGCCATACCACCACCTTCAGCGAGATGTTCGAGCTGGCCGGGGGGGGCTACATCATCGACACCCCAGGCATCAAGGGCTTTGGGCTGGTGGACATCGACCGCGCCGAGCTGGCCCGCTACTTCCCCGACCTATTCGCCCATGCCTCCCAGTGCCGTTTCCACAACTGCACCCACACCCACGAGCCCGCCTGCGCGGTGCGCAGTGCGCTGGAGCGGGGGCTGGTAGAGCCATCCCGCTATGAGAACTACCTGGGCATATACTACAGCGATGACGATAAGTACCGCTAATCGTAAAAAAAAAAATCACCTATGCAACATTCTGCTTTACAGTATATTGCGCATGTGGGCGCATGGTTTGGACAAAAATATTGGGCACATCATGGGCGCGTTGTCCGTAAATTTGGCTAAATTGCAGACGAATACTGTACGCTAACCTTATGGTGGAGACAAAGCAGGAGATTCTACATCACTACGGGCCACTGTCATACGATGAGATTGGCTATCTGTTGAACAAGATGATGGAAAAGTTCAACGCCTACAGCCTCTCCCTGCGCAAGAAGGTGTACACCTTCATGGTGGAGAGCCTGGAGAACGTGTACAGGCATCAGGACGTGATGCCCGAGAGCACCAACTACTACCCTCGCTTTACGCTGTGGATGAGCAACGACACGGTGCTGATGAGCGTGAGCAACACCGTGCTGCAAAGCAAGTGCGCGCACATCAGCAAATGCCTCGACAGGGTGGGCCAGCTCGACAAGAGCGAGCTCAAGGAGCTATACCGCGACATCATCCTGCACGGCACCATCTCAGAGAAGGGCGGGGCGGGCCTCGGCTTCGTCAATATGGCCCGCGTGGCCGATGGCAAGCTCGGCCACAGCTTCGAGCCCATCGCCCCCTCCTACAGCTACTTCACCATCGATGTAGCCATATCGTTCAAAACCAACAGCCCAATGGCCTAAACATAGCACCGCGAAAGACATGGAAATACTGAAGATTCAACCCGATGAGTTCACGCCGGGAATTCTGTTTGACCCAGAGAAATCGGTGTTCGAAATATACGGCGTCTCACGTCCCGAGAACGTTGTGGGCTTCTACAAGCCCCTGCTCACATGGCTCGATACCTACAACCAAGAGGTGCTACAGGCCGAGCCCGAGGTGCATCGGCAGCTCGAGGTGAACCTGAAAATGACCTACTTCAACTCGGCATCGAGCAAATTCTTGCTCGACATGCTGCTGCTCTTCATCCGCATGGACGCGGGCAACTGCAAAGTGCGGGTGAACTGGTACTACGAGGAGGACGACGATGAGATAAAGGAATCGGGCGAGGAGCTGTCGGAGATGCTGGGCTTCCCGTTCAACTACATATCCGTGGGGTAAATGGCACGGCAACGTCTGGTTCAGGTTTAGCTATGGCGAACATGGATAAGAGCGCCCTCACGGTGAACCCCGGCGTGGTCCAGCCCCCATCGGTGAACCCGCAGGCCATGGCCCGCCTGCGGCGGCTGCGCCGCCCCGAGCTCACGCTCGACCAGCTGGAGCAGGGCATCGCCGAGGGCAACATCACCGTGCTCAGCCAGGCCATAACGCTGCTCGAGAGCAGCCGACCCGACCACGCCGATCAGGCGCAGGCCCTCATCTCGCGCTGCCTGCCATTGTCTGGCCGCTCGGTGCGAATAGGGCTAACCGGCGTGCCAGGCGCGGGCAAGAGCACCTTCATAGAGGCCATGGGCACGGCCATCACCGCCATGGGGCATAAGCTGGCCGTGCTGGCCATCGACCCCAGCAGCGAGCGCAGCCACGGCAGCATCCTGGGCGACAAGACCCGCATGGAGCGCCTGAGCTCCAACCCACGGGCGTTCATCCGCCCCTCGCCATCGGCGGGGTCGCTGGGCGGCGTGGCCCGCAAAACCCGCGAAACCATCGTGCTGTGCGAGGCCGCTGGCTTCGATGTCATCTTCATCGAAACGGTGGGGGTGGGGCAGAGCGAAACCGCCGTGCACTCCATGGTAGACTTCTTCCTGCTGCTCATGATTGCCGGCGCGGGCGATGAGCTGCAGGGCATCAAACGCGGGATCATGGAGATGGCCGACCTGATAGCCATCAACAAGGCCGACGGCAGCAACCTGCAACGCG